>JAQVHZ010000013.1 GCA_028695965.1 Thermoguttaceae bacterium | reverse complement strand
AAGGCTGCTGCCGAGAAAGCCGAAGCTGAACGTATTGCTGCCGAAGAGAAGGCTGCTGCCGAGAAAGCCGAAGCTGAACGTATTGCCGCCGAAGAGAAGGCTGCTGCTGAAAAGGCTGAAGCGGAAAGAGCAGCGGCTGAAAAGGCTGAAGCGGAACGAGTAGCTGCCGAGAAAGCAGAAGCGGAACGAATCGCTGCCGAGAAGGCCGAAGCGGAACGTATCGCTGCCGAGAAAGCCGAAGCTGAACGTATTGCCGCCGAAGAGAAGGCTGCTGCTGAAAAGGCTGAAGCGGAACGAGTAGCTGCCGAGAAGGCCGAAGCTGAACGTATCGCTACCGAGAAAGCAGAAGCTGAACGTATTGCTGCCGAAGAGAAGGCCGCTGCTGAGAAGGCTGCTGCCGAGAAAGCCGAAGCGGAGCGTAAAGCCGCCGAAGAAGCCTCTGCCGCAGAAGCAGAAGGCGAAGGTGAAGCCGCTCCTGCCACGGAAGCTGAAGGCGAAGCTGTTCCTGCTGCGGAAGACGAAGGCGAGACCGCTCCTGTTGCGGAAGGCGAAGGCGAAGCTGCTCCTGCTGCGGAAGGCGAAGCTGCTCCTGCTGCGGAAGGCGAAGCTGCTCCTGCTGCGGAAGGCGAAGGCGAAGCCGCTCCTGCTGCGGAAGACGAAGGTGAAGCCGCTCCTGCTGCGGAAGGCGAAGGCGAAGCTGCTCCTGCTGCGGAAGGCGAAGGCGAGGCCGCTCCTGCTGCGGAAGGCGAAGGCGAAGCCGCTCCTGCTGCGGAAGACGAAGGTGAAGCCGCTCCTGCTGCGGAAGCTGAGGGCGAAGCGGTCCCTGCTGAACCGCCAGCAGAGGAGAACACAACTGCCTTTTTTTTTTCAGAGGTAAATGGAGCTTATTCAGAGTCAGTTGAGGAGCTTCCTTCCGCCGCAAATTTGGTAAGCGTGATCGATTCGCTCATAGAGTCGCTTGAACGCGACATAGACGACCTCGAGATGATTCCGAATTTTGAAGACGGCGTCCTTGGCGTTCGCCGAGACGCGAACGCCCTAGCGGTTGTTGCTATGACGTTGGGAGTTTCCGATTATGACGCTCCTGTTTGCGGTTCCGTTTCCGGTATCATGGCTGCCGCTGCCGAACTTGCACGAGCGGAAACGGTCGCAGACGTTAAAAAGGCGTATCAATCTCTCCTGGCCGCGCGTGAGAAGCCAGGGGCAGCGAAGGAATTAGACTGGGCTAAAGTCGCCGATCTTAGTCCCTTGATGAAGTATGCGCTCCCTTCTCTTACGACCGAAGTTAAGCGCTTGGCTCGTAACGAAAAGACGTTCCTCCGCGGTAAAAACACGAAAAAAGTGATTGACGATTCCACAATCATCGTCGCAATTGCGTTGGGTTGTCGTGAAAATGTCGGCGAGACTTTGGCTCCTGACGAGGATGAACTTTGGCGCGAGTATTGCGAGCGTCTTGCGGCCGCTTCCCTTGAATTTAACAAGCAAGCGAACGCTGTCGCTGCAAAAGAGGGTTCCTTCGACGACATGAAGGCGGCCTTTGAAGCGGTTGACGACACGTGTAATTCTACGTGTCACGAGACATTCGGCGGCAGTTTAACCGAATGAAATTAGCGTCGACGGAAGATTGAACCTTGGCGTTTGACTCTTCCCAACAGTTCCTTTAATCGTTGGCGTTGCTTTTGGGCGCCAACGATTTTTTCAAATATTCTACAACCCATTGCAGACGTTAATTTTGCGACGTATAAGGTTAGAGCTCTGTTACGACGGTACGAATTACGCCGGTTGGCAGATCCAACCGAAACAGCCTAATGTTCGAACAATACAAGGAGAATTGGAAAAGGCTGTTGCACGGGTTGTCTGCGAAGAAGTAGAAGTAACAGGCAGCGGTCGAACTGATTCTGGCGTGCATGCGCTTTGTCAAGTTGCGGCTTTTACAACGACGTCGACGTTGTCAACCGATGCGTTTACGCGCGCGATTAATGCGTTTCTGCCGCGCGATATACGTATTTGGCGTTCCTCAGAAGTTTCTCTCGACTTTCATCCAATTCGAGACGTTGTTCGCAAAAGGTATCGTTATCTTGCGAGTGATTCTCGTCCAGCATATCCGTTTTTCCGACGTAATGTCTGGACGCTCCTGCAGCGCGTCGACATAGATTTGATGCGCGCGGCCGGTCAGTTTCTATTGGGCGAACATGACTTCAGCGCGTTTCAAACTCAAGGATCGCCTCGAAAGACCACTGTTCGGACAATTTATGACGTCCGCATTGAACGGCTTCCTTTAGCGTCAGCGTTTAGGTTTCCTAATTTGGATCGTCAGCGCGAGGTCCTTGATATGTCAAGCGTTGCAGCAGAAGGAGCGCTTCCGCCCTTTGAAGAACCGGAACTTATTTCGTTCGAAATAGAAGCGAACGGTTTTTTGTACAATATGGTCCGCGCGATCGTCGGCACTCTTTATTTGTTTGGGCAACGTCATAAAGGGTTTGAAAATCCAGCTTTCATGCGCGAGGTCATGGAAAGCGCCGATCGTAAATACGCAGGGCCAACCGCTCCTGCTCATGGCTTGTATATGATTGACGTCGTCTACCCCGACGCTGCAGCCACTCAAACCTGGTAAGTTCAAATGGAACGACTACTGATCAAAAATCCGGATCTTTCGACTCAAACGGTTTCTTTGAACGGCGACGTTTTTGTCATTGGTCGTCAGCCTTATTGCGACGTTGTTATATCAAATAACGCGGTCAGTCGCGAACATGCCAAGTTGACGCGCGGGGCAGACGGCTGGCGCGTAGAAGACCTTGAAAGCCGCAACGGAGTTTGGGTCAACGGCAAACGTATCGAGAAGCCGACGCTTCTTCGCCGCCAAGACACGGTCCAAATAGGCGAAGCAACGCTTCTGTTTCAAGACGACGTCGCTTCTGGAACGCGCTCAGCCAAATCAGCCGCTGCGGGCGAACTTTTGAATTGGCGTGAAGACAAATTCGATCAAAGTCTGATTAAGTCGCAGGTTGTCGTGGGAGCGCCTGACTCTTCGATGTACATAGAGTCGGGCAAATCTCGTTTTCGTTCTTTCGAGGAGTACGAGCGGGAAATTGCTCTTCTTGAAGAACGCCTTCGCATTATGCTCGATTTTGGGAGAATTTTGGGCAAGGCAGAAGACGTCGTCGACTTAGCGCCTCGTTTTTTAAGCAATTTGCTCGGACTTTTTCCTAATGCTGATTCCGCATGTATTGTCGCCGAAAGTTCCGAGGGCGTGGGACGAAACAAGTCCGAGTGGAAACTAATCGACTATAAACGTCGCGACGAATCGGACGCGCGTCCTTTCCGTGTAAGCCGCGCGATCATTCAACACGTATTTGAGACGAACAACGCAGTTATTTCCGATTCGCCAGGCGACGATCGTCGCTTCAATGCGTCGGACAGTATCTACAGTTCGCGGATTGCGTCGGTCATGGCCGCTCCGATCTACGATTCCGCTAATCAAAGACTCCTTGGAGTCATTCAGGTCGACGCGCGGGCTACCGGCGTGCGTTTTGAACATAATGAACTGAAGTTGCTTGTCGTAGTAGCTAATCAGGTTGCGATCTATTGGGAAAACCAGAAATACCGCGACGAATTAGCGGAAGAAAAAGCTGTTAAACGCGAGCTGCAGGTCGCCAATCAAGTGCAAAAAGGTTTTTTGCCTTGCGCTCCCCCGAAAATTGAAGGATATGAGTTTTTCGATTATTATCGACCCGCGAAGTATTTAGGCGGAGATTATTTCGATTACATTCCGTTGTCAGACGGATCGTTAGCGATCGTGCTGGGGGACGTTTCCGGCAAAGGAGTCCAGGCGGCGCTTCTGATGGCTAAATTATCTTCTGAGGCGCGTTACGGATTGGCGTTGGAAAAGACGCGCTCCACGGCGATGACGCGGCTTAACAACGTATTCTATGGCAAATGGGACAATCGTTTTATCACGTTTGTTATGCTCGTTCTCGAGCCGGATACCGGGACCGTCCACATATTTAACGCGGGTCACAATTACCCGATTGTGTCGAAAACAGACGGTAAAGTCGAGTTGCTTGGCGAAGGGTTTAATAATTTTCCTTTCGGTTTAACGCCCAATGTGGAATACCCAGAATTTGTCTATCATCTTTCCGAAGGCGAGGCAATTTCGATTATGAGCGACGGCCTTACAGACGCAATGAACGACCAGGAGGAGCTGTTCACCGAAGCTCGCGTCCTTGAAGCGCTGCAGAACCCAGACGCCCTCGACGCTTCTCAATTGGGGAGCCGACTGATAACAAAGGTGCATAAATTTGCCGATGCGGAAATACAAACAGACGATCAATGTCTTGTTGTGTTTCGTCGTTGCAGCGCCGAGGACGAGCCCAGTGAAACGGTAACTTCATATTCGAGTTCCGACCATGCCTAGAGAATCGTAAATGCAACTAATACCTTAGTTGGTTTATCAACGCGTCGTGAACGTTATTCACGCGCTCAATAATATTGTGAAACAAAAGATATGGAAGATAAAACACGAGATTTCTTTTATCGTTTAATCAAGACGCCAAGTCCTTCGGGATATGAAGAAAAGATTCAGCGTGTCGTTCGCGACTATGCGGGGGATTTTGCTGACGATATTCGCACGGACGCTCATGGCAACGTAATAGCGTCGCGCAACTCGGACGCGCCTTTTCGCGTGATGTTAGCGGGACACTGTGATCAATTGGGGATCGTGGTAAACTACATAGACCCCGAAGGGTTTGTCTACTTTCTCCCTCTGGGAGGTTGGGATCCTCAGACGCTGGTTGGCGTTAATGTAACAATTTGGGCAAAAAACGGGCCCGTTGAGGGAGTTATTGGACGTAAAGCAATCCATTTGCTGACCGAAGAAGAACGTAAACGCGTTCCGAAGATCACAGATCTTTGGATAGACATCGGCGCGCAAAATAAAGAAGAAGCTGAAGGCGTGCTTAGCGTTGGAGATTGCGGCACGATTCCGCTTGAATGCCGCGAATTGCTCAACAATCGTATTGCCGCGCCTGCGACCGACGACAAGGCGGGCCTTTGGGTCGTCATGGAAGCGCTTCGCCGCATTGATCCTGACAAACTTAAGGTTGGCGTTTTTGCCGTTTCAACCGTTCAGGAAGAAGTTGGTCTTCGAGGCGCGCGCACGAGCTCGTACGGAATCGATCCGCAGGTCGGTATAGCCGTCGACGTTACTCATGCGACTGATTGCCCGACGGTCGACAAGAAGATCTCTGGCGAAGTTGCTCTTGGAGCTGGTCCTGCGATTGGAAAAGGTCCGAATATGAGTATGCGGCTGGTCGACGCGCTTCTTGACGTCGCCGAAAAAAATGAACTTCCGTATCAGCTTTGTGCTGAGAACCGTATAACTGGAACCGACGCGGCGATGATTCAAGTATCTCGTTCAGGCGTTTCAACAGCGCTTATTTCGATACCTAATCGCTATATGCACACGCCTGTCGAGATTGTGTCATGGGACGATATGAACGCTGCAGCAGAACTTCTTGCGCGTTATTGCGAATCAATTGACCCTAACGTTTCATATATTCCAGAATGATTTATTATAATCCAAGCCCATTCTGGACGATAAGAGTTAAGACTTTCCTTTTTTGCGGAGCCTTTTTCTAGATTCCGCATGAGGGTATGTCCCTTGTCCAGGGACGAATTTTATGAATTATGTCGGAGAGCCGCGCTTTTTCACTCGGTCGGCAGCGCGCATGGCGTCTGTCGTACTGCGATGACTCCGGCTTTCCGTTTCGCGATTGGACGTTAATATGAATTGGAAAACTTGGTTGTTATTAATTGTCGCCTTGGTGGCGGGCGTCTTTGGTTCTTACGCTGTAAGAACCGCTTTCTTTGACGACAAAGGCGCTCAAGTTGTCGACGATTCTTCGACGGCGGGACCTAAGGAACGCTTATTGGTCGCCAACGGCTTTCTGGCGGCAGGAAAGGAAATTGACGCGACGAATGTTCGGCTTGTTTTGACCCCTGAAAAAGACGTTCCTCGCGACGGCATTTTCTCTTTCTCTGAGTTTGTCGGCCGCAAGGTAACGCGCGATTACCAGGACGGCGAGCCGATTTCTCTGTATGACGTCGAAGCGCTTGAAGAACATCAGCAAGTCGAGACGGTCTTTGTGCCGCCAGGGTATTCTGTTGTTCCCATTGAAATTTCCTCGGCGTCGAAAGCCAACGGGAGCCGTAATTATCTCAAGACGACGAGATTAGAGGAGTTTGTTAAACCAGGCGATTTGGTCGACGTCATTGTCGTTAAAGAGGATTTTGATAATTCTTCCGCAAATCAACGTCGCCGTTTGACGTCGACGACGATCATTTCTGGCGCTCCTGTCTTTTCCATAGACGATACGAGCCGATTGAGCGCTGACGGAGTAGTGCGGTCGTCGGTCCTTTCCGCACTCCTGAACTCCGACGAGTTAGAGCTTGTTCGCAAAGCTTCCGAGGAAGGAAAAATTAGGATCGTTTTGAGCGATCAGCATAGCGAGTCTGAGGTTCTCGAACTATCGTCTGAACTTAATCTTTCTGACGTAGTGAGCCAAAGAAGTAATGATTTAGCTGTCCCCGAGAAAAGCGAGAAAAGCGAACCGGCAGCTCCTCCGGCAGAAAAAACTGTCGAGGAACCGACTGATAACGCCGCGTCCATAATGGCAACGCCTAGCCTCAACAATAATTTTGTCGTGGCTGACGAACTGGCTGGCAAAGTTGCTTCGCCCTCTGCCGACAACACCGTATTGCTTGACGTCGTCGATTCATCGCCCGATATGAGACAGCCTCAAATATCAACCGTTGCCGACAGCGACGAGAGTGATTTTGCGTCCGTCCCGGAAGAAAAAGCGTCACAGCCGGAGCTCGGGAGCAGCGAGCAGGAAATTTCAGAGCAGGAAAGCCCGTTTAGGGCTCGCGTACGTCAAGACCCAGCGAATCCTTCCACAGAAGACGGTTCGTTTGCAGGAGACGCTGCAGCCCCGGACGATCTGGCGATGAACGCAACTGTGCGCGGCAACGTTAGCGACGAGAATCCACGTAGCTCCTTCAAGTTATCGTCTCCTTTTGTTACGAGGGGGGAAGTCGGACCTAAAAGGACGAATAGTCGCAAACCTGAGGATAAAAAATGAGCAACGACATTCTTTGGGCTCCTTGGAGAATGCCTTATATCAAGTCAGAGGAACAAGAGGAGCAGCGTAAAGTCGAAGTCGGGGCTGGGGCCGATCCTGACTGTTTTATCTGTCAAGGCGTTGCCGATTCGACCGAGTTTGATCGAGAACGTTTGATTGTCGGTCGAACTGAAACGACGATCGCAATTTTGAATCGTTTTCCGTATAATAACGGTCATCTTTTGATCGCTCCCAAGCGGCATATTGCGCGCATGGATGAAATGACTCCGGAAGAGGGGCGCGACACTATGGCCGAACTTTCGTATTGGGTCTGCGCGATCGAAAAATCTATGAATGCAGAAGGCTTTAACGTTGGGGTGAATCTTGGCCGCGTTGCCGGCGCGGGCCTGCCGGGACATATGCATTGGCACATAGTTCCGCGTTGGAGCGGGGACGTCAATTATTTCACGACGATCGGTTCCGCGAAGGCTATTCCTCAGGCGTTGGAAGCCGCTTGGGAAATGTTGCGTCGAGAATGAAATGGCGCTATAGACTTTAGAATTCGAAAACTTCGTAGGACGCATGGCGCAACCGGAATGGTTAAGTATCAATTTATTCAATCGCAATCTAATCTTTATCGATTCCTTGACGAGATAGAAAAAGCTACGTGGATAGCTTATGATACGGAATTTATTTCGGAAGGTCGTTATCGCGCCGAACTTTGCCTTGTGCAAGTTGCGACCGAATACGGAAACTATCTTCTTGATCCTCTAAGAATTTCTGATTTGAATCCCTTTTGGGAGCGTCTTTGTCAAGAGGATACGACGTCGATCGCCCATTCCTGCCGGAGCGAGCTAGAATTTTGTTATCGCGCTATCGACAAATTCCCTTCGCGTATTTTTGACGTTCAATTGGCGTCGGCTTTTGTCGGATTCGAGTATCCTCTCAATTTCAAGACGCTTACTTACGAGACGATCGGCATTGAGATTGATAAATCAGAAACGCGAACTGATTGGTCTCGCCGTCCCCTTCTTACGAGTCAGCTTGAATACGCGTTGAACGACGTGTGTTATTTGAAGCAGATAGCAGATTTTCTTACAGGAAAATTAGAAGACGCAGGTCGTATTTCTTGGTTTGTTGAGGAAACGCACGCTTTTTGCGACGCCTTGAAATCCTCATTTGTCGACGAGCATTGGCGCAGATTACTCGGCTCCAGGCGCTATTCGCGCGACGAATTGGCGATTATTCGCGAACTTTGGACCTGGCGTCACAATAAGGCGTCAGCGAAGAATCTTGCGCCCGCGCGCATCTTTCGCGACGACATGATTCTTGAAGTTGCTAAGCATAAGACTTATGATCCGCAACGCATAGCAGTGATCCGAGGTATACGCGGCACGGCTAATTCTCATTTGGTCAAAGAGCTTTGCGAATCGGTTGAGAGAGCGTTGAAATTGCCTGAATCTCAAAAGCCAAAGATGAAGCAACATGGCGCCTACCCGCAATATGCGTTGGCGACGCAGCTTATGAACGTGTTGATCGGTCAATATTGCAAGCAGCACGATATTTCCCCCCGGTTGGCGTCGACCGTCGCCGATGTACGACAAGCTATCGCTTCCTACTCAGGAACCTTGCCCGCATCGGAAAAGAGCAGATTATTTCAGGGGTGGCGCGAGGAGTTGCTTGGAGAATACATAAGAGATTTTCTTGGCGGGCAATATGCGATGAAGTTTTCCGACGACCTCGAAAATCAGCCTTTGACATTTCTTAAAATTGAATAATTTTTAGAGAGGACGTCTATAAAAAAGCCGCGAAACCAAGAAACGCGTCTCGCGGCTTTTTTATTTTTCGAGCAGAAGCGAGGGGCTCAGTTGAGTTTGATCTCAACTCGCGCGCCTTCTCTGGTCACGACTGCGCGCGCCGTGTTCATTTTATCGCCGTATTGCGTTTCGATTTCGTATCCTCCACAGAAGACGCGAGCAGCGGCTTCTCCGTTAGAATCTGTTTGTGTCTCGAGGTTCGAACGCCACTTTTCGCTAACGAGTTCCGTCCAAACTTTTCCAGCCGGCGTAAGATTCCAATCGGCGGACACATATGCGGCGTTCGGGCGCCAGTGAGAGCGTTCCCAGAACCCCCAGCTTAGGATTTCTGTTACCGCTTCGCAGCTAAACGCGGCAGTAAGGAAATCGCGCGTAAAATCCGCTTGGTATTTGGTATCGGTCGAATCGATATCATGTTCGGTAATTGCAATAGGAAGACCAAGTTTAGAGAAGTGTTCGAGGATTTCAACGATCCGGGCAGGAGGCGTTCCTCTAGCTCCAAAATGGCCTTGCATTCCTATACCGCCAAGAGGCGCGTCGGCGTCAAGGAGTTCTTGGAGAGTATCATAATAGAAGTCCTGCTTTCTTCGGTCGAGCCCTTCTCCTGAGAGAATTCCGTAATCGTTCAAGAACAATCTTGCGTTCGGATCTCCTTCGCGCGCCGTTTTAAACCACTCGGCAATTTCTTCTTTACCAAGGAGTTGCCAAATATCGCGATTGTCATACGGCTCGTTGACAACGTCCCACTCGATCAACCGTCCTTTCAGCGCGGACGACTCCTCTAAGATATGCTCTTTCACCGTCTTTCGCAACGCTTCCGGATCGTTCTCCAACTCGCGCCATCTCCTGTCGGAATTGCGCCAACTCGGCCATACCAACGTATGTCCTCTAACGGCAATGTTTCGTTCGTCAAACCAATCGAGCGCTTTCATAATATTATCGCGATTTCTTGGGTTTTGCCATCCAAACCACTTCAGATCGTTTTCGAAAACGACAACGTTGCAATACTTTTCAATAAAGTCGCGATATTTTTGCGCGTCTTCGCTCGGACTCGTCATCCTCGAAGCGACAACGCACGTTCCCCAACGGAATTGCGAGCTAATTTGGCGAATTGTTACCTGTGCCGAGGGGATAGGAGCCCCGTCTTGCCCGAGCACGCAGATAGTCAAGTCGCCTTTACGAATCGCTTCGATCCTTTCTTCTGCGGCTTTACGCCAAGGGGCGTCTAATTCTTGACCGTCATAGTTAAGGACAGCGTCGGGCAGCGTTGCAATATCAGCGTCATTTCCATGAGAGATAAGCGTGACGTCAGCTATCTCGATGGTTTGGATAAGGTCGCCCATAAAGAGCCCAAACGCGCATCTGCCTGGCTCGTAGGCGCCAAGACTCCTAAAAGAGAACGAATATTCGCTGAATTCTCGTCCAACTTCAATCTGTTTGTATAGCGATTTCGTATGAGGATTCGCATTAAGTTCAAAGAAGACGCGAACTTTACCGAGCGCAGCTTCTGTTTGAGCGGCTATAGTTCGCGCCTTAAATTTCAAGGTCATGACCTCGCCATTTTCAATGGACGCGTCGAGAGTGCAGCGCAACCCGACTTCCCAAGGATTGCGGCTTTGTTGCGAGATTTCACAACGCATTGCAGAATCTTCGGTTAGTTCATACTTTGCAGCCGGATTTCTGATTTGCCACTTGAGTAATTCTTCTGCGCTAGGCTGAAAAAGAACCTTGTATGCTTCAGCTTCTTCCTCGGCGTCAACCTCAGTGTTTTCGTCGTCTTGGACGTCTTTAAAGATAACTTTTGCGAACCGATAGAGGGATTCTTTCCAGACTTTAAAGTCGTGCCCTCCGCGGAGTTCGACGAAATGCGGATCGACGCCGTTTTTGGTAAGCGCGTCGGCGTACCTTGTAGGCCAGTCTCGAACGACTCCGTCGCGGTCTCCTTTTGTTACGAGGACATAAGTTGATTTTTTGTATTCGTCGGGAAGAGTGAGCGTCTCTTCGTTGAATAGGCTTTCTTCATTAGCGTATGGCAAGAGCCCTGGCGCCGGTTCGAACGCGCCAATATAGCCGAATTGATCGCAAAGCTTGATTCCCAAGTGAAGCGCCTCGCGGCCGCCCATCGATAAACCGGCTATTGCCTGAGACTGACGCGAAGAATCAACGGAATATTTCTTTTCAATTTCAATTTTAAGCGACGTTTGAAAATCATCGAGGAACGCGTCAAATTCTTTAAAATGTTCGACCGACATAAAGTGCGGCTCTTCGACGACGCTCTTGTGCCTTACCCGTATGTTGGGGATGACGACGATCATTTCGGGCGCTTGTCCGTCGGCGATAAGATTGCCGACGACTTCGTTAGGCTTGCCGCCGAACCATTCAAATTCGTTTCCGCCCAGTCCGTGAAGGAGATATAAAACGGGATATTTCTTTTCCGGATTATAATTTTGGGGCACGAAGACGTTTACAGGACGTTCGCATTCCGCCGTTTGGGAATAATAGTTGAACTGCTGTAATTCTCCGTATTGCACGCCCTCGCGCGCGCTGTCGAATCCAGCCGGAGCAATATCCTCCTCAACGTAAGTTCCATAAGCCAGTGAAACGAGACCGATAACGAACGCTATTGCAAAAGCGGTTGTTTTTTTCATAGATTATTCTCCCAATATTGATGCAACACGAGTAAACGTGTCTTTTAGGAACACTGGATCGCCCTTGCTTTTAGGTCGAAGTACAATTGCAGGAGAATACCAAGGACGTCAGTTAAGAGTTGCGCAAACGGACGTTAGTTTACAATAGTCCGTTTGCGCGCAGCTCAAAGTTCGTTTGGAAAACAAACGAACGAGAGGTTTTATCCGAGCGAGTATTGCGGAAGTTTGATGACTTCGCCGTCTCGCGTTGCGGAAAGATGAGCGTAATAACCGGGAACGGTCATGTGGAGCGCGTCGACGATACCAACACGCGTCGGTTGGTCTTTTAGGATTGCGTCGACGAAGTCGCAGCACAGATAGCCGTGCGAACCTCCGTGTCCGCCGGCGTCGACGCCTGGCGGCAGCGCGGGCCTCTTGATCGAATTTCCGAGCGAGGCGACGATTTTTCTACCGTCAGCCGTTCCGACGTAGGCTTGGTCGAGAGGAGCGTAAGTACCGTCGAAACCACCGATTTCCCCACGAACGCGTCCTGCTTCCAGGTATTTTCCATACGCAGTGCAGCACATCATACGCGAAAGACCGCCTTCAGACGTGTTGAGCGTTGCAACTTCGCCAATGAAAACGTTGCCGCTGCCGTTTGGCGTCGGATTAGGATTGTTAAGCGGCATAATGCCTCTTGCGCTGACGTCGGTGAAGCTTTGGTGGGTAACGCCGACATAATACGCAGTAGCGTGAGTAGGATACCAAATCGGCGTGCCGTTTTTACGCCAGTCGCCGTAGGAAGGATATGGCGGCGTTCCCGGTTCCTTGGTATGGGCGTATTCGCCTTCAGAATAGATAATCTTGCCGAAACCGCCCGCCGCGTAAATTTTTTCCATGGCGTAGCAATCTTCATGGTAGATGGAGGTTTCGAACATAGAATACTTCAGATCCGGATGTTTTTTGCAGCATTCGAAGAGCTTGTCGCCCCAGTCGGGGTCGCCATAGAAGACAGGAACGGCATGGCAGACGTGCTTGCCGTGTTCGAGGCACAAAATCGCATGTTTGGCATGCGAGGGAGCGTCAGTAGCGCAGAAAATCGCCTCGATGGAATCGTCCTCGACCATTTTTTCGAGCGATTCATAGGTTTTTTCACATTTAACTCTTTTAGAGAGCGCAGCGCAGCGATCCGGAAACAGGTCAGAGACAGCGACGACTTCGACATTCGGATGGTCTTGGAAGCCGAATTGCGCGGAGAATTGACAAAAACCGTATCCAACAAGACCTACGCGCAATTTGCGATCAGTATACGGCTGCCATTCTTGCATTGGGTCGTGAGCCGAGTCCGTTTGATCGAACCCTGCAACTTTCGGCGCGTCTTGAGCTTTGGTTTCAGGACTGAAGAAGTAGGGAGCAAACGCAGCGGCTGCTGAAGCGCCCAAAAACTTACGTCGATATAAATGTTGAGTCATTAGTAAACCTTTACAAAAGTGGGCGTCCTTTCGGATGAAAGTGATACGCCGCAGGTAGGTGCGAGATATTAAAATTACAGGGTGTATTCGGGCACTTTCAGGAGCTCGCCGTCTTTTGTCGCGGAGAGATGAGCGTAGTAACCGAACGTCGTCATATTGAGGGCGTCGATGATACCAACTCGAGTCTCTTGGTCTTTTAAGACCGCGTCGACGAAGTCGCAGCAGAGATAGCCGTGCGAACCGCCGTGTCCGCCTGGTTCAACTCCAGGAGGCAGCGCCGGTTTGCGAAGGGAATTTCCTAAGGACGCGACGATCTCTTGACCTTTAGCAGTTCCGGTGTATCCCTGTTCCAGCGGGCGATAAGTGGAGTCGAAACCTCCGATTTCACCGCGAACTCGTCCATTTTCAAGATAAGTTCCGTACGAACTGCTGTACATCATTCGCGCAAGTCCGCCTTCTTCAGTATGAAGGAGAGCGACTTCCATATCGTACGTGTTGCCGACGCGATTTGGCTTTGGATTAGGATCGCTAATTGGATTAATTCCTTGGCAGCTAACGCTTATGAAGCGTTTGTGCGTTACAGTAACATAGTACGCAGAGGCGTGAGTCGGATACCACAGCGGAGCGCCGTTTCCACGCCAATTTCCATAGGAGCCGATCGAGGGCGCGCCAGGCTCTGACGTGTGATTATACTCGCCTTCGGTATAGATTAATTTTCCAAATCCGCCAGCGGCATAGATTTTTTCCATTGCATAAACGTCGTCGTGATATGAGGACGTTTCAAACATAGCGTACTTCAACCCCCTGTTTTTCTTAACGCATTCGAGGAGTTTTTCACCTTCTTCCGGTTGACCATAGTGGACGGGCACGGCGTGACATACATGCTTGCCATGTTCGAGACATAAGACGCAGTGACGCGCGTGAGAGGGGGCGTCCGTTGCAACGAAAATCGCTTCAATAGAATCGTCTTTAACCATTTCTTCGAGAGACGGATACTGCTTTTCGCACCTAGTGCGCTTGGCGAGCTCGTCGCAACGATCAGGGAACAAGTCGGAGACGGCAACGACTTCGACATTAGGGTGGTCTTGGAAATAGAAATCCGCGGCGAATTTGCAAACTCCGTACCCAACAAGTCCGACGCGCAGCTTGCGGTCGGTGTAGGGACGCCATTCCTGTAAGGGATCGTAATCGGTCTGCGTCAGGTCAAATCCTGCAATTTTTGGGGATTCATCGGACGCATGAGCAGAAGAACTGAAAAAGTACGGGGCGAACGCCGACGCTGCAGTTGCGCCAAGAAAAGTTCGCCGATTAAGTTTGGACGCCATAGTGGATACTCCTCAATTTGTAATCAATGACAACAGACGCCAAGCGCGTCGCACAGTTTCCTCAATTGTACTTGAGCGTTTTTTGAAAATCAAGTCGCGAAGAAAGAAAAGGCGTTTTTTCACCGTTTTTATAAAAACTAGCAAAAACTATCAGCGAGGCAGTTTGCGAATATTTGGCGTGTCATGACGCAATGGCGACGATATCTGCATAGAAAGTCTTTATTGTTGCAATTTTGTCATCGGAGCAGAAGAGAGGAAAACGTCTGGTTTTACGAAGATAGGTCCTTGGACACAACATTTTGAACAAAAACCAACCGCTGCGCTGGATCGTTTGCTTGCTTCTGAACTCAACGTCATGAGACGTCAACAATCGCAAGTAAAAAATAGGCGACAGAAGGAATTTCTGTCGCCTTACCGCCGAAATCCGGCGTGATGTTGAAACTATTTGGCGGTATTAAACCAGGCTCTAGATTATTTTACAGGCGTCATTTGAGCGGCGTCGACAATGACGTGTCCGTCCGTTCCCTTTGCAGAAATGATAACGGCGGCCTTACCGTCGTCGCCAACTCTAATCTGTCCGATAGAGGTAAAGAGCCCGTCGAAGGAAGGTTCGAGCTTTTGATTGACAGATTGTTCAATTCTCATCAACGAGGTTTCTGCAACGACAGGAACGTTTGTCGCACGATTCGAATGAATAGAATAGGAGACTCGGCAATCGTAGACGCCTGGCTCAAGATCTGTGAACTCGAAGACGACCGACTTTTCGTCTTTATTTGTGTTGTCGTCGTGAATATATCCGGAGTCGACGAATTTAGGCACAACGTTGCCAAAAACCCATTCTCCGTTGATTTTAGCGGCGTCGGAGTCGATGACGACTCCCGAAAGCTTTTTAGAGGAAACGCTCGGACGGGCAACATAGTATTCGAGGACTTGTCCGTCTTCGAGAAGTTGTTTTTCTAGAACAGCGTAATCAAGATCTTGTGGCGCGACGCCAGCGTCTTGCGCAAGGCAAGCGGCAGTCGCGGCGCTTTGACCGAGTACCATAAAGACCGGTTCCATTCGGATAGAACCGAACGCGATATGAGTGCAGCTGACGCAGACGGGAACGAGCAAGTTATCGCATTCTTCTTTCTTGGGAATAATCCCGCCGTAGTCGATCGGATAGGGACCGCCTGGGTTGACTTGAACGTCGCCCTCATTGCGAACAGTCTTGCGTCCTTCTTCGTCGACGGCAACATACCGTTGGATATTATGGGAGTCCATGTTGTAGGAGCCCATTCCAACGGATCGCGGAGTCTCTTCGAGATAACGCAGATGACGTTCGGAGACAACGAAATCGCTTGCCATACGACGCGCTTCGCGAACGTAAAGTTGAGGCGACCAGTTGCCGTTGTCAGTGAATTCGTCTTTTGCGAGTCCCCACTTGAGATGTTCGTTACGAATATTTTCAGGAACGCGCGGGTGATTTTGCAGGGTCCAAAGCAGGCCTTGTTGCCATACGCGATGCTTTTCGTAAATTTCATCGCGTTGCTCGTAGGACCCGTTGGGATAGTCATAATTACCGCCGATGTAGTCGGTGGAGACCGCTTTATTGTTGTTTGAGTCGGTCTTGTGGTTTGGCATTGGCGAGAAGGTCGTGAAGACAGTTTGACCTGCTTCAATGGAACGGAGAAGAATTTCGTAATCGAGCTCGTTATAGTTTTCGGGCTTTTCGATTTTGACCATATTTCTTGGGTCGTTCGTCAGACACATACGAATGTTGTACGCTTGAATGAAGTCGTCCCCTTCGCCGTCTTCGCCGTTGATCTTTTCGTGGACCATCGGCAGGAGTCCGCTTTCGGGATTGCCGCGTTCAATGTAAGGATCTACAAAGCCTTCAAATTGGTGATAGATCGCGCGTCCGACTTGGACGCCGTTCAGCGTTTCGCCAAATTCTGTATTAGCCTCGCGTCCCGTTCGGAACGAGACTCCGGCGGCCGCCATCAAGTCGCCTTCATAGGTGGCGTCGATGAAGGTTTTACCTGCGAAGGTTTTTCCAGACAGCGTGGTGATAGAACGAATAGTAACGCCTTCTTTAACGACGCCATTTTCCCGGTCGAGCCGTTCCGATTTGTATACAGGAATATCGTATTCGGCAATAAAGTCTTCAAAAATCTTTTCAGCGACGCTTGGTTCGAAGACCCACATCGTTTGCGTGTCGTTATCTATTCCGCGTCCGCCTTGTCCTGGAATGCCGTCCTGTTTTGGCATAGGTTGGAACGTCCATGCCTCTTCGTTTTGGTAGTACTTCCAGAGACGGTGGTAGAACTCTCGCGAGAGTCCTCCAACGACAGCGCGATTACCGGAGTCGGTAGCTCCAAGACCGCCGCTCGACAGCCCGCCAAGACGCCTATCCGGCGAGACAACAACGACGGTTTTTCCCATCTTCTTTACCTGAACCGCAGAAGTTACCGCCGCGCAAGTTCCGCCGTAAACAACCACGTCATAGGAACCTACTTCAGCAGATTTAGCATTTGGCGCGATAATGGCTGTCGCAACAAAAAACGCCGCGACAATCGAAACAAGTCTTCTCTTCATAATGATTTCTTTCTTGTTAAGGCAGACTTCGTTTATTTGAACGACTAACGTTCGTTCGCAACAAATTAAAGGTACCACAGTTTAATTTCATTGTCAACAAAAAGATTTTTTGGAGCTGCACGCGCATAAAATCTTTTAATGACGGACGCATTAATTCATGTTAATTCACGAACGCCTAGCAAGCGCGTCTGTTGAAAAAGAAGTTGACAATGGTTTTTAAAACCTAACTCGCCTTGCTGTTTTATCTGCCAAAACGCTTTGTAATATCCTTTGTCTACACAGACTATTGGAGCTCTAGGGGTTGCGACAGAGAACATACGACGACTAATGTGAGTTTTTGTATTTATGGCTCATCGGAGTGTTAAAAAGCAAGTAACATTATTGGCGTTTGATCTTTCAAGAGGGTTAAAGGCGTCGTCTTTCTATTTGAACGTTAACAATTGCAGAAAAAAGCGCGTATGTGGGGAGCTTTTCTGTTGAATTACAGCTCGCGTCTTGGTATATTGGACAGCAGTTGCCTGTTGGTGCGTTTAGAAACATGGAGAATGAAAAGTGAAACGGCAAAAGAGATTCAACGCGCGCTCTTGTCGAGTCTTCGTAGGCGCAGCTCTCGCGTGTCTGATCGGTCTTGGGGCTTTTGCACAAGAAAGGCTTGACCCGAAAAAAGTTGGCGATTACGACTACCGAGGAACGAAAGTTGTCCGGTTTGAGCATAAGACGCTTCCGTGCTGGGGCGCGAAGAATCCTGAGCAGACCGATTATTTTTATGTTGCAGAACCCAAGGACGGTCACGCTGAAGGGCGTCCGCTGTACGTCGCTCTTCATTCAGCAGGCGGATCTGGCGAAGAGGAATTCGAGTGGCGTCAGGCAAATCCAGACGTTCGCAATATCTATGCGATTCCGGAAGGTTTTTACGGTATGTTTCCCGATTGCGGCGGCAATCGCAGTACTGATTGGTGGTACGGCGGTCGCCCTGCGCTGAACGCCGAAATTACGCCGGAATATGCGGAGAAAGCGACGTCGGAGCTTTTGCCTGTTGAAAAGCGAATTCTTGCAGAAATTGCGTGGGTTATTGAGACGTACAAAATTGATCCTAATCGCGTTTATCTTTGCGGCAACTCCATGGGCGGCAGCGGAACGCTTGGAATCGGTATGCGCCATGGAGACGTTTTTGCGGCAATTAAGGCAAATGTGCCTGCCGGCATATGGCACGCTTACGACCGACTTCAACTTGGGGAGGAAACCGAGCCGGAAGGTATGCCCGACCCGCCGGTCTGTCTGGATTATTCCGCGCCTAACGATCAGTGGTCCGATTATCACGAGTATTTCTTTGACGGAGTGGAGAAGCGCAAATATTCGTATATCGCTTATTGGGGGAATTTTGGTCATGAGAATCGGGGCGAAAAAGTAGCGGTTGTTAACGATCTCTTCAACACGTTCGACTGGCTTTCTGTCCGCAAAGACGAGGCTTACCCCGTTTTTACTTCGGCAACGACCGACGATCCTTGTCCATGGCCCGAAAAGTCGCCCGAAGCGCCCGCAGGACAACGAGGGGCGTATTTCCGTTGGACGAATGAGGTCGATATGCCGGATCGATTTGAAATAGTCCTTCGTTTAGCGACAAACGACGAATTGAAATCGAAGATTTTCACAATTCCGACGGAATCGACCGCAGACGTGTCGCTTCGTCGGCTCCAGGAGTTTGTCGCAGCGCCACACGAGACGATTTCATGGTCCTTTGGAGAGCGTTCAGGAAAGGTACAAGCGGATAAACGCGGACTTGTTACGATTCCAAGTTTAACGATAACCTCTGACGCCTGCGTCCTAATATTAAAGCGTTAATGGAACGCAAACGCAGAGAGAGCGTTCACTTTCAAATCTATAGTTTGAAGATTTGTTAAATCGGTTATTATAGGTATTGGCAACGTCCGTCCCTTCATTTTGTTAGGAGAATTTAATGAAATCAAAATTTGAACTTGCACCTCGTTTGTTTTGCGCTTTTGTTGTCGTTTGCCTGTGTGTCTCAATGGCGTTTTCAGCGGAAACGAACGATTATTGGGTCTACTTTGGCACGTCTACGGGACCGACGACGCCAGAACAGGACGAAGCGGGGACTCCCCGTTCGGAAGGAATTTACGTTGGTAAATTTGACGCGTCGACCGGAGCAATTTCGGACGTTCGCTTAGCGCTGAAAGCCGCTTCTTCCGGGTATATTGCAACGCTTCCTGAAAAAGACCTTCTTTATTTTGTCGGTTCCGTCAATCCCAGAGACGGCTGGGCGAACGCTTACGCGTGCAAGATTGATCCGAAGACGGGCGATCTTACTTTAATCAACGGCGTTCCCACGACTGGCGACGGCGTGTGCCACACCACTGTTCGCGCTGATGGAAAGTTCTTGAATGCGGCTAATTATTCGAGCGGCGATTTTTCCGTTTTAAGCTTGAAAGCCGACGGCTCCATCGACAAAGTAACAGCGAAGTATTACCGAGACGGCTCCGGCCCTGTGAAAAGACGTCAAAATCATCCCTATGGACATGCGTCTTATTTTATCGAAACGAATGGTATTTGCCGAGTCTATATGGCAGATCTTGGTTCCGATAGAATTTACGTAGCGCAACTTGACGAAGAGACTGGCGAACTTACAGAAGATCCCGAGATTCCCTACCTTGCGACGCCAGCCGGGGCTGGGCCTCGTCATCTTGCTTTTGCTGCTGACGACTCAGGAGCGCTCTTCGTTTTTTCGATCAATGAACTCGATTCCACGTTGTCCGTTTTCCGACTTGATTTTTCTGCTGGTAAGAGCGATTGCTTGGGCACATGGTCGACAATCGAAGAGGAGTTTCGCAAAGGTTTGACTGACGAGGAGTCGCTCGTCGACGGCGAGACGCATCTTTATGGAAACAAGACTGCCGCGATCGAAGCGGTAAAATTGCCGAATGGCAAGACGATCGTTTATGCGACGAACCGCGGTCAAAATACCATCGTTGTCTTTGACGCGACGGACCTCATGACGGGCGCTTCCGCAGAATTTCCTCTTTTGCAGCGCATTTCCACGAACGGCGCTTTCCCGCGTTATATGACCGTCGATCCGACGAACAAGTACATTATTGTAAGCAATAAGAAATCGGGTTCTATTTTCGTATATTCGATCGACCCAGAAAGCGGAGTTCTGACTCTAACTAACGAGGAACCCACGCGTATCGCTTGGGCCATTGCCGGCGGATTTGTTCCGCAAAAGAAATAACCTGAAATATTACCGAGAGTGAAAATATGTTGAGGAAACTTTTTGCAGCGTTTAGCGCGTTGTTGGTTTTTATTGGCGCCGCCGCATGGGCGCAAGACGAGACGACGCCAACTTGGAAACTTCGCGAGCGCGAGGACATTTCCGACGTCTGGAACGGCGTAACCGTTGGGTTTGCGTTTGTGCCTCGTCAAGACGCGATGTATGTTGGGTTTTATTCCTACGACCGTTCGATGACGATCGGTCGCCGCGCGTACGATTCCGACAAGTGGGAACTTAAAAAGCTTCCTACAAAGATTGGTTCGGATTCGCACAATTACATTGCGATGGCATTTGACAATGACGACATTCTTCACGTCTCGGGGAATATGCACGCGTGTCCGCTAATCTATTTTCGCGCGACAACGCCAAACGACGTTGAATCGCTTGAACAAGTAAAGTCGATGGTTGGCGATCATGAGAATAGATGCACCTATCCTTCGTTTATGCGCGATAAGAACGAGCGTCTTATTTTCACGTATCGCGACGGGTCGAGTGGAAACGGCAATCAAATTTGGAACGTTTACGACGAATCGACGCAGACATGGAGCCGACTTCTCGAAAAGCCTCTTTTTGACGGACAAGGCGCCATGAACGCGTATTTTGTCGGTCCAACTCTCGGCGCGGACGGGTATTTCCACGTTTGCTGGGTCTGGCGCGACACTCCGGACGCCGCGACTAATCACGATCTGTCATACGCGCGTTCTCCAGATTTGATTCATTGGGAGAAGTCGACCGGCGAACCCTATGAATTGCCAATTATGATCGAGACGGGCGAGATAGTCGACCCCGTGCCTGCAGAGGGCGGTATTCTAAACTCGCGCGTCTGGTTGACGTTCGACCAAGAGAATCGCGTCCTGCTAACATATACTAAATACGACGAAAGAGGCTGTTTGCAGATTTGGAACGCTCGTCTTGAAGAGGACGGATGGCGTAAAGTCCCGGCTACCGATTGGGATTTCGTTTGGAATTTTTCAGGGGGCGGATCGTTGCCCAGCGAACTCAACATGAGCGGCGCAAGGGTTGTTTCTGACGATAAATTAGCCGTCTCGTGGACGCAGGTTTCTAATAAGAAGTCGGGCGTTACTTATCTAGACGCTAAAACGCTGTTGCCTTGCGAGGCGCCGCCAAAACCAAGCGCCCGGCCTCGGCCCGAATACAGCGCCGACGATTCGATTGCGCTAAATAAAGTTGAAACTGACGACGAGCGGCTCCACGCGCGTTCTGCAGTTCACGACGTCTGCGGCGAACGTTGGGTCTTCCGCTGGGAAGTACCGAACGTTAATCGCGACAGGCCTATACCTGGCGAACCGCCTCAGCCGACGACGTTCCGCGTTTTTAAATTCGAGCGCAACTGATGAACATCCGTCTGCATAACGTTTTGTCCTTTCTTTTCCTCGCGGGGCGCATATCCTGCGTCAAACAACGCCCCGCGCTTTCCCGCTGAAAATGGTCGGCGTCTTAGGAGTTAATGATGAACACCAAAAAATTGATTACGGAAATGGAACGAATTGAAACCTTTCTTGACGATAATTTCGACGCGACGGGCTCGAATTTCCGAGACAAGATTCTTACGTCGACTAAAGGACTGCCGAAAGGAGTCGTTGAGAAGCTGAACTATTTGGCGGGTCTTTTGGAGCGCGCGCAGGAGGGCGAAAATTTGAGCGCCGCCGAGTTGAAGCAGGCAGGTTTTTATGTGAACGCTGTTTATCCTTATGTTTCTAACGGCGTGCAGTACAAACAGAACAAATCACGTTGGGCTTCGCGACTCATTTGGCTTGTCTTAGCGGCGGCGGCAATCTACGTTGCGTACAAGTTTCTTTCCTAACAGCCGCGGCTTGCGACAAGAGCGAAAAAAGAACGGATCAAGATGGAATCTGCTGAGGAATCGCTAGAAACGTTGGGACTTTTAGCGTTCGACGACGTTTTTCTTGACGCGCCAGAAGAGACCCTGCATTTAGAATTTCCGGAGTCTTGCGGGCCTCCTAATTTTAGCGTTAGCCGACGCTTGGCGGAATTATTGCGTTCGATTGAGGACGGCGATTCCAGCTTGATTTTTACAGGCGCGGGGTGTTACGATCATTTTGTTCCCATTGCGATCGAAAACATGGCCGCTCAGACAGACTTTTATTCAGCGTACTGCGCGAAATCATCTGAGGGGACGCGAACGATTCTGTCTGCGCTTGTAAGGTGTCAAAAACGCGTTGCAAACCTGACGCAGACGGACGTTGTCGACGTGTCAGTCTACTGCGGAGGAACTCCTCTTGCTCGCGCATGTTCGCTCGCCGCCGAGGCGACGGAGCGTAAGATTCTTTTGCTTCCAAGCACGCTGAATCCCGATCAACTTAAAGCAGTACAGCGATATGCCGACGCCGGTCTTTTTGAATTACGCGTTATTCCGGAGAAAAATGGGCTTGTCGATTTAGACGCCTTGACGCGTTTCCTCAATGATGAAAAGGTTGCAGCTGTTGTCGTTCAGTACCCTAATTTTTATGGCAATCTTGAACGCCTTTCTCAAATCGTCTCCTTGACGAAAACTGCGGGCGCTCTTGTTATCATGTCTGTAGAACTCATTGCGTTGTCAGCGTTAAAACCGCCGGGCGAATGGGGCGCCGATTTGGTTGTCGCCGATTCCTTGCCGTATGCGAGCCCGTTGGACTTTAGTCAGCCGCGATTAGGCGCTATTGCGGCGTCGAGAGATTTTGAATACAGCCTTCCTCGACATTTACTTCGAGAAGTGGACTCCCTAACCAAGGTTTCTGAAAACGCTTTTTTGTTGCATACGGCGGAAAACGCATCAGACGCTTGGAAAAGCTCCTTTTCTCCTTCTCGGGCGATTTTGGACGCCACGTTAGCGCTGATGTTCTTCGCATATATGAGTCAGGAAGAATTGTATAAAGCGGCAGTCGCTTCGCACCGCATTGCGAAGTACGCGCGCGCCAAATTAGCAAAAGTTGGTTTCCAATTTCATCATGAAGCGCCCTTTTTGCACGAATTTGCCGTCAAGGTTGACGATCCTCACGGGATGAATCAGTATTTGCTCCAATGGGGAATCGTTGGAGGATTTGAGCTTGACGACGGGCTTCTTTTTGCCTTTACTGAGAAGCGTTCGCCAGAAGAAGTGGACGAGTTGGTCTACTTTATGAAGGAGTTTCAATTTGGAGCAGAGTCTTCTGCTTCGGAATAAAAATAAAATAAAGGAAGAATATGACGACAGGTTTGAATACATCTTGTTCTCCGTTAGCTGGTCGAACGATTGAGAACGGATCGTGTTTGGCAGTCGCCTTTGATATGGACGGTTTGATGTTTGACACGGAAGCGGTCTACGACAAGACTGCGACCGAATTATTAGGACGGCGCGGATATGAATACACGGAAGAGTTGCGCCTTGAAATCATGGGACGACCGCCCGAGTTTTGTTTTCGGCGGATGGTCGAGGTCTATTCTCTCAAGGAGTCTTGGCAAGAAATCTCTAAAGAGAACGAGGAGATTTTTCTCGAACTGCTGAAAGACGGATATGAAACGACTCCCGGCTTGTTGGAACTTTTCGACGAGTTAGAACGCCGCAACATTCCGAAATGCGTTTGTACGAGCAGTAAGAAGATAGTAGCTAACGAAGTGCTGAAGAAGCATGATGTCTACAAGCGTCTCGATTTTGTCCTTACGAGCGAAGACGTTGTTAATGGGAAACCCCATCCTGAGGTTTATTTGAAGGCGGCGGAACGATTTGGAACAGCTCCGGAGTCGATGCTCGTTCTTGAAGACAGTACCACGGGGAGCAGGGCAGCTGTTGCTGCCGGTTCTCCTTGCTGTATGCTTCGCGCCAGCCACAACGCGCTCGCTGATTTTTCTTGCGCGAGCGTCATTGTAGAGCGTTTAGACGCTCCGGAATTGCTCTCGCTTCTTCGCGGGTATTGACTCACAGAGCCCGAAACCTTATAATTACGGAGTTTTAAATGGCTATAAGGGCGCCCTTGTGCGTTTAGTATTATGCGCGTAATTCTGTTAGGCGGCGGAACAGTTGGATCTTCCGTTGCGCGAAGGCTTTGCAATCAAGACCATGAGGTAACCATCATCGAAAAACGTGATGAACGCATTGCCTTTCTCGATGAAAATCTCGACGCCCGCATCCTGCTTGGCGACGCAACAAAAGCGAATCTTTTGTATCAAGCGGGCGCTCCTTCGGCAGACTGCTGTTTTGCGCTGACCGGTTCGGACGAAGTCAACATTGTCGCCGGCAGCGTCGCTAAGGCGATGGGCGCTCGCCGCGTAGCGGCGCGCGTCTTTACACAGGAATTTCGCGAGGTCAGTTCTTTTGATTATCGTCGGCATTTCAACATCGACCGATTGCTTAGCATCGAATACCTCACGGCGATGGAGCTTGCGCGCAGAATTCGCGAGCCTGGCGCCATGTTGATCGAACACTTCGCTTGCGGCGAACTGGAAATGCAGGACGTCGTAATTACGAAGGAGTCTTCTTCGACGGGCAAGCCTTTGTCCGAGCTGAAATTACCTTCGGAAGTTCGAGTTGGAGCGATTAACCGTGATGGAGTCGTTACAATCGCAACGGCTGCCGATAAGATTGAGGTTGGAGATCGGGTAACGCTTTTGGGGGCGCGCCCGCAAGTGGAAAGCGCCAAAAAGGCGTTTTTGACGCACCCTCACAGCAAGCGAAACGTCGCGATTGTCGGAGGGGGCGAAACTGGATTTTTTGTCGCCTCTGTTTTAGAAAAACGCAATTATAACGTAACGGTTTTCGAGCGAGAACGTTCTCGATGCGAGTTTTTAGCGCGTCGTCTCAATAACACGGTCGTTGTTTGCGGAGACGGCCGCCGCCGCAACGTTTTGGACGAACGGCGCGTTGGCGAAGGAGACATTTTTATCTCCTGCGCAGGAGACGACGAATATAATATCATGGCGTGCGTCGAGGCGATGGAACTTGGCGTTAAAACGCTTTTGGCGGTCGTTAATCATCAGGATTATGCGAGCGTTGTCGGAAAGCTTGGCGTTACGGAAGTGGTCTGTCCTTTTGAAGTTGTCGGCAGGCAGATTGAAGGGCTCATGCACAAAGGTCCGCTTGTCTTTCAGAATTCAACGCTGTTAAGCGGGCCGATCGAGGTGGTGGAACTTGAAGTCGACGGAAATTCTCCTATGACGCGCGCTCCCCTAAAAGATTTGGGAATACCAAAGCCAACGCTGATTGCAGCCGTTATTCGTGAAAATAAGGTTCTCATACCTAATGCGGCGTTTGAATTCCACGCTGGCGACACAGTTGTCGCCTTAACGCTTGCTGAGAGGATACCTGGTCTTGTTGAATTGTTTGTAAAAGCTTGATTGTTGCGTTTGATACGTTCAATGCTGTAATTAAAGGTTGTGGGAAAAGGATTTTATGAAAACGACTAATAACACATGGATGAAAATAGCGTTTAGCTTTTTGGCCGCCGTCATGCTCAGCGTTCTAACGATAGGTTGTTCCAACGGGGCTCTGCGGCAATCGGAGGAGTATTGCCGTTCCGGTATGGAACATTTGACTGAGGGGGACGTCGAAAGCGCAGTCGAATGTTTCAATAAGTCGATCGAATTAAATCCCAAGCAGACAGCGGCGTATGTTGGACTTGGCGAGAGCGAGCTCCGTATGCGGCTTTTTGCGGAAGCACAAGCAAATTTTGACAAAGCGCTTGAGTTAGATTCGCGGCTTGTCTCGGCGCGCAGGGGGCGCGGAGAAGCGTTTTTAGGTCAGCGTATGTTTGACAAGGCGGTCGAAGATTTTAACATTGCGCTCGAGATCGATCCTTCTGTAACGTCAGTTCTAAGCAATCGCGGATATGCGTATGTAGGTCTTGGAAAATATGACGAGGCGTTGGCGGACCTCAATCAATGTATTGCCGACGCGCCAACCGAACCTAATTATTATGTCAATCGCGGCATACTCTTTCACAAGCGCCAAGAATACGACGCAGGTATTCAAGATTTAAGCAAAGCGATTTCTCTCGAACCGACAAATCCCATGAATTATGCGATCCGCGGCAAGATCTATGAAGAATCTGGCGCTTGGGACTCCGCACTTGAGGATTTCAACAGAGCGCTCGAGCTAGACCCGAACTGTTTTGCCGCCTACAAGTACCGCGGCGTCTATTTCAAACAGCTTGCCGAATGGGACGAAGCGCTCACCGACCTCTCCCGCGCGCTGGAGATCAATCCAAACGACCCTGGAACTTACTTTGAACGCGCTGGCGTCTATCGTCAACTGAATAAGGACGATGAATACCAAGCGGATATCGACAAAGTTAACGAGCTGGATCCCCTATACATGAACGGCCTGCAATAGTGTTATGAGTCGTTGGGAAGGGGAGCGTCATGGGTGAACAACCGAAATTTGATCCGCTTCGCGCGCCAGTCGCCTATGTAAAAGCCGTAGGAGAACGCTTTGCCGAAGTGTTAGCGCGACTAGGTATTTTTCGAGCTTTTGACTTGCTCTTCTTCTTTCCGCGCGATTATGAGGAGATTTTCTTAAAGAGCACGGTTGACGATCTTGTTGAAGGAGAAAAACAGTCGGTTGTAGGAACGATTGAAGATTTCCATACGCGATTTACACGCGTAGGAAGAATTACCACCTTGTTTCTTGCCGTTGGAACGTCGCGTGTTAAGGCGACATGGTTCAGGGTTGACTACATAGCGAAAAGCTTTCGAGTCGGTCGTCGGCTTCTTATGACTGGAAGTCCTAAGAAAAAGAGCGGGCTTTGGGAATTTGCTCATCCCATCCTAAATTATCTTGACGACGGCTATTCATTTGACGACCAAAGCAAAGGAGAATCGGTCGATCTTGAATTAGACGATTTGCGCATTGTGCCCGTCTATCGTCTCACCGAAGGCTTAACTCCTTATCGAATGCGTCGCTTCATAAAGAACGCGTTGGTTTCCTTGCCCGATCTTATCCCGGAAGCTCTGCCCGCGAAGCTGCTGGAAAAGCGCGATCTTCTTCCGATCGCCGACGCAATTCGTACAATTCATTTCCCCAAAACGCTCGACGAGGCCAAGCAAGCTCGTAAACGGTTTGCATATCAAGAATTGCTCGTCTTGCAGTTGGCGCTGGCAATTTGCCGCACGCGCCGCCGCGTCAACATGAAGGCGCTTGTTCTCCCTCGGACAGCAAAGATCGATTCTCGAATTCGCAGTCTCTTTCCGTTTGAATTGACAGAGTCGCAAGTTGAGGTAATTCGCGAAATTTCGGAAGACATGGCCGCTCCGACCCCTATGAATCGTCTTCTTCAAGGGGACGTAGGCTCGGGCAAGACGGTCGTGGCCATCTATGCGGCGCTTCAAGCAGTAGCAAACGGGGCGCAAGCCGTTTTGATGGCTCCGACTGAAGTGTTGGCGCGTCAGCATTTGCGTACGCTTCAAAACTACCTGCGCAATAGCGCGACAAAGATAGCGCCTTTGTTTGGCGGTCAAAAGCCGTCGGAACGCGCTCAGATATTAGAAGAGATCCGCACGGGCGACGCGCAAATTATCGTCGGCACCCAAGCGCTCGTCTGTAACGAGATCGAATTCAATCGTCTGGGATTGGTCGTCATCGACGAACAGCACAAATTTGGAGTCAGACAGCGCGCGACGCTAAAGTCCTCTCCTGATTTGGAGCCGCACTATCTCGTCATGACGGCGACGCCGATACCACGAAGTTTAACCATGACTCTTTTCGGCGATCTAGACGTTTCTATTATGAGGGAGGCGCCTCTGGGGCGACGTAAAACGACGACGAGCATTTTGACGCCGGATAATCGCGCTAGTTGGTGGAAGTTTGTGCGCGAACGACTCAACGAAGGACGTCAGGCGTACGTTGTGACGGCGCGAGTCGACAACGGAACAGGCGAGGATTCCTACGATTTTTCTGAAGGACGCGAGCTTTATAAATTAGAGAACGACGGCTCTTTTTCCAGCGATTTTGATTTTTGGAACGACTGGGCTGGACCAGAAAAGGAACGCGCGTCTCTCTATGACGCGCAAAAAACCGAAAACATATCCGAAGACGACCGAGAAGAAAAAAACGACGTCAGCGGCACGAAACTGAAGACGGTGCGGTCGGTCTACAAAGAGCTTAGTGAAGGAGAACTCAAAGGGTACCGATTAGGAATAGTACACGGCCGCATGACGACGGCGGAAAAAGAAGCGGTGATGCTGGATTTTCGCAGCGGAGTGATTCAGGTTCTCGTTGCGACGTCGGTTGTAGAAGTTGGAGTCGACGTTCCTAACGCGACCCTTATGACGATCGAAAACGCTGAGCGTTTCGGACTGGCGCAGCTGCACCAGCTTCGAGGACGCATTTCTCGTGGGAAGTATCCCGGCTTTTGTGCTGTTGCTCCAACGGAACGCGAACAGGACGTCGAACCAGCGAACGCAAAAACGGCCGAGAAGACTGAGAAGTCTAAAAGAAAGAAAAAGAAGGACTCAAAGAAAAATCCTGAGAACGAATCTGCGAAGATTCGCGACGACGGGCTTGCTCGTCTTGAGTTTTTTGCGCGAACGACCGACGGTTTCGAACTTGCCGAAAAGGATTTTTCTCTTCGCGGACCGGGCGAACTCTTTGGTTTGCGTCAACATGGAGCCGCTTCTTTTCGCGTGGCGAACCTAGCGCAAGATCGAGCGATTTTAGAGGACGCTTGCGCCGACGCTCGCGCATTAGTCGGCGCTGATCCCGGTCTTACCGAGCCTGAACTTCAAGCGTTGCGTCGACAAGTCTTAGTTAAATACGGACGAGAATTAGAGCTTGGCGACGTCGGATAACGCCGAGCGCTTTTGCAGATTAATTGTTTTGTTGGCGATGATTCACGCTAAAAAAGGCGGAATTGTAAAAAAAAACAGGTTTATGCCTTGTTTTATCGGCAACAGCCCATATAATACGAGCACGATTGGGGATCCTGGCTTCCGGGATTTTCACATGTTTCGACGAAGTTCATTCTTCTCGAATCTGATCGATTTATGCGTTATCAGTTTTCTCTTATAGAGACAAGGTAATGTTCGTTAGAGCTAGAAACCGGCGTCATAACGGCGCGTTCTTACGGTTTCGGTTTGTTTTTCCGTGATTGCG
Source organism: Thermoguttaceae bacterium (assembly GCA_028695965.1). Lineage (GTDB taxonomy): Bacteria > Planctomycetota > Planctomycetia > Pirellulales > Thermoguttaceae > RUG369. The sequence continues at coordinate 19,137 of JAQVHZ010000013.1, read as the reverse complement.
TTTGGCAGTATTGGATTCGTTAGCCGATTCCTTATTGTGGGTGCATTTTGTTTTCACGCGCAGGGAGTACGCTTCTTCCGTTCGTTTGAAATTAAACAGGTCTTTTGTTTATTCCACCATTCTATGGTCGCAAGACGCAACATTCGATTTAAGGTCGCGTACTAAAATCACTATCGCCAAAATTCTATATAGGGCGAAATGGACAGAGATTATAATATGGATTCGAATCCGCATTCTAGAAACGGTTACGGCTCGCAGAGTAGTCGCGGTTATGGACGTAACCACTATGGTTCTTCTGACAATTATGACGCCGAAAAAGGTTCTCCTTCTTCTTATGGGAACTCCGACTACGATTCCGGCAATTATGCCGACGGTCAAAGCAGTTACGGCAATCAAGGCGGATACAGCGCCCAAGACAACTATGGCGAGCGCGGCTACAATGATCGCAGTTATGGCGACAGAAATTACCGTGATCGCAGCGGTTATCGCAGCGACCGTAATGAGCGCGACAGCTACCGTAATCAAGGCAGTTACCGAGAGCGTTATAGCAATCAAGGCAGTTACAACCAAAGTTACGGCAATCAAGGGCGCTATGTGAGAAGATCTTCTAAAAACAGTCCGTTGGCGCCGCGCCGTCCGAAGTCGAGCGCCCACCGGCCGCGTCCTGACGTCGACCCGATGAATCCTGATTCTTTTTATAAGATTACCGGCGTCCTGGAACTTCATCCGAACGGTTACGGGTTCTTACGCGATCCTAAAGAGAACTATGTTCGTCAGACGTCCGACCCCTTCGTTCCTGGCAACGTTATTGAAAAACTCCGGTTGCGCGAAGGCGTAAAGATTTCGGGACTTGTTCAACCCGCTCGCGGCAATCAGGGTCCGCGAGTTCGTGAAATCCACGACATTGACGGAATTGATCCGAACGTCGATCCCGACGCCTATGCTAGAATTATCCCGTTTGGCGAATTAACGCCCGTAACGCCTAGCGAATGGCTTCACTTAGAAACAGGCAAAGACCCCCTTTCCACGCGCGTAATAGACATTCTTGCTCCTCTTGGCAAAGGTCAACGCGCTCTTATCGTCGCGCCTCCGCGTTCTGGCAAGACGGTTCTGCTGCAACAAATCTGTCAAGCGGTAACGCTCAACCATCCAGAAGTTGTCGTCATTGTTCTGCTTATTGACGAACGCCCGGAAGAAGTAACCGACTTTGAAAGAGCGGTTGACGCGGAAGTCGTTGCGAGCAGTCTCGACTGCGAACTCGAGAGCCATATTCGTCTTGCTCAATTTGTGACGCAGCGCTGCAGACGGCTCGCTGAGATGGGCAAAGACGTCTTCTTGCTCTTGGACTCTATCACGCGTCTTGCTCGTGCGTTTAATAAATGGGTCGGTAATACCGGTCGTACGATGACGGGCGGCGTCGACATTAAGGCGATGGATATCCCTAAGAAGATTTTCTCTTCGGCTCGTTCTATCGAAGGCGTCGGCAATCAAAAGGGCGGTTCGTTGACGATCGTGGGCACTGCGCTTGTCGACACTGGCAGCCGTATGGACGAACTCATTTTCCAAGAGTTCAAAGGCACGGGCAACATGGAGCTCGTTTTAGATCGTCGTCTTGCGGATCGTCGCGTATGGCCCGCAATCGACGTCTCGAAGTCCGGAACGCGGCGTGAAGAGCTTTTGCTTCCTCCTGATAAACTTCGCGCTTCAAATATGCTCCGCCGCACCCTTGCCCCGATGGATCCGATCGACGCAATGGAACGCTTGACTGCGAACCTTGCGACTTGCGATTCTAACCAGGAGTTTTTTGATAAGTTTATACGTTGACAGTAATTTGCGCGAGTAGGTTGAGTTAGCGTTTGACGCGCCGCTATCGTGCGATTGCAGCGCGGCGGCTCGGAGTTCCATTGAAACATTGGCGTTTCAGAGGAATGGAGCCGCTTTGACGGGACTAGGTCGGACGTCGACCAGAACAAAATTCAACTCTCGCAATATTAAAGGTGAATAGAAAATGCGCGCTAGTGTCAGAAAAGCGATCATCCTTGCCGCCGGTAAGGGCACGCGCATGAAGTCGGATCTCCCAAAGGTTCTCTTTCCCGTTTGCGGCAGGCCGATGATTCATTATGTCATTGACGCCTTGAACGAGGCGAAAATTGACGAAATTCTGGTCGTTGTCGGCTATCAAAAAGAACGTGTTTGCGCGGAACTTGAGTCGTGTAAAAATGTGAAATTTGCGGAACAAAAAGAACTTTTGGGAACAGGACACGCCGTTATGTGCTGTCGTGAATTTCTCGAAGGTTTCGACGGTCCCGTTTTTATTATTGCGGGCGACAATCCGATGCTGCAAAGTTCTTCGGTTGAACGGCTCTTTGAAGAGTATGAAAAGAGCGACGCCTCATGCGTGCTTGGCACGGTCTATAAAGAAGATCCTACCGGAATGGGACGTATTCTTCGAGACGAACAGGGAAATTTTGTCGGCATTGTCGAACACAAAGACGCAACTGACGAACAACGCGAAATTAAAGAGATCAATATTAGTTATTATATCTTTAACGCGTCCGACTTATTGGCTTCGCTCGGCAGTATTTGTAATAACAACGCGCAGTGCGAATACTATATCACAGACGTGCCGAAGATTTTGCTTGACGCTGGCAAAAAGATTCTGGCGCTCCCCGTTTTGAAGGAAGCTGAGTGTCTGGGCGTCAATACGAAAGAGGACGTTGCCGAAGTAGAAAAGGCCCTTCAAGCGAAAGCGTAACTTTTTGCGTCGTTAAGCTGTTTTATCGTAACTAAAATGGGTTGTCGATACTTTTAGAGTTGTCGACAACCTTTTTCATTGTTTTTGATCGAGAAAAATGTAAACTTTTCCTTTTTTATAAATATTCCGCACCAAATAACCGATACGAGAATCGGGAGAGCTTACGTTGTTAAAGCAAGCAGAGACGTTTGCAATGCGCTGGCGGGTACTCGTGAACGCGCATATGGTCGAAGGTTTTGCACAAAACGAAGGTTTTTCCACAAAAGCGGTAAATTCATTGCAGATGAAATGCAAGAAAAGCCGATATTTTTCCAAACAAGCAAAAAGAACGCAGAAGCGTGAGGCCGACTCGTCGCAGAAGCGTTGTATATCGGTTAAACCGAAACGTTTCGACGACGCTAACTACAAATCGAAGAACGTTTCATATCACGGAGGAGAAACGCGATGCGTAAATTGTTACTGTCGCTGTTGTTGGGGGCGCTGGCGTTGAGTTCCGTCGGTTGTGTCTTGCCGGCATATTCCGGCGATCCCGCCAAGAGAACACAGCAGCTCTATAATACGTCTGAGGACCTGCGTCAGGCGGAGGAGACGTGGGAACGCGTCTGGATGCTCGATCAGCCGAGCCATATGACCCCGTATCGTACGCATGGCGGTATTACTTGATACCGATCAGGCTTGAGGCTTAGGGGGTGCGCATAGACGTTAAACGAATCCAATAAGACGCGCGTTTTTGCAAACGCGCGTCTTATCTATTTTGGTCTGACGGTGGGAGAGTGAACGAAGGGGCAAAAGCGGAGTAAATCTGTTTTTTTAAAAAAAGACAATTGACGAAACAGAAAACTCGGCTAGAATACGGCTGCTGGTTTGAGAAAGCGTTGCTCGAAGGACTGAGGTTTTTGATAATCGGCAACACAACTGCTTTCGGGGAGTTAGCTCAGTTGGGAGAGCGCGACGTTCGCAATGTCGAGGCCGAGGGTTCGACTCCCTTACTCTCCACTAAACCGGTTCAAGTTTGTTGACCGGTTTTTTTTATCTGGGCGGCTAGCTCAGCTGGTTAGAGCGCCGCTTTCACACGGCGGAGGTCAGCAGTTCGAATCTGCTGTCGCCCATTTGACGTAACTGTTGTGTTGACACGTGTTGTCTGCAGTTTGCTTGGCGAGTCTTTTGTTTAAAAATCCCTGTTTTTTACCCAATGGGTAAAAAGTGAAGGGTAATGTCTGAAAAGATACAAAAACTTTGTGTCCGCCAAGATTGTTTGTTGTCTTTTATAACGACAGATGATCGTCGCTTCTATCTCGAAAAAATAGAACGTAGAAACAGTTCAGAAGCAAGAAGTCGCTACCGACTGGTTAGAATAAACAGCTTGAAACAAACGGTTTAGCTGAACTTTGCTCTTTAACCTCGTGCTCTCGACCCACATCCCCGGATGCATTTGCCACAGAGACAAACCTTCGACCCAACGCCCAAGAGCGTCGTTTAAACGCTGGTTCTCGTCGTATTAAAGTTTAAGAAATCTCTGCCCCTTCGTCAGTCCCTTTTCTAACTGCTCGATCGACTTGTTGAACTTGACGTCGAACTCTTCGTTACTTAACGTTCTAGCTTCGCCAGAAACGAAAACACTGGTTGTCTTAGCCATTACGATTTCCTGTTTTTTAAACTGTCCTGCTTGTTTTTTTCAACGACTTCAGGCGGCACAAAAGGACGTGAATTGCGATATTCTTTAACTTGTTCTTCCGTCCATTCTTTCGAGAACTCATAAAAGAAGAATGAAGCGGTCAACCATATTGGGCCCGTAAGACAAGCCCATACAACACTACCAACTCCTTTGATGCTAGGCCCAAAAAGAGCACAGCCTATCACAAGCGACAGATACGCAATAATGGTAGCCCAAGCCAGACCGTAGTATATTTTTTGTTTTCTATTTCGTTTCATATCAGAAACCTCCTTACTCTTTAGTATGCAAAGATTGTTCTAATACTTCAACTTCCTCTATTAAAAATTTCTCGAATTTCCTTATGCGCTTCATCGGCGTCTTTCTCCAGCTGTCCAGAGCGCCGTTCCATTGCGTTTGCAAGAACCGCGGAGGCGCGGAAGGCATACTGCGGCTTTTGCTGAACCAAGCGTTCTCGTGATAACGCCAATGACGCGGGATCCCATTTGCCTTCCTGCTGCCGAGCCGAACAACAATAATCCAGAGTTTCTAGTTCTGCTCGTAGTTCTTCTCTTTCGTTGTCAAGCGACGCAACAAAAAACGCCTGACGTTCGCGCCAGGCGTTGTGCCGCTCGATTATTTATCATGTTCGAGCACGTATTTTACAATTGCGCCGACGTCCGCGTTAAAAGAATGAAGGGCAACGACGCGTTTCGTCTTGCGATTCATATAGAGGTACTGTCCGTTCATCCCTCCTTTGGCAAATGCGTTTCCTTCTTTGTCGAGCGGATTAAGTTCGAAATTTCTTTCAAAGGCTTTATCGACAAATTCTTTGGAGAGGAGCCTCTTGCCGTTATAAACGCCGTCTTGAACATAGAGCTGACCGAGTTTAGCCATATCTTCTGTGGAGATATACATGCCGGTCGCGCCAATAGGAAATCCTTCGGGATCGGTGGAGAAGGCGTATTCCGCAAATTGTAAAGGTTCCAGGAGCTCCCTGATCATGAACTGATTGAGCGGCTCGCCCGTTATTTCAGAAACGATTCTCGAGGCGAGATAAAAGGTCGCGTCAGTGTAGACGAATTTTGAACCGGGCTCGTTAGGCAGCGGCTGCGATAAGACGATATTGAGGAAGTTTCGGTCTTTCCATTCGGCGGCGTTGTTGGTATCGATATCAAGCGAGTCCGTCGCAAAACCGGCGCGATGGCGCATGACGTCGGAAATAGTAACTTTTTTCCAGTTCGGATCGAAGTCTGTCGGAAACTTCTTTTCGAAAATCGGGTAGACGGGGTCGTCGACGTTGAGTTTGCCCTGGTCTTCTAGAATTCCGATAGCGGTGCAGGTGAAAAGCTTGGCGATGGAGTAGGTGTTGTGACATCGAATTTCAGAGCGAATGACCGCCGTTTCGGAAACGCCGTCGCAAATTTCGCAGATATTATAGACTTTCTTACCGTCTTCGTCGGCGATTTTGACGAGTTCGGGGAGGAGCCGCTCATGCTTGACTTCTTGAGCGTGAGCAAACATAGCAAACGAGAAGAACGAAGCGATTGTCATCGCACCGAACGTTAGTGGTCTTAAAGCGTTCATAGTAGTTCCTTAAATAATAAACGTACTTCTGGGCGTTGTGATTATTGCTCCAAACGAAAGATTTTCGTATCGCCCAATTTCATTGGTAATATGTACGTTCCTTCGTCCGAAAGCAGTTCATTGGTAAAGTAGTCGTAGATTTTTTTCGTGCTGTTTGGAGCGGTGAAGGTATAATCGCCGTCGGCAGGAGCGTGAAGCAGAACAAAGGGACCGTTAGCCCAGACGTTGCACCACAGGTTCGTATAGACCCAAACCCCTGCGGCAGAAGCTTCCTTTCGAAGGTCGTCTGCAGTGAATCCAGATAGGTTTCCCCAAAAAACGCGCGCATTCGTCTTCGCCGCTCGCTGTGATATTTTCCTTCGCGTTTCATTGTCCAGGGCGTCGCTGTTTAAAACGACCGTCAATTTAGGAGCGTCGACGCGGCCCCCGAGCAGGTCGGCAAGTTCGTATTGCGCGTACGGAGCGCCGAGACGATTGAGCTGTGCGCGTATTTCGTAGACGCCTAGCGCTGAATATTTTCCGCTAGATATTTTTAGCATCGATTCTTCCCCTAGAAAGCCCCCAACCTCTGGAAGATACGGAGTAGGATTGTCGAGGAAATACCTATCGAGCTTTTCGAGCGAGGCAGCCGCCTGCCATAGTTCGGGCGAATCGTACCAACCGGTCGCGCCAAGGTCCATGAGCCACGTCCCGAAATTGCGCAGTGCAGATTGAGCAGAGTTTCGCAAGAGAACGCTTATTGAGTCGCTGAGGTTCGTCGTACTTGCGAGAGTGGCGCCGACGGCATGTGCGAGAAAAGTGTACGAATCGTCTTCATAGAGGTACAGTTTTCCAGCGTTCATAACGCTTTCTGCATTGAGCATACAGGAACATCCGCCCCCTAACTGCCGATCTGAATAGGAGATTAGCGAACAGATAATATCGATATTGGGAGATTCAAGCAGATTACGAAGCGCATAGTGCGCGCTGCAGGCTGGACCTTTGGAAAGAGCCGAAAACTCATAGGAATAACCGTAGAAGAAGACCGACAGTTTACGTCCGTTTGTTTCTTTTCGAACTGTTTGTGCAAGTTCAAGAATGACGCCCGTCATCGAGCTTTGCCAATAGGCGTTGAAATCGAGGAGTTTTTGCGATTCGACGAACGGCTTTTCGCGCGATGCGTCCCGTTCTTCTACGCTTGGAACTGCTGCGGTTTCAAGCGTAATGTTAGGGTCGTGCCAAGCTTGTTGGAGCGCTTGGTCGTTTGGGTATTTGTCGGCGAGCCATTGTCGAAAGGCGACGCGATCAGCGTCGGAGAAGCCGGCATACCCTTCGTCCCAGGCGTTAGGCGTAAACCATTCGCTTGTGTTTTGTCCGGCGGGATGATAGCCCGCGATTGAGTCGCCGTATTTTTCTTCGAGATGGCGGATTGCCGCAGCAAGGGCCTCGCAGGCTACCTTACGATACAGCGGCGAAGAGGGCGAAGCCCAGTCCCAACCCTCTTGTCCGTTCCAATCTTCGGGGATATTTTTCCAAATGGCGCGCGCTTCAGGATTTTTATCGAGCCATGCTTTGGTCGCGTTAAACCGCAAGCGAGGTATGAGGAGCGCGTTAGGGTTTGCCTTTAATGCTGAGTCGCACATCTTGTCGAGCTTAGTCCAGTCGTATGCTCCGTCGTCGTCAGGCCATACGGGAACCATCGGATTGAATGAAACGAAATCGACTCCGGCGTCTGCGGCCAGTTTGATTTGGCTTTCGAAGACATTCTTTCCTATCGAGGCTATTTTTACGTATGAAGGAGAAACGCAATAGACGTCAACGTTGAGCTGTCGCACTACACTGGCGTGCAAGTCGAATTTGACGACATAAGTTTCTCCTTTTTTGAACGATAGTTCACTTTTGTGAAAAAGATGAAAATCAGACTTCAATTCTTTTGGATAAATATTAATACGAACGACAAGCGCGCTTGATTTGTCGGGTCCGACGTTTTGCTGGATCTTAAACGAGCCTATTTCGACGTCTTGAAAGATTCTGTGCCAAGAGTCCCATTTGTCTTCAAATTCGGCTTTTGAGTCAAAAGTATAAGGTCCTGCGACAGGGATATTGGTTCTTTTCTCAATGATCGAGAAATTATCGATAGCGACGGTCCCCGGGGCGGGACCAAAACGGAAATGGATTGTGCCGTCTCTTTTAACAGATTCCTGCGCCACAAATTCGTGTTCAAACGTTTGCCAAGCGTCCGTTGCTGTCAGAGGAGCGGCGTCTGAGGGCATACCGAAAAAGATACGCGACCGAACGGGCGAGCCGTCGATCGTAATCATAGGAACGCCGTCAAAAGTTTCAACGGCGAATTTCTTGGAGTCTTCTGCGCCAAATGCATTAACCGTCAGGAGTAAGGAGACGCATAGAAGAGAGGAAATGTGCGTCGATAAGGTAAAAACTTTCGATAACATTTGAGATTCTCCACAGAAAACAATTGCATCCAGCCGCATTTACGCTCCGCTGCAGATTGACGTTCCTTCCAAAACATTGAGACTATTGCTCTAAACGAAAGATTTTCGTGTCGCCCAATTTCATTGGGAGAGTATACGTTCCTTCGTCGGAAAGCAGTTCGTCGGTAAAATAGTCGTAGATTGTTTTCCTCCCGTTTGGAGCTTTGAAGGTATAATCTCCGTCGGCAGGAGCGTGAAGCAGAACAAAGGGACCGTTAGCGCAAACGTTGCACCACAGGTCCGTATAGATCCAAACTCCCGCGGCAACGGCTTCCTTTCGAAGGTCGTTGGTAGTGAATCCTGAGGAGTTTCCCCACAGGACGCGCGCGTTTGTCTTTGCCGCTTGCCGCAGGATCTTCCCGCACGTTTCTTTGTCCAGGACTTCGCTGTTTAATATGACGGTTAATTTATGAGCGTCGACGCGTCCCTCGAGCAGGTCGGCAAGCTCGTATTGCGCGTATGGAGCGCCGAGACGATTGAACTGCGCGCGTACGGCGGAGATTCCATTGCCTGGATACTTTCCGTTAGATATTTTAAGCATCGATTCTTCTCCAAGAAAGACCCCGATCTCCGGAAGGTACGGAGTAGGATTTTCCAGGAAATACCTGTCGAGTTTTTCGAGCGAAGCGGACGCTTGCCATAGTTCAGGCGAATCGTACCAACCGGTCGCGCCAAGGTCCACAAGCCACGTTCCGAAATTACGTAGAGCACATTGAGCGGAGTTTCGCAAGAGAACGCTTATTGAGTCGTTGAGGTTCGTCGTGCTTGAGACGTCAGCTCCTGCAGCATATGCGAGGAAAGTGCGCGAATCGTCTTCATAGAGATAAAGTTTTCCAGCTTTCGTAACGCTTTCTGCGTTAAGCATACAAGAGCACCCGCCTCCTAATTGGCGATCCGAATAGGAGATTGGCGAACAGATAACGTCGATATCAGGAGACTCGAGCAGGTCGCAAAGCGCGTAGTGCGCGCTGGCGGCAGGTCCTTTAGAAACGTACGAAAACTCATAGGAATAGCCGTAAAAGGCAAATGAAAGTTTACGTCCGTTTGTTTCTTTTCGGATCGTTTTTGCAAGTTCAAGAATAACGCCCGTCATTGCGCCTTGCCAGTAGGCGTTGAAATCGAGGAGTTTTTGCGACTCGACAAACGGTTTTTCGCGCGAAGCGTCTCGTTCTTCTACGCTTGGAACCTCTGCTGTTTCAAGCGTAATGTTGGGGTCGTTCCAGGCTTGTTGGAGCGCTCGGTCGTCCGAATACTTGTCGGCAAGCCACTGTCGAAAAGCGACTCGGTCGGCGTCAGAGAAGCCAGCATAGCCCTCGCTCCAAGTGTTAGGAGTAAACCATTCGCTCGTGTTTTGTCCGACAGGATGATAGCCGGCGATTGAGTCGCCGTATTTATCTTCAAGATGACGAATCGCAGCGGCAAGCGCCTCGCTGGCAACTTTACGATATAGCGGCGAAGAGGGCGAAGCCCAGTCCCAACCTTGTCCGTCCCAATCTTCTCTGGCATTTTTCCAAATAGCGCGCGCTTCGGGATACTTGTCAAGCCACGATTTAGACGCGTCAAGGGGTAAGCGAGGTATGAGGCGCGCGTTGGGATTTGCCTTTAACACGGAGTCGCATATTTTGTCGAGCAGGGTCCAATCGTATATTCCGTCGTCCTCAGGCCAAAATGGAACCGGCAGATAGAACGAAACGAAGTCAATTCCGGCGTCTGCAGCAAGTTTGATTTGGCTTTCAAAGACGTTCTTTTCTATCGAGGCAATTTTTATGTACAAAGGAGAAGCGGGTCGATAGAGGCTAACGTAGAGCTGACGCGCCGCGCTGGCGCGTAAGTCGAATTTGACGACGTAAGTTTTCCCTTTTTTGAACGTTAGTTCTTCTTTGTGAAAAAGAACAAAATCAGGGTTTAATTCTTTGGGGTAATCGTTGATGCGAACGACAAGCGCGCTTGATTCGTCATGCCCGGCGTTTTGCAGAATATTAAACGAACCTATTGCGACGCCTTGAAAGGTTTCGTGTCGAGAGCCCCATTTGGCTTCAAACTCGGCTTTTGACTCAAACGCGCAAGGTCCTGCGACTGGGACTTTGGTTCCTTTTTCAATGATCGAGAAATTATCGACAGCGACGATCCCAGGAGCGGATCCAAAGCGGAAATGGATTGTGCCGTCGCCATTAACCGTTTCTGGCGCTACAAATTCATACTCGATCGTTTGCCAAGAATCTGTTGCTCTCAGAGGAGCGGCGTCTGATGGGATAGCGGAAAAGATACGCGACCGCACAGGCGAACCGTCGATCGTAATCATAGGAACGCCGTCGAAGGTTTCAACGGCGAATTTTTTGGAGTTTTCTACGCCAAACGCATTGGCTGTCAGGAGCACAGCGACGCATAGAATGGGAAAGAGACGTGGCGTTAAGGCAAAAACTTTCGATAACATTTGAGCTTCTCCACAGAAAACAATTGCATTCAGCCGCATTTACGCTCCGCTGCAGATTGACGTTGCTTCCAAAACGTTGCAATTATTACTCCAAACGAAAGATTTTTGTATCGCCCAATTTCATTGGAAACGTATACGTTCCTTCGTCGGAAAGCAGTTTGTCGGTAAAATAGTCGTAGATTTTTTTCCTCCCGTTTGGAGCTTTGAAGGTATAATCTCCGTCGGCAGGAGCGTGAAGCAGAACAAAGGGACCGTTAGCGCAAACGTTGCACCACAGGTCCGTATAGATCCAAACTCCCGCGGCGGCGGCTTCCTTTCGGAGATCGTGGGTAGTGAATCCCGACAGGCTCCCCCAGAAGACGCGCGCGTTCGTCTTGGCCGCTTGATGTGATATCTTCTCGCGCGTTTCATCATCTAGGGCGTCGTTGTTCAATATGATTGTCAACTTGGGAGCGTCGACGCGTCCCTCGAGCAGGTCAGCGAGTTCGTACTGCGCGTATGGAGCGCCGAGACGATTGAGCTGTATGCGCATGGCAGACACGCCTTGGCCCGAATATTTTCCACTTGATATTTTAAGCATTGATTCTTCTCCAAGAAAGACCCCGACCTCCGGAAGATATGGAGTAGGATTTTCTAAGAAGTACCTGTCGAGTTTTTCGAGCGAGGCTGAAGCTTGCCATAGTTCAGGCGAATCGTACCAACCGGTCGAGCCAAGGTCCATGAGCCATGTTCCGAAATTTCGTAGAGCACATTGAGCGGAGTTTCGCAAGAGAACGCTTATTGAGTCGTCAACGTTGGTCGTACTTGAGAGGTCCACTCCGGCAGCGTGCGCAAGGAAAGTGCGCGAATCGTCCTCGTAGAGATATAGTTTTCCTGCTTGTGTAACGCTTTCAGCATTGAGCATACAAGAGCATCCGCCCCCTAATTTGCGATCTGAATAGGAGATTGGCGAGCAGATAATATCGATATCAGGAGATTCAAGCAGGTCGCGAAGCGCGTAGTGCGCGCTGGCGGCAGGACCTTTAGAAACGCTCGAAAACTCATAGGAATAACCGTAGAAGAAGACGGATAATTTACGCCCGTTTGTTTCTTTTCGGATCGTTTTTGCAAGTTCCAGAATAACGCCCGTCATTGCGCTTTGCCAATAGGCGTTGAAATCGAGGAGTTTTTGCGACTCGACAAACGGTTTTTCCCGCGAAGCGTCGCGTTCTTCTACGCTCGGAACTTCTGCGGTTTCAAGCGTAATGTTGGGGTCGTTCCAGGCTTGTTGGAGCGCTTGGTCGTTCGAATACTTGTCGGCGAGCCACTGTCGAAAAGCAACGCGATCGGCGTTGGAGAAGCCAGCGTAGCCCTCTCCCCAAGTGTTAGGAGTAAACCATTCGCTTGTGTTTTGTCCGGAGGGATGATAGCCTGCGATTGAGTCGCCGTATTTTTCCTCGAGACGGCGTATCGCTGCAGCAAGAGTCTCGCAAGCAACTTTACGATATAGCGGGGAAGACGGCGAAGCCCAATCCCAGCCTTGTCCGTCCCAGTCTGCTCCGGCATTTTCCCAAATAGCGCGCGCTTCGGGATGCTTATCCAGCCACGATTTAGTCGCGTTAAGCCGTATGCGAGGTATAAGGAGCGCGTTAGGATTCGCCCTTAATGCAGAATCGCACATACTGTCGAGCGTGGTCCAGTCGTATTCGCCGTTTTCGTCGGGCCAAAGCGGAGCCATTGAGGTGAATGAAACGAAGTCAACTCCGGCGTTCGCGGCTAGTTTGACTTGGCTTTCAAAAACGTTCTTTCCTATCGAGGTTATTTTTATGAACGAGGGAGAAGCGGGACGATAGAGAGCGACTCTGATCTGCCGCGCCGTACTAGCGCGCAAGTCGAATTTGACGACGTAAGTTACGTCTTTTTTGAACGACAGTTCTCTTTTGTGGAAAAGATGAAAATCAGGATTCAATTCTTTGGGATAATCATTGATACGAACGACAAGCGCGTTTGATTTATCCGGGCCGACGTTTTGTTGGACGTCAAACGAAGCTATTTCAAAGCCTTGAAACGTTCTGTGCCAAGAGTCCCATTTGGATTCAAACTCGGCTTTTGAGTCAAACGTATAAGGTCCGGCAACGGGAATGTTGGTTTTCTTTTCAACGATCGATAAATTATCGATGGCAACGGTCCCCGGAGCGGAGCCGAAGCGGAAGTGGATTGTGCCGTCTCCATTAACAGTTTCCGGCGCCACAAATTCATGTTTAAACGTTTGCCATGAATCTGTTGCCGTAATAGGAGAGGCGCCTAGCAAGCCGAAAAAGACGCGCGACCGCAGGGCGAGCCGTCGATCGTTATCATTGGAACGCCGTCAATAGTTTCAACGGCGAATTTTTTGGCATTCTCCACGCCAAACGCGTTAGCGGTTAGGAGTAAAGAGACGCATAGAGAGATATACGATATCGAGGCGAGAATTTTGGATAGCATTTGAGAATCTCCATTACAAAATTACATACAGACGCATTTGCGCGCCTCTGTTGATTGACGTTTAAGATACCAGGCGCTAATTTAAAAGTCAAGTTACAGGGTAGCGAAAAGAGCGCTCGGCGCTAAAATAGACGAAAAATGCGGAGTGTCGTCTGCATCGTTTCGTGAGTGTTTATCAGAAGGAAGAGACATTGTCAACGCCCTTACTACGCTTGTTGCAAGGCGCCGGCTTCTCGTGTGGCGCGCTCGTCGTTGGCATTGCGTTTGGGCTTTTCCTAACGCCGTATATGCTGACCTGTCTCGGTGAAAACGCTTACGCCGTCTTTGTGCTTGCGTCGTTGTTCGCGGGTTGGTGCGCTCCTCTTGATTTAGGTCTAACGACGACGACAAGTCGATACATTACACGCTATTATGTTAAAGACGACTATGTGGGCGTGAATGAGACGGGCTCGACGGCGATCATCTTGTTTAGCGGAATATCGGCGCTTGTTTTTTTGTTGGCCTGCGTTGCCTTCATTGTTGCTGAACGATATGGCGCTCGTTTTGACGAGACGGGCTTGCTTGGCGGAGCTCTTTTTTTCGCTGGCGCTGCTTTTGCGGTATCGAAGATTTCCGACGGCGTCCGCGGCGTCGTCAACGGCGCTTTGCGTCAAGAGCTTACCGGCGCGACTGTTTTTGTGTTTCGCATCCTTTTTGGACTTGTCAGCTTTGCGATACTTTACTTTGGCGGACGCGTCATTGCGCTTTTGGTCGGTAATCTCATTCTGACGGTTTTGCAGTTATGCGTCTATATATTTTTGATGCGCCGCGTCGTTCCGACGTTTCATTTCTCTTTTAAGAATTTTAGTAAGAAACGCGTTCGTACGCTTTTTAACTATAGCTTTTTTACATTTTTAGCGCAGATGGGCGAAATAGCCGTCAATCGGAGCGATCTTATCATTATTGCCGCGCTCATGACAATGAGCGACGTCGCTCGATACAATCTCGTTGTCGTTACGTTTATGAGCTATTTTAATTCGTTTTTATACGAAACGTCCACATGGCAGACAAATTGGTTTACACGACTTGCCTCTTTGGAAACGACCGAAGAAGACGTCCGCGAACAGAAGGCGTTGCAAAAGGAGGTTCCTAGTCGTATGGAATTGAGCGACGAGTTTTATGCGTCGCGCGGGGCAATTACTCGCGCGTCGAACTATCTTTCTGTCTTTATGGCGTTTGGACTCCTCGCGTTTGGACGACCATTTATTGAACGATGGATTGGAGCGGAATACCTCGACGCTTTTCCAGCTCTTGTCGTATGCGTTTTAGCGGCGGGCGTCTATCGTGGGAGCGCGGAGACAAACTCCCGACTTTTGCAGGGGCTTGCACGGCATCAAATACTTGCCGTTGGCGCGATGCTTCACGGCGTGTTGAATATTGTGCTGAGCGTCTTGTTTATCAAGATGGGCCTAGGTCTTTTTGGCGTGGCTCTTGGCACGGCGCTTCCAGGGCTGGCGATTTATTATTTTTGGATACCAAACGTTACGTGTCGGCTTATCGGCGAGAAAAAATGCGTATATTGGACTCGACAAATCAGGACGACGATAATTGCCGTCGCGGCGACTCTTTTGCCGGGCTTGCTTGTCGCTTGTTTCGCCGTTCCGCAGTATACGCGTCTGGCGTTTCTTGCCGTTGTTTGTTTTGTCCTTTATAGCGCGGCTGTCTGCGCGCTTGGATTGACGAGCGCCGAGCGTTCCTTGGCGAAGGCGTTTTTGCGAAATATGTTTAGAGCTAAGACGGAATAGCAGAAGAGTCGATGAACAGGTCTATAAAACAAGCGCAAAACGAATTGACGCGACGCATAGAACAGCTCAGAGCAATCTTTCCAGAATGCGTTGTTGACGAAGAAGATACCGTTCGTGTCGATTTCGAAAAACTCAAAGAGTTTCTGGGCGCTCCTGAAACGAACGAGTTCGTTTGGATGGGGAAACGCGCCGCATCAGCAGAGGCGCGGCGCGAGACCTATAAGTCGCTTCGGCCCTGGCGCGCGGAATCGCGAAATTGGAAAGATACGCGCAATATTTACGTTGAAGGCGACAACCTGGATTTTTTGAAGTTAGCTCGGCAAGACCTTGCTGGTCAGATTGACCTGATCTACATCGATCCGCCATACAACACGGGCAGAGGAACCTTTGTCTATCGAGACGATTTTTCGGACTCCAAAGGAGATAGAAGTTCCAATTGGGCGTCGATGTTTTACCCGCGAGTATTATTAGCAAGGGAGTTTTTAAAGGACTCAGGCGCGATTTTTGTTTCGATAGACGATCGCGAGCACGCTAACGCCATCAAGATAATGGACGAAATATTTGGCAGAGAGAATTTTGTTGCGACGATCGTGTGGGAGTCGAAGCGAGAGGCGAAAGGGATACCTCCCAAATCGATGAGCGTGACAAATCATGAGTATATCTTATGCTATTCGAAAAACGGTTCTTATCGATTTGTTGGCGATATGCGCAATGTGTCCGACGGTTTTGCCAACCCGGACAGCGACCCTCGCGGACCGTGGAAACGTCAGTATTTACAGCGATTTGGACAAGGCTTTCGAGAAAGGACGATCGTCGACCCCGCAACAGGGCGAGCTTATACTTTTGAGACGCCTTATACCCAGGAAAAATTGAATCGTTGGATAGCTGAAGGTCGCGTGATCTTTCCGACCCCTCCTTACAAATACCCGGCTCGAAAAGAATTCTTCAACGAGTATGATAATCCGTACAAGCCGATCGTTACGTCGTGGGGGCTCTTCAGTACGAAGGTTGGAAGCGAGAAACTGAAGAGCCTGTTTGACGGAAAAAAAGTCTTTGACTATTCAAAACCGCTTGACCTCATGACGACTTTGTTGCGTCGCGCGATGAGACCGGACGGTCTTGTTATGGATTTTTTTGCTGGCAGCGGCACAATAGGACACGCCGTGATGGCGCTTAATGCAGAGGACGGCGGCGCGCGACGGTTTATTTTAGTCCAGGCGCCAGAATCGTGCGGCAGGCGTTCCGTCGCGTATAAACTAGGCTATAACGACATTAGCGCGATTTGTCGCGAGCGCTTGCGGCACGCCGGAGATTTGCTCTTATCAGAAAGCGCTCGCGAGAGCCTGGACGTTGGGTTTCGCGCTTACCGAATTGAATAAAAAACGCCGGTTCCAAAGAATCGGCGTTTCATTTTACCGCTGACGTTGAGCGCGTTTCATTGCGCGTATTTCTTTTTTGGTCGCGCTGTCGACGCGAAAGGAGTCGCAGATCTTTTGCAAGGCGCGATTAAAGGTCGCGTCGTCTAAGGAATTCCGTTCGAGATAATTCATCGTCGCGTCAGGCTGTTTGATAAACGCTTCGCACAAGAGCCACGCAACGCCCATGCTGACCGTGTGCTCGGCGATTCCGCGCTCAGCCAAATTCTCTACGCGTTCCAAGACTTCGTCAATATAGTTGGGAAGGATAAAGTGTTTCAACATCATGACGACGGCGACGCGCTGGTCATACGGTTTCTCACTGGCGAGACACATCCCGACGTAATCCCAAAGATCTGGTTTTTCAAACGGTTTAGGCTTGACTGCCGCGCAAAGCGTATCGCAGACGCACCACGAATCGACAAGCGGTAAAAACGCGGTGATAGCGTCTAGCCGCTTGTCAAAATCGAATTTGAGCTGTCCGATAAGGAACGCCGCCGCCATTCTTCCTTCACAAAAGTCGAGCTTCGAGGATCTCTTTTTGGGAAAAAGCAGACCATTAAGAAACTGTTCGCCCCCTGCTTCGATCGCTTCTTTTACCGAAAGGCGAATTTCCGCAACGCGCACGCCCAAAATTTCACAGGAATTTTTCGGCAGCGCGTTACTTACAAATTCGCGATATATCGGCTCCGCATACGGATGCAATCTCTTTCGCAGCGAACCGGCGGGATCGTGAAGGTTGATCCAGGAAACGTCTAATGGCTTTTGTTTGGAAAACTTTGCCATTGTTTGATTATTTCATTTGGGCTGGGTATTGAACAAAATAAACGAATACATATCAACGGCTTCTTCAACAATCTTCGCAGTTGGCTTACCAGCGCCATGACCGGCTTTTGACTCGATACGAATAAGAACCGGCGAGGTAGGATTGGCGTTTGCTTGGAGCGCAGCGCCAAATTTCATGGAGTGCGCGGGCACGACTCGGTCGTCATGATCTGACGTCATAATGAGGGTTGCTGGGTATTTGACTCCTTTTTTTACGTTGTGCAAAGGCGAATAATTTAAGAGGTATTCGAACATCTCCTTGCTTTCTTCGCTTGTGCCGTAATCGGTAGCCCACGCCCA
This sequence comes from Thermoguttaceae bacterium, assembly GCA_028695965.1. GTDB lineage: Bacteria > Planctomycetota > Planctomycetia > Pirellulales > Thermoguttaceae > RUG369. The sequence continues at coordinate 1,452 of JAQVHZ010000013.1, read as the reverse complement.
ACCGATAGTGAATTTGTGATAACGGAGCATATCGAGGACTCCGACTTGCGGAACAGCGGCAGCGAAGAGGTCAGGACGCTGCGTCATCGCTGCGCCGACGAGCAGGCCGCCGTTTGAACCGCCGTTGATTGCAAGCGTTTCGGACGAGGCGTACCCCTCTTTGATCAGAAATTCCGCCGCTGAAATGAAGTCGTCGAAGACGTTTTGCTTTTGCAGTTTCGTGCCCGCCTTATGCCAATCTTCGCCATATTCGCCGCCCCCTCGAAGGACGGCGACAGCATAGACGCCGCCGCGGTCAAGGTAAGGCATACGCACCGCTTTGAATCCGGGCGTCATATTGATATTGAATCCGCCGTACCCATAGAGGATTGTCGAGTTTTTGCCGTCCTTTTCCAGACCCTTTTTATACGAGATAAAAATTGGAGCGCGCGTTCCGTCTTTGCTTTCGTACCATAGGCGCTCGGAAACGTAATCGTTCGGATCGAATCCGGCGTCTGGGCTCCAATAGAGAGCCGATTCGTCCGTGCTCAGATCGTAACGAAAGACGGTTGCCGGATAAATAGTTGACGTAAAGGTGTAGAAGAGCTCGTCGTCTCCTTTTTTGCCCGAGAATCCTGCCACGCCGAGACCAGGTAATTCAAGGACGCCCTGTTGGAGACCTTCATAGTCGTAGAAGACGCATTCGTGAGCGGCGTCTTTAAGATATACGGCGAGCAATCTGTCGCCAACTGCATAAACGCTTTCAAGGAGAACGTCCGATTCCGGCAGGACGTTCTTCCAGTTTTCCGGTTCTGGATTTGCAGGGTCAACGACGACGAGTCGGCGATTTGACGCTTGGAAATCAGTTAGGAGATAGAATTTGCCATTACGTTCAACGACGACGCTCGTTTCGGCGTCGAAATTGGGGTAGAGCGTTTTAAATTCGAGGTTGGCATAATCCGTTTGATCGCGCAGATCGGCAAAGAGTACTCTCGCTCCATAGGTCGATTCCGTTTGACTGACGAAAATCCAGTTTTCATCGTCGTCGACGTATGCGCCGCAGTTGCGGGACGGATTCTCCATGTCGCTGAAGACAAGCGCGTCTTTTTCTTGCGGTTCGCCGAGCCTGTGGTAGTAAATCTTGTGATATTCGTTTTTGGCAGTTAGCTCTTGCCCTTTAGGAGGCGCGTCGTAACGACTGTAGAAGAAGCCGTCGCCAACCCAAGCGATAGAGGTGAACTTTGCCCATTCGATCGAATCAGAAGTACGTTCGCCTGACTCAATATCGATCACGAAGATATCGCGCCAATCGGAACCGCTTGTCGACGTGGCAAACGCGGCGTATTTGCCGTCTTGAGCAATTGCCATATTGGCAAGCGCCGCGGTTCCGTCGTCGGAGAGCTCATTTGGGTCGATGAAGAGAGGTTCGTCTCCGTCAAGCGACGCTTTATAGTATTGAACCGACTGGTTCTG
>JAQVHZ010000094.1 GCA_028695965.1 Thermoguttaceae bacterium | reverse complement strand
TTACGATCGACGCCGAGGAGATCCGGGTCCTTGCGACGGAAGGGGACCATCTTCTCGGCGGCAAAGACTGGGACGACCGGATTTTGCGTTACGTTGCGGACCGTTTTCGGGACGAGACGGGGCTCGATCTTTTCGCGGACGTCGAGACGCTGAACGAGGCGCTCGCGCGCGCCGAACGCGCTAAGACGGAGCTGTCGGCGCGCGTCGAGACGAAGATAACCGTCGCGAGTCAGGGGCAGAAAGTTTCCGCGCCGATTACGCGCGCGCTCTTTGAAGAACTTTCGAGCGACCTTTTCGAACGGACGTCGGACCTTTGCACGGCGGCGCTGAGGAGCTGTTCGCCCCCGCTGACGTGGAACGACCTGGAAGGAATCATCCTTGTCGGCGGCTCGACACGTATGCCTGCGGTCGCCGAGTTCATGGAAGCCAAGAGCGGCAAGCCGGTCCTGACGGGCGTCAACGTCGACGAGGCGGTCGCGCTGGGCGCGGCGCTTCAAGCGGCGGCGGACCTTGCCGCAGAAGACCCGCAGTACGAACTGGAGTCCGCCGAACGACGGCGCCGCCTGAAAATGTCGGAGTCGCATCTCGTGAGGATGCAGGAATCGTATCTTTGGAGAATGCCGCAGCTTGCCGACGTATGCAGCCATACGCTCGGCATGATTGCGGAGAACAACGACCGGTCGAAATACGTCAACAGCGCCATTTTGAAAAAGAATTCGCCGATACCGTCGCAAGATACGAAACGGCATAAACTTAACGTCGGCGTCGCCGAGAACCCCGAATTGGAAGTCTATCTTTTACAGGGCGAGCACGAACGGCCCTTAGACAACGTCGTCTTAGGCAAATATGTCTTTTCCGGGTTCGAAACCGGCGGGGCCAAAGAGATTCAGGTCGACGTTACCTATTCTTACGACCGCAACGGCGTCGTCGACGTCGCGGCGGCGCAGGTCGGCTCGGCGCGCAGCTTGACGAGACGCGTCGAGCCCGTGCCGGACGATATGTCGTGGACCGACGGCGCCCCGAAGGACCTGACGACGAAGTTTACCGGCAACTTGTCGATCGTCTTTGTCGTCGACGTTTCCACCAGTATGTTCGGAAGAGCTATCAATAAGGCGAGGGCGTCCTTTCTTTCCTTTATCGAGAAGTTCGACTTAAAGACGACCAAAATCGGCGTCGTTCGCTTTTCCGACAAATCGCAAATTGTCCAGAAACCGACGAATTCGATGAAGCTGCTCAAGAGAGCCGCGTCGAAGATCAGGATAGCGCCTTTTCGGCTCGGCATTGCCAACGCTGCCGTTCCCCTTGACGACGCCTTGCGCTGTTTTCCCGAGCCCAGGGTGAAAGTCGACCGCGGCAGCCTGGTGAAATACAGCTCGAAGAAGCTTCGGGACTTGGCGTTCGCCAGAGGCTCGAGCGACGACCGGCGTTTTATCGTCGTCCTGACCGACGGGCGTTGGTTATGGCGGGATCGCGCCGTCAAGCAGGCGAAGCTGTGCGCCGCGCAAGGGATTGATATCGTCGCCATTGGGTTTGGAGCTGCAGACAAGCGCTTCCTGGAAGAGATTTCCACGCTCGACGAAGGCGCGTTGTTCACGGATCTGTCCCGTTTGGAGGAATCGTTCTCGACGATAGCGCAGACGATCAAAGGAATTGAGTAAAGGCACAGAAACGGCGGAGAAACGACGTAACGATGAGCGCGTCCGACAACTATTACATTTTGCTTGACTGCTTTTTAGATCCGCCCGAAACGGACTGGAATCGGCTTGAAGCGCATATTAACGCCAAGAAAGACGAGTGGAATAAGAAGCGCAACACACCCGACGGCAAGATCTACCAGCGGCTGAGCGAGCGAGTCGACGAGATCAAGACGGCGCTGAGCGAGTCGACAACGCGCAGGATTCAAGCGGAGGAAGCAAGAAGGATCAAGTTGTCGGAACTTGACGCGCGCGTCAGTGTTTGTACCGCCGACGGTTCGATCGCGCCGGAACAAGTTCAGCGCTTGCTCAAGAAATATACGCCTTTTTTTACCGAGGCGACGATTCGCAGCCGCATTAAAGTTCCGGAAAAGGCGGTGAAAGTCGTTCCGCCCCCGCCGACGAAGCCGGTCGAGGATCCGCTGGTCGCAAAATTCGCGTCGAAGATGGAGCTGACGTCGGAGTGTCTGCAAGTCCTTGGCGTCGAGACGGTTTACGAAGCGCTTGGGCGCGCGCGCACGACGGTCCTCTCGGAACTGAAGCGCGCGAGCGAAGAGCTTGGCGACCGAGGTCAAAAGGCGAGTAAGAAGACTGCGGAAACGAACGCGCAAAAGGAACTTGGCGGTCTGGCGAAGGAATTCTTTCAGGACGAATTGAGCAAGCGCAGTTTCGAGACGGCGTGGGCGCAGTTTCGGTACAGTCAGAAGCTCAAAGACGATTTCGACTATCGGATTATCGAGCGCAAAGAGGGCAATAAAACCGAGAAATTCGTCTCCGAAAAGAACTACGCCCTCTCGCTTGACGAGGCTCGTCAGGCGGGTATGCGCCAGGACGAAGCCGAATGGTTCGTCTACAACTTCTACGTCAATAAGCGCAAATGCGCCGACCCGCGAACGGATCGCTCGGGGAGCAGTGAACTCAGCAAGGTCTATTGTCCGAACTGTTTTGCCGCGAACGAATCTTCGGCGAACAGCTGCGCCGCGTGCGGGTACTCCCTGAGGATAAAGTGCCCAAAATGCAACAAGATGAACAGATTGGCGGATCACTGCTCTGACTGCGGGTTCTCCTTCGTCGATGTGGAGAACGCAAAACTGCAAATGCAAGAATCGAAAACAGCCTATGCGTCCGGTCGGCTTGACGACGCAATCGCGGCGTATCAGCGCGCCTTTTTCTTCTGGCCCGAGACGTCCGGGCTGGAAGCGCTAGGGACCGCGCTACGCGACGCGCACGCCGAACGCGAGTATCGGCTCTTTGAGGCGGACGTGGACGCCGGTCGGCTCGACGACGCAAAGCGCCGCCGCGCCAACTTCTCGTTCGATAAAGAAATCTCGCCCAAAGGACGCGACTATCAGAAGCTTGCCGACGACGTCTTTGAAACGATTGAAGCTACGGCTCGCGGCGTAAGCGCGTTAGAAAACCTCTGTCAGAAGAACCGGTTCTTCCTGGCTAAGAAGAAATACGCCGTGATCAGCGCCGCGGGCTTAGCTTCGGAAGAGCTCGATCGGCTCCTGGAAAGGATTGACGCAGGGATCGCGCGCGCGCAAGCCGAGTTGAAGTCGGTCGTCGGTAGCGACGAGCGCGAGAAGAAGCTGACCGAATTGATCGAGCGGTATCCCGACTTCGAGGAAGCGCGCAGCGTACTGGAAACGCAGGATACCGCGCCGTCGCCCGGCGTCGACGCGTTTGATCGACCGAACGGGATCGAAGTTCGTTGGTCGGCTTCTCCTTCCCTTGGGGAGATATCGTATCGCGTGATGCGTTCCGAACTGCTTTTTCTCAATTCAGGCGGTTCTAAAATCGCGTCTCCTATCGTCTTATGCGACGATACTGAAGACCTGATCTTTCTGGATCGAGACGCCGACGAGTTCAAGCCGTACGTCTATTCGGTCGTGGCGTTTCGGTCGTCGACTCGGGAGTCTTCCGAGACGCGTTCGGCGCCGGTAATTCGCGTCGGCGAGATTCACGATCTGCAAATTGCGCCCGACTCGAAGAAGCTGACCGTCTCCTGGCGCGTTTCGGAAAATGTTTCCAGAATTGAGGTTGCGCGTAAAGATCTCTCGGCGCCCGATCGCGATAGCGTACGAGTCGCCGACGTCAGCCGCGCCGGATTTGTCGATTCGGGGCTGGTCGACGACGTCGAGTACCAATATGGCGCAACCCTCTATTATAAGGGCGTTTCCGGCAAGGAAGAATCGACGGGCGTCCTCTATTTCAGCGCCACGCCCGCCGAGCTGCCCAAGCCGCTTGACAATTGGCAAGGCAGCTACGCGCACCGAAAAATCGAGCTGAGGTGGGCGCCCCCTCCCAAAGGGGAAGTTCACTTTTTCGAATCGACGAAGCCTTTTGTGGTGAAACGCGGCGATTTTTTCGGCGGAACCCTTGCCGACCTTGCGAAAAGGCTCGGCGAGCCGCTGACGCTCAAGCCGACGTCGGAAGGCGGCTGGCTACACGCGAGCTTCGCGACGTCCAAGGACGCCGCGACGTGGCGAAACGTCTTGCCGGTCGTTGTGGTCGGCAGGAATATCGTCATTGGGCGCGAGCGCAGGATCGATTTCGTCGAAACGGTCGACAATCTCGCCGCGCAGCTCGTCGACGACGACCTTTTTATTACGTGGGACTGGTCGAGCAGCGTAGATAAATGCCTTGTTTTATACAGCTCGAAGAAACGACCGACCGGTATTGAGGATCGGACGTGCAATCGCGTTCTCCTCACGAAACAGGAATACGACCGGGAATGCGCGTGGGTTCGAAAAGGGTATGGCGAGCGCCCCCTTTATGTTATGGTTGTGCAAGTCTATGAAAATGAAACCAGATTAAGTTATTCCCAACCGGAGCTTTTGTATGCCAAAAAAGTTTACATTTCCTATCGGTTCTTCAAACGAGAGACGCTTTTCGGGATTGATTCTGATTCCAGAAAAGGAATGTTGCTGCGCAAGCTGCGTTTATGGAATCTGTTGAAGCTTTTCGTCACGCCGAAAACGACGCGCGTGGCGCAAGTAACGCCGTTAGGAAACGGAACGCAAACGCCGAAAATCATTGTCGTTAAGCAGTTCGACCGGAAGCCCTACCGCCGCGACGACGGCGATACGGTCGCGACGATTCCCGCAACTGACGCCGGGCCTTTTGAGATCTCGATGGACGATCTTTTCACGCCCGGCGGACGCGAATATTTTCGGCTCTTTTGCGCTAATCTTGCCGATTCAAAGATTTACGCGTTGCTTGAGGACCGCTGACCGCGAGGCGTTGAGGTTATGGTATTATGACTGTATGTCCGTTTTGTTTTAGGAAAAGCGCTTTCGGCAGTTCCTGTCCCCATTGCTATGAGAAACTGCCCAACAACCTTGACGGCTCCGAACTGATGTTTTCGATCGTCGGTTCGACGGAGTCGGGCAAGAGCCACTATATCGCAACGCTCATTGCGCAGCTTTACAGCCAGGCGCGTCGGTTCCGGTGGTCGTGCCGCGCGTTGAACGACGAGACGATGAATCTTTACGACAAGCGTTTCCGCAAGAGGCTGTACGGGGACCGAGAAACGATCGTCAAGACGCAGGCGGACGACGACGAGGCGCACCGGCCGCTCATTTACGGCTTGAATTTTGACAGCGGAGCGCCGTCCGTCATGCTCGTCTTCTACGACGCCGGGGGCGAGCGTTTCGCCGATGAGGAGACGATGGCAAGAACGACGCGCTACCTGAGCGAGTCGTCGGGCGTGATTTTTTTGGTCGACCCGCTGCAGTTCCCGGAGGTGCGCGAGAAATTCAAGGCGTCGGGGGAGGGGGTCGAGGCGGATCTTCCCGATCCTTCTTTTTCGGACGCGCGCGTCGCCAACGTGTTTCAGCGCCTCATTACCGTCTTGCATAATCGCGAGCAGAGCGGCGCGCAGAAAGTCCAGACGCCCGTTGCGGTTACGTTGTCTAAGATCGACGCGCTGCGTTTCCTGCTGACGGACGAAGCGCCCCTCTTTCTTCCGTCGTTCCATCGCCGCTACGGCTGTTTTTGCCGTTCGGAAGCGCGCCGCATCGACGATTATCTTCGTTCCTTTTTGGCGGCGATCGATCCGCATCGCGAACTGTTGAATCAGTTGCAGCAGCTCGACAATTGCTGCTGTTTCGGCATGAGCGCGCTCGGTCAAAATCCCAAGAGCACGGAGCAAAGGCTTCTCTTTCCGCCCCGACCTCTTAGGGTCCTCGATCCTTTTTTATGGTTGTTGAACCAACACGGCTTAATCGCGGAGGTTGACTGATATGAATTCGAATCTGGAGCATATACTTGGAGAGAAATCGATCCCCCGCGTCCTGCAGTGGAAATATACGTCGAGCCGGTACAACATCGAGAAATCGGTGGGGTTCTTTACTTTTTCCATGTCGGAGCGGCTGACGAAAGAAGAAAAGGGCGAGCTTGTCGAGAAGGCCGCGCATTACAACGCGCCCGAGTCGCTGCCGACCAGGCCGACAAAAGAAGATTTGGCGAAATTCCCCGTCGCGTTCTCCTATTTCCGATTGTCGAACGGCAAGTCGGTCTTGTGCCGAACGTGTTATATCGGCTTGGATTACGCGACGTCGCGCTACGGCAACTTCTTCGCGCACGCGCTGATCTTAGAGAAGGGGAATTGGACCAACCCACTCCGCTATTTCCGCTCGTCCGCCTTCGCGTCCGGGTTGACAAAAGAGGAGATCGAGCTTACGGACGCGCCGCCGCCGCTCCCGGAATTGTCGGTAAACGACGTCGTTCCCTTTTCCGACAAGCCGCTCGCTTCGCTGACGAAGCTCGACGAAGGGGAGTTCGGCGTCTTGAAACGCATGGTCGACGGGTTCCATACCGCGTTGCGGACGGGGTCGAATCTCGTTTTCTACCTCGACGAATCGCGCCTGCTTAACGCTCCTGCGCTCGACGAATCGCGCCTGCTGAACGCTCCTGCGCTCCTCGAACTCTTTTTGAGCGCGTTGCCGGAAGAGGTCGCTAAGAAGGTCTGTTTCTCGACTTACGTCAATAATCCCTCGTACGAACCGCTCTTAAACGACCGCAGGGAGTACTGTTTCGTCGCGTTTGCGCCATGTTCGGTCAAGGAGCATATATATAGCGACAAATTTGTTTCGGTCGATCTGTCGGGGATGCAGGCGCTTGCGAAGGAAGAGTACCGCGCGAAAAACGTTTACGCGCGTCAGCTGAGCCCGAGTTTTGTGGAGAACGTAACGCCTAAGTTCCCTAATCCGGACGCGCCTCTGACCTCTGGAATCGACGACCTGACGCATAACTTGGATAGAATCCGGCGCGAGCGCGATTCTGATCGAGCGTATCTCGAGAACCTGGGAACGCTCGACGAGCTTCTGCGCGGAATGACGCCGGACGCTCGAGGGTACTCCGGCGTTTGGAAGATGCTCTACGCGCTCTTAGCGACGCATACCGACCTTGTTGACATGGTCGTCAAGGAGCTGTTGACGAACGATTATTCCGGTCGGGCGTCTTCGGCGCAGCTTTTCCGCGAGATCCTTGCGTTCTCCGTTCGAGCTCGTTTAGGTCATGACAACCAAGTGATCGACAGAGATCCGAACGAGTCGATTCGGGCGATCTGCGCGTTTTGGCGCAAGCATATTCCGCAAGATCCAAACGGACTAGACGCCTGGAGAGCAAAGAGTTACGAAGAAATTCACGGGGTCTTTGGCGTCGACAGCGCCGCGGCGCAGGTCGTTCAGAAGCGCTGTTCCTGCATCCCGTATCTGAAGGAGTTCCTCAAGCAGAACGTCCGAAGTAACGATCCGGCGCTCTTATGGCTGACGCTCGCCTTAGGCGTCTACGCCGCCGTCAACGAGCCTTCCGAGCTTCCGACCGGGTGCGTCAGCGCGTTGAGAGAGGCGTCTGCCCGGCTCAGAGCGTCGACCCTGCAGGATCAGTTTGAAGAGGTCTTTTTCGAGAAGATGGCGACCTCGATTATCGACCCTGATTCCTATACGCCGCTGTTCGAGTTTCTCGGCGAAAAAGACACGCTCGACCCCTATATTGAGTCGGGTCATTTCAACGAATGCGCCTCGTACTGGCGCCAGGGCATGGGCGTTCCCAAGGAGGGGGAGGATTCGCAAGAGTATAACCCGTTGCTCGACGCGCCTGTGGAGGAGGAGGAAGAAGAATCGACGCAGCTCGTCCTTGTCGATTCGAGACGGGTCGCCCCGAACACAAAACAGGCGGCGAAGAGGACGGCAGCCGCGGCGCCGACGACGCGCTTGCCCGGCGCCGACGCGTTGGTCTTGTGGCTTGTCAATGAAAAAAAGTATGAAATACTGAGCAAGAAGGAAAATCTCTTTAAGGGGTTTAAGAGAAAGCATTTCAGACGCGCGAAGAGATATTTTGGCTCCAAGGCAGGATACAAAGGCTCCGCGTGGGCCAATTTCGAAAAAGCAAAGTTCCCCCAGAATTCTCTTCTCATGACGTTCATAGTCGTAACGCTCATGTTCTGCCTGCTCGCCGGCGGCGTTGCTGCGTTTTTCGTATATAAGACGCCCGTCAAGAACCTCTGGCACAGGCTCACGACGAAAGATCTATCGGCGCCGGAGAATCCAAGCGCCGGGCAAGGTAAGGACAAGTAAGGAGGCGCTCGCGCCGGAGCCGTTTTTTATCACACTATGTTGAGACAACGTCGATAAAGGTTGAAGCCAATATGGTTATTATCAGCATCATAGCAGCGTTAGCAGCCTTATGGTTTATTTTTCCGTTCCTGCTGCGGCTCCTGGACGATTTCATCTATCGCGTGCAGAACAACATCGTCGTCTGTCCTCGTTGCCACAGGACGCTCAAGCGCGTCAATGTGAAATGTCCGAACTGCAACAACGTCTTTGCGAACCTTTATCCGACGAGGGCGCACCCTTTTTACCTGAGGTGCTCGTGCGGTACGAGGTTGGCGACGACGCGCCTCTTTGGACGCACGAAATACGAGTCCTTTTGTCCGCGTCCGAACTGCATGGCGCCCCTCGGCGTCAATGCGAGCGAAGGAAGGATCGTTGGGATTCCGATCGTGGGGAGCGCCGCCGCCGGCAAGACGACCTTTCTCATGTCGAGCCTGAACGCGCTGACGTCCGAGTTCCCCAGCAGCAAGGGTTGGAAGACGAGTTTTCCATTTAAGTCGGACGAGATCTTTGCGAAAAAACTGCACGCGAATTTTAAAAAAGGCGAAGCGCCCGACAAGACGAACGAGCTTGTTCCGCACGCGTTTTGTCTCAATTACGAGACGGGCGCGCTGAGCGAGAATCTGCGCGTGTGCGTCTACGACCCTTCCGGCGAAGCGTTTACGCGGCATTACGAGCGTCTGAAAGAACAGGGCTATTACGACTTTATGGCAGGGCTGATCCTTGTCGTCGATCCTTTTGCGCTTCCCGCCCTGCGCAAAAAATACCAGAACAGATTACAAGAAGTAGGGGAAGGCTTTTCCGTGAGCGTCGCCGACCAGATGGAATGTCTCGACCGGCTTCTCATTCGATTGAACGACCCCAGCAGGTGGTCGCCGGACGATTCAAGCGACGCCGTCTATTACAACTTGGGGTCCATCCCCCTGAAAGAACTGCCTTGCGCCGTCGTCCTCACTAAAGTCGACGCGTTCGACCTGGACAAATATATTGGCGCGGAAGGAGTTAAGCGGTTCCGAGCGAAGTACCCGCGATACACCGAAGAAGAAGCGACGGACCGGCTCTGTCGGTACTGGCTGAAGCGGTGGGGCGGATATAATCTCCTAGCGAACCTGAACAATACGTTTGGACAGACGCGTTGTTTTGCCGTGAGCGCGTTTGGCAAGCCGGATATCTATTTCGGATACGAGAACGGATTCAAGCCGTATAATATCGCCGCGCCTTTTAATTGGCTCTTGGGAAAGGCCGGCTCGCGCGGCATGAACAAGTGGGGCGTCTCGCTCTTCCTCTTTTGCGTCGTGTTGTCGTTAGTCGCGATCGGGTGGGGCGCTTATAAGCTGTCTCTGCGGTACGGCGCCAGCCCTGCCGAAGTTCCGTCCGTCTCAGAGCCAGCTGATGTTCAGGAGCCAGTTGATGTTCAGGAACCAACCGATGTTCAGGACCCAACTGATGTTCCTGCGCCTATAAAGCCTGACCGTGCAACGCTCCCGTTAGATGAAGCCGCATGGGCGCGATACCGAACCTTCTGTTACGAAGCCTACGAGGCGAGCGCAAGGGTGGTCGTGTTTGATCGCGACAAAGTTGGAGAGACGATTCTATTGCTCAGACACTACGTAGCTTCCAGCGAAAAAGTCAGACCCAACTCAATGCCAACGTTGGAACTCGTTGATAAGTGGCGGGAATATGAGCAATTATACAATAAGTTAGAACGCGAGGACAGGGATCGAATTGCCGAGCAATTTGACGGCAGAATTGAAACCACGCTTGCGGAAGTCGACCGGCTCGCCGTAACGGCGCGGGAGATCCGGTACAAGTTCTACGTCGACAATTCAGCGCCCAACGAGCAGGCGAGAAAAGAAATGGACGAGGTTCGCCATTGCGCGCGCCGGAAATTCGAGCAAAAAGCCGGGCAGCTTGCTTTCTGGCAGTATGTTATTAAAGGACAAGCGGAGTCGGCGGCGATAACGGCGCAGTTGAGGGAGTTGAGCCGGAAGGTCGTCGACGCCAAGACCGACTGGGACGTTCTCCTAACTTGGTGCGAATTCGACGCCGAGTTCCGGCTTCACGAACGCCGCAAGCACGACAAAACGGACGCAACGGCAGAGCGGAAACGTCGAGAAGCGGCCGCGGCCGTCGAAGCGGCCAGGAAGGAAATTGACGCCCTGCTCAGCGCCGTCGAGCACGACGTCGTTGTCGACGCGCGATGACCGACGCGCCGATCAAGCCCGACGCAAGCGAAGGGCTAGAACAAGGGTCGACGCCCGCCGTCCCTCCCCGCGTCCTCGTCGGGCTTGACCCGTTCTGTTTGTGCCGAGAAGCTTTCTGCTCTGATTGCAATTATTCGTCTTTTTGTTCCCCGGAATACTTGATTTTGCTTGTGTTTCTGGGTAGTATTTACAGGGTGATTTGGAATTTTACGAAATTAAATTCCCAAAGCCACAGCCCGCGTCAGGAAAAACGAATCCTTAATGAAGGCACAAATCAACTAGTACGAAGAGAAGCTTTATGGATTACGATTACGACTATTTCATTAGTTATGCGCATAAGGATAATGAAGACGGGTGTGTTGACAAATTTGTCGAAAATTTGGAAAAGAACCTCAAACTAAGAGGGCTTTTCGGTAAGAAGCCTAGTGTATTTTTCGACAAAGAGACGATTTGCAATATGGATAATTGGGAACGCAAGATTCGAGAAGGAATCAGAACGTCGCGATTTATGGTTGTCCTTCTTTCGCCGAATTTCTTCCAAAGGGTAAACTGCGCCAGGGAGTTCCAATGGTGGCTTGATCGTGAAATACACCAGTACGTTTTTGACGAAGGAGTTGCAGCGATTCGAATTGGCGACGTCCAGGAACTCTACGACACAAGGACAATCAACATTGATAAAGAAGCGCTTAAGCATTGTCCCCATTGGGCTTCGGAGCTGTACAAGCGTCAAAGTTCCGGTGATTTTGATTTGACGACACGTGATAAGGATAAGATCGACAATGCGCTTGCCGCTCTTTACGACGCCAGCAGCAGTAGGGTTTGGCGTCAAGATACGGCGTCAAATTCGCCTCATAACTCTCTTTATCTGCATTATAACGAAAATTTTGTTGGTCGTCGAGAATATTTGGTTAACTTGCGAGATAATCTGAATAGTCGTCGCCGCGTAGCGCTCCATGGACTTGGTGGGGTCGGCAAAACTGAGCTAGCGCTGGCATACGGGCGTTCTTTTGCTTGGGACTATCAACTCGGTCGCGTTTATATCAAATGTGAAAATCAGACGTCGCTAATTAGCGCCATCTTAGGTTCGGAGCTCGATACTGTAATCCGAGTCAATTTGCAAGGGGACGAAGAAAAACGTTTGACAACGCTCTTAAATGCTTTGAGTCAACGTCGAAATTTCATTAGTGCAGAAAACGAAAAAAATGCGCGACCTACAAACTGGGGAACGAGATTGTTGCTGATTCTTGACAATGTTTCCGACCCCAATATTTTTAAGAGCTAAGATTTAGATCGTCTTCCCGAATATATACATATCGTTGCAACGACGCGAGAAAATCCGTCAGAGTTCGCGCATCTTTGCAGGATGCCTGTCGACGGGTTGAAGGAAGATGAAGCGCTCGAACTTTTGGAACGTTTGCGTCCGTTTGCCAACGACGCCGAGCGAAACGCAACAAAAGAAATTATTCGTCTGTTTGGCGGGCATGCTTTCCGGGTTGAAAAGATTGGTGCGTATCTGCGCGTGAACGCCGACGAAACGTACAAAGGCTTCCTCGAAAAGACGCAAGTGAAGACGCAGGAACGAATCAAGCGTTTGAGTGAAAAAATTGATAGCAAAGATTTTAAGTTGCGTCATGAAGCGATTTGCGATGAAGAATGTTTAAGTCCAACGTTAAAAGCGCTAACGCGGAACGCGAGGACGCTTCTTAATTGGGCGGCGCTCTTTGGTCCGGACTCGGTTGCGGTTCCTTGGGTAGGCGAATTAGCTGAAATCGATGATAGTAGCTTACGCAAGGCGTTGCTGGAACTGGAAGATTATCGGCTCTTGATTCCAGCGGTGATGGATTCCAAGGAAGAGACGTCTCGCCTTTTTGACGCGAATGTAGCTCGTTTGCACCGTATTGCAAGAGAAATTGTTATTGCACGAATGCGCAAAAACGTTCGTTGTCAGAGACTTAAGGGAGGTTCTAAAAACCCCATTCTGCTCCCCCTTCGATTTTCGGGAGGAATTTTTTGAAGAAAAAACGTAAAAATTAACGAATCAGTAAGATTTTTGCTGAACAAGCCCCCAGTACAACCGGTT
>JAQVHZ010000012.1 GCA_028695965.1 Thermoguttaceae bacterium | reverse complement strand
CGGAACTCGACGTCCATCCGGTCAAATTCGACGACGCGTTCGTCGATTATGAGAAGGCGGAGCTTACGACGTCCGATCCGCTCGCCGTTCACGCGGTGATGAAAGAGCTCGTCTGGGAAGCGCGAACGGACGTGCAGCTCTATCCGCTCGCAACCTACGCGATCGCGCTCACCGACGAGCCGAACCTTTCGGACGACGGCAAGCTGCGCGTCGAGACGATCCTGCGGCTTCTGTCGCAATATCGGGGCGTCGACGACGAGAACCAAACGGCCTGGCTCGACCTCGGCAGGGTCAGCGGCTGGTATTTCTGGTCCTGGTACTGCGGCGAATACGAGACGCAAGCATACTACCTGCGCCTCCTGCAACGCGTCGACAAGGCGACGCTCCAGAAGCTCGGGCTCCAAGACGACGCCTCAAGGCTCGTCAAGTACCTGCTGAACAACCGCAAGAACGCGACTTACTGGAACTCGACGCGCGACACTGCCCTGTGCGTTGAAGCGTTCACGGAATACCTCGAAACGACCAACGAGCTTGCGCCGGACCAGACGGTCAAAGTCTTCGTCGACGGGGAACTGAAGAAGACGGTCGAATATACGCCCGACACGATCTTTGAGACGGACGGCACGCTCGAGCTTTCTCCTGAGGAACTGACCTCCGGCGCTCACGAAGTAACGCTACGCGTCGAAGGGGACGGACCGTTGTACTACAACGCCTACCTCGAGTTCTTCACCCTTGAAGACCCGATCAAAAAGGCGGGACTCGAACTCAAGATCGAGCGCCGCTACTACAAACTGGTCGAACGCAAGGACGCGCAGGAACTAGTCGAAGGCGGGCATGGTCAAGCGGTCTCGCAGCGTATCGAGCTCTACGACCGAGTTCCTCTTAACTCCGGCGACGTCGTCGTTTCGGGCGACTTGATCGAAGTCGAGCTCATCGTCGACAGCAAGAACGAGTACGAATCGATTATCCTTGAAGACCTCAAGCCGGCAGGATACGAACCGACCGAACAGCGCAGCGGCTACGACGGCAACGCGATGAACGCTTATGTCGAATATCGCGACGACCGCGTCTGCTTCTTCGCAACGAGGATCAACCAAGGCAGATCGACCGTCAAGTACACGCTGCGCGCCGAGACGCCCGGCAAGTTCTCCGCGCTGCCCACGAAGATCAGCGCCATGTACGCGCCGGAACTGAAAGGCAATGCCGACGAGTTCAAGACCCAGGTCGACGACAGGACGGACCTCTAAGGTTTAACGCCTCGAACGGAGCGAAATCTAAACGTTTAGCGTTTCGCTCCCTATGAACAAAACGAGCGCCGAACGCTTGAATGCGTCCGGCGCTCGTTCTATTTGCTCTGCAGCGCCCATTTCGCGCGCGCCAAAGTCGGCGCAAAGACCTTTCGGACCTCCTCGTCCTCCGCGCGTTCCCGTTCCTCCCGGCTCGGCGCCCGGTATTCCCGCGGGGGCGCCCTTCTCGGCTCGCCGACCTGCGAGGCGACGTCCGCCATGTCGACCCCGCGCGCGGCGGCAAGGCGCCCGAGCGCGTAGTAGAGCGCGCCGAGGACCGTCTCCGTACGATCCGGCGGCGCGAGCCCTTCTGCAGCCGCCCGCGCATAGGCGGCGTCTTCGAGCGCTTCGCGTCGGGACACGGTCTGACTGACCGTCAGACCGTGTCGGAACCGGTAGAGCCGCATGAGCGCGGCGCAGTCGTCCCAGGTCGGGTCGGCTATTTTTTTTTAACCTCTTGCCAGATTTCGCGTTCTTTGCGGACGCTCTCTTGGGTCAGGTCGAAAATATCGGCAAAGAGCGCTTCGGCAAGCGCGCCGGACCGCTCAATTAATTTCACGGCGTTTTCCTCGCCGATCGGCGCGCCGTCCGGGCCGGACGTCAAGCCGCGCGCCAACGCGAACCGCGTCCGGTCGTAGTCGGACGTCAAGTCGTTGTAGCGCAGCCGTTCGGCGCCGTTCAGCCGCCGGATGCGAAACGTTTCCGTGCCGCGCTCGACGACGAGCGTCTCGTCGACGCAAGGCGCGTTCAAAAATTCGCAGACGTCAAACATTGATTCTTACTCCTTTCTGGAACCTAAGTTAAGACTCCTTTACCCGGCGCTCCTCAGCGTCGCCGTTACGCTCGGCATATTGGCGGCGGCGCCCCCTTCGGGCAAGATGCGGATCGTCGTCTGGGACCCGGCGTCGTTCCCGCCCGCGGCAGGCTCCACGCCGACAATTTGGCAATTCGCCAACGTGATCGTGAAGACGGAACTCTCGTGCGGGTCGTCGTAGACGTACGACAACGTGAAGACGTCGCCCCCTTTCATGTGTTCGATCAAGTCGTCGTACGTGAGCTGCAGGGGCGTTCGGGTCGTCAGCTCGATTATTTCGAGCCGCTCCGGCTTGCCGGCGTACGCATAGCCGACCGGCTCGCCCGGGTTGTCCGTAACGTCGCTCCAGGTCGGCGCTTTGGCGCTGCGCGGAAGCGTCTTCGCCTTGCAGTTAAACTCGTAGTAATCGCCAACGACCGCGTTCGCGCCGCTCGACACGCTCTTAGCCGTCAGCGTCAACTTGGCGCGCAGCAAGCTGTTCTTGCGCACGACCCCCTCTTCGTTCCATCGATCGATTGCTGCCATCTCTATTCCTCATAAATCTCTAAGCGAACGGAAATCTTCGTTTTGTATCTGCCGTCGGCGACAAGTCCGTTCGACCGCTCCGCGCCGACGACGTAAACGCGCGCGACTTTGCGCGCGCGCGGATTCGAGTAGATCCGGTCCCGCGACGTCAGCCCGCGCAACCTTTTCTCGTTGTAGCTCGAAAATAAATCGAGGAGCGCCTGAGCCGCGGCGTCGACCCGATCGATCCCTTCGCCGCGCGGTCCCGAGACGACGATCGCGCCGACGCAGCGCGTTACGACGCTGTTTTCGGAATCGGAACTTGTCGAGAAGTCGGACGCAAAAGTCTCAAAATAAAGGGGTAACGCGCCGACGTCGACCAACGTGTTCGGACGAACGACCGCGTTCGAACCGACCCCGCAAATCTTCAGTGCCAGAACCGCGCGCTCCAAAAAATCTAACACATATGTCGAACGCATTCCCTGCTCCTATCTGCTCGCGCACGTCAATTTGTACAAGACGGCCGCGGCGCCGACGCGGACAATCTCGACCTCTTCGATCGCATAGTCGCGCCCCTCCGCGCGGAAGACGTCGACGCCCACGCGCGGTTCCGCGTCGAGATAGGAAGACGGAACGAAACACCGAAAGCTCCGCTCGAGCCTTCGGAGCCCGTTCGAGAGCGCGTTCGTTTCCCACGTCCGTCCGCCGGGCGTCGGGGACGCGCCTTCGCTCGACGTCTCTTTCTCCAACACATAGGGCAAAGAGCGCGTCTCATAACCCCCTTCGCGCGCTATCTTCAGCTCCGCGGCGCCCCCAAACAGCTCGATAAGGAGCGCCGCCAGCCTCGTCTTGCCAGAAAAGACCGGTTCTAACATGATTCTCTCCTTTTCAACACGCTACGCTATTTTGTTTTTCACGCCATCAAGACGCTACTGAATTGATTTTTGTTAATTTGGCGCCTGTTTTTAAGCGTTTTATTTATTTTACGAGACGCTATTCTGTATCTTAAAAACTCCAATTGAGACGCTATATGCAAGCGCTTCTTGGTCGTTCCTCAGAATACTATCCGCAGACGAGCAAGAAATACGTACTTTTTCGAAAAAAACTCCAAAAATCTCAAAAAACACGAATAAGCCCCGACCTCGTTTCAATAATCAGGGCGAAAACGCGCGCGCCGAACGGCGGCGCCCTATCGAGGCTCGAAACGAGCCGGTTCTAGAAGGAGTAATAGATGCACGAAGTCTTTAACGATTACGGGAGCCGCGAAGAGCTCCTGAACGCGCTCGAAACGCAGATCACGCAGACGACCAACGCCGCGGGCGAGCCGGTCTTTCGGCTCCAGACGGCGGACGCGTATCGCGAACGAGTCCAAGCGGCGCAGCGGACCGTCGCCGAGGAAACGAAGAAACGACAGGAACTAGAAACGAAATTACAGACCCTTGTCCAGGAACGCGACGAACTCGAAAAGCTGCGCGCGGAAGCCGCCAATCCGAGCGAGCTGCGCGCCGCGCTCCAACGCTACGCCGACCAAGCGTCGACCAGCCGCGCCAAAGCCGCCGCGCTCGAAGCGGAGCTCAAGCCGCTGCGCGAAGAAAACGCCGCCTACAAAGAACGCGAGACGCGCGCAGCGATCGAAGCGCAGCTGGTCGACGCCGCCAAGAGGCTGAACTGCTGCGAGCCCGCGCTGCGCGACGTGAAGCGGCTCGCGCCGATCTTCCAGCTGAACGCCGCGGGCGTCGCTCAAACTCAGGATAATCGCGGCGTTGCGGACGTCCTCGAAGAAGAGCTCGCGCAGTCGCCGCACTGGCTGAACCGCTCTCAAGGCGCCGCCGCGTCCTCCGGCTCGCTCGGGGTCGGCGCGTACGGGGACCGCGAACGGTTCCAGCAGGCGCTCGAAGGGACGAGTTTCGCCGACGTGCTCAGCTGCGCGCCGCGACAAAAAGTCGAACGGCTCTACTAAGCTCGTATTTCTCAAAACTAAGAAAGGATAATCTCTTATGGCTATTTCCACACTCGATCTCCTGAACGCCCGCATCGACCTGTCGGACGTGCTTTCGTGGCGCGCCTCGCAGACGCCCCGATTCATTCGGCTCTTCAGCGTCCCGCAAAGCTCCGGCGCAAGTTCGGTCGGACGCTCGAGCGCGCGATACGCGACCAACGCCGAGCATTTCTGGCTCGAAGGCGTCGAAGCGCCGAAGACGAAGGCGTTCAGCGCGTACGCCTACGCCGATTCGACCGGAACTTTTACCGTCGACAGCTCGGTCGGCTGGCAGGTCGGCGACCTGTTCCACATCCTTGGCGACTCCGCCGTCCTGCGGGTCAGCGCTGTCACGAGCACGACGATCGTGCCGGAGCTCGTCGCCGCAAACGGTTCCGCGCTCGACCTGTCGACCTATACCGCCTCGTCCGGCGGGACGCTCGTCTTCGACTCGCGCCCGATCCAAGAAGGCTCGACGTCGGGCGAGGATCTCTTCATGCAGTCGCATTCGGAATCGAACTTCACGCAGATCTTCCGAGGCGACGTCGAGATGACCGGGACCGCGCAGGCGATCGACCAGGCGGGCATGGAGAACGCGATCAACGTCCAGCTCCAATACGCGACCGACGCGATCGTCCGGCGCATGAACGCGGCGCTCGTCTACGGCGTGAAGACGCGCCGGACCGCCAGCGCGCCCGGCGCCATGGGCGGGCTCTACTATTTCGGCACGCAGTCGGGCGGGCTTGCGCGCAGCTACAACAACGCCGCGCTCACCATGAACAAGCTGAACCTCGCCGCGCAGGACGTTACCGACGCCGGCTGCATCCCCGACACGATCGTCTGCGGCGCGGGCCAAGCTCAGGTTATCTCGACCTTCATGGCGTCGCAAGTGAATATCCCGCAAGGCTCGCAGGTCGTCGGGACGCACGTCGATCAGTTCGTAACCTCCGCGGGCGGCTGCGTCATGAAAGTCCTGGTCGAGCCCTCGATCCCGGACGGGGACGTCTGGGTCTGCGACACGCGAGGATTCGCGCTCGTGCCCCTGAACGGTCGCGCGCTCCACACCGAGCCCGCGACAATCCCAGGGACCGACGGAGCCAAAGCGACCCTTATCGGCGAATACACCGCGGAATTCAAAAACGCCAAGCAGGCGCTCTGCCGCATCTCCGGCTTGAAACCGTCCGCGTCGGTTCTCGCTTAACCTGTTGATTCGTCGCCTCTTACTTCAAGCGCTTCTCAAACGTAAAGGAACAAACGCATGAGCGAACAAGTCGTCTGCCCGACCGCGTCGGCGGTCATTTATTGCGATAACGGCAAATTGAAAGTCTACTGCGTCCCGAACCCGTTGCCATGGGACGAACTCATCAGGCGGTTCGAATTCGACCGAGCCGCCGAACAAGCCGAAGGAAGGAGCAAAGAATGCAAGCCCTCCGACCGACCCTGACGCCCGACGAAGCGAACGCCTATTTCGAGCGCCGACTGCGCGCCGACGCGTGGGCAAGCGCATCGAACGTCGAGCGCGGTCAGGCGCTGACGCAGGCGTCCTACCTGCTCGCGAGCGCCTTTACGTTCCATGCAAGCGCCTACGAAGACGCGCCGGACGGAAGTCGGGTCTGGCACGAAAGCGTCTTGGCGGCGCTCTGCGAAGAGGCGCTCTGGCTCCTCGAACGCAACCCGACGCAGTTCCCGGAACTCCTAGCGTTAGGGGTCGTCCACGCGGAAGCCGCAGGCTTGGCCGCCACCTTCGACCGCGCCTACGTCGCGCCCCTCGTTTGCGACGCCGCCAAGCGCTTAATCGGCAGACTCGCCGACTTCGAGCCGGTCGAGGACGAAGGATATTCCTTCGCGTCAACTCCTTTGGCTATTTAAGATTAAGAAAGGTTTCCATGCAGATTTGCGAATATGATATTTCAGAAATTCGGCCCTACGCAATGAACCCACGCAACAACGCGCTGGCTGTCGCCGGGGTCGCCGAATCGATCAGGCGGTTCGGGTTCATGTAGCCGATCGTAATCGGGCCCGACAAGACGATCGTCTGCGGGCACACGCGCTACCTCGCCGCCAAGAAACTCAAGCTCGGCTCCGTCCCCTGCGTCCGCGCCGACGACCTGACCGAGGACGAGCGCAAAGCGTACCGCCTGCTCGACAACAAGCTGCACGAGTCGTCCAAATGGGACGACGACCTGCTCTCGAAAGAGCTTGACGGGCTCGAATTCGACTTCAAGCCGTTCCGAGTCAACTTCTCGTTCGACCAAGAGACGTCCTTTTTCGACGAGGACGAGGACGATTACGACGAAAGCGCGCCCCGGTCCTTTCAGCTTGTCGTCGATTGCGAGGACGAAGAGACGCAAGACGACCTCTACGAGCGCCTGACTCAAGAGGGCTTCCGCGTTAGGGTCTGCGGCGTATGACCCGGAAACGCGTCGTCCTCTCGAGCCCGATCGCCGACTCCTTTCGAGTCGCCAAAGTCCTCGGCGCCGTCGACAAGCCGAATCTGCGCGACGTCGAAACGACGCTCGAATTTGACGAGCCGCCCGGCGTCGGCGAAGACTGGTCGATCGGGCTCATTGTCGGGCCGTCCGGGTCCGGCAAGTCGACGATCGCGCGGCTCTGTTACGGGCTCGGCGAGCCGTTCGCATGGTCGGAAGATCGCGCGGTTCTCGACAATTTCGGACCGCGCCCGTTCGACGAACTCGCCGCCGCGCTAGCCGCCGTCGGGTTCGCGACCCAGACGCACTGGCTGCGCCCCTATCGGACGCTCAGCGCCGGAGAGCGGTTCCGCTGCGACCTGTGCAAAGCGCTCCTCGACGCGCCGGGGCCAGTCGCCGTCGTCGACGAATACACGAGCGTCGTCGACAGAACTGTTGCAAAAAACGCCTCGATAGCGCTGCGTAAAGCGTTCGACCGCAACGCGTTCGGCAAGAAATTCGTCGCCGCGTCCTGTCATCGGGACGTCCAGGAATGGCTCGAGCCGGACTGGACGCTCGACGCGCAAACCGGGACCCTGACGCGAGGTCGTCTTCGGCGACCCGCGATCAACGTCGACGTCATCGACGCGCCAAAGTCGCTCTGGAAAGATTTTGCGCCGTTTCACTATCTGACGGGCGGGCTCAACCGGAGCGCGTACTGCTTCGCCGCCCTCATCGACGGCGTGCCGGTCGCCTTCGCCGCGATCATGCAAAGCGAGGGCAGGCGCGGACATAAGCGCGTTCACCGACTCGTCGTCAAGCCGGAATATCAAGGTCTCGGCGTCGGGGGCGGGCTCCTCGACGCGCTCGGCTCGCTCGAACGCGACAGGGGCAACGTCCTCGAGATCGTTACCGGCTCCATTTGCCTGATACGCCGCCTCGACCGCTCCCCGCTCTGGCGGTTCGTCCGCGCCTATCCGCACGGCCGAACCCAGCGCCACAAGGGCAAAGAGGCAAAAGGCTCCTTCGGACGCGCGATCGTCTCGTTCGAATTTCGAAATTCGGTTCCGGCTCGGGCAAAAGAAACAGGGCAAAAAAAAGCCCCGACCAAAGGCAGGGGCGAAAACAGGCGTGAAGAGAACTCGCGCCGAAGCTATTCCTCTCGAGCTTGCCGCGCGCGAAGGATGAACGAATCTGTTCCGACCGCTTGACACGCCGCAATAATCTTCTGAATAAAGCCCGTTTGCGCGTCGCGGTCCCCGCGGATGATAATCGTCACGTCGCTCGGCTTGACGTTTCGGATCGTCTCGCGCCAGCGGAGCTCTTCCGCCAGCAATCTGCCAAAAGACGTCGAGCGATAATCGCTGTTCTCCAACGCGCACTGGACCGAACCGAAAATAATCGTCTCGTCGGCGAGCGCCTGAATCGTAATCTGCTCGGCTTCCGCGACCTCGGGCGGCTGCGCCAGCTCGCTGATCGGAAGAGCAATCTCCTCATGCAGTTCCGCCTGCGAGAAATTCATGACGAGCGTAAAGAACGAAATCAGCAGGAACACGATGTCGATCATCGACGTCATGTTCATTTCTACTTTCGGCAGGCTTACAGAGACCCGTTTCTTCATGGCTCGCCTCCGTTATTCTTTCGGAGCTTCTACGGCCGAGAATCTGCCCATAAAGTTTTCGCTCAACACCGAAATGTCGAAAACGAACCGCGTCAATCTGTTCCTCAAAATATCGTACGCAACGACCGACGGAATCGCTATCGCCAAGCCGACTTCGGTCGTAAAGAGCGCCGTCGCAATACCTTCGGCAAGTTTCTGAGGCGACGGCGCCGCGCCGCCCGTCGCGATCGCTTGGAACGACGCGATCATGCCGACGACCGTCCCGAAAAGACCGATCATCGGCGCAATGTTCCCGATGACCCCAAGGTAGCCAAGCTGATGTTCAAGCCGCATCGTCTCGCGCTGCGCGACGTCCGCCATCGCCTGAGACGCCGTGTCAAATCCCGAAGGCATCGTCGCCAAGCCTGTCGCCAGGACCTTGCCGAGCAACGATTCGTCCTCTTTGGCAAGTTCGTACGCTTCTTGGAACTTGTTCTCGTCAAGAAGCGCGCCGAACTGCTCGATGAGATCGTCCGGGGTCATCGAGACGCGGCGCAAAGCCACGATATTCATGACGACCAACGCGACCATCCATAACGAGATCAACGCGAAAACGATCATAAAGAACCAACCCAACGACCGGATCATCCACGCAAGATAGCTCTGGCTCTTGGGACCTTCGTCTTCTGCGGCTGCGCCCGCTTCGCCCCCTGCGGCTGGTTCAGCCGGAGCGGCGGCGGGATCCGCGGGCGCCGCGGCGGGCGCGGCGTCGTCAAAGTTGAATAAATCGTCGTCTTGAGCGCGCGCTAAAGATGAACTTAACGCAAGCGCGACGGCGCAAAGCGCAAAAAACGCGGCGAACGCCCCAACGCGCTTATGAGAATGCAACGTTCCTAATATACGTTCAAAAACGACCATGTTCGTATTTCCTTTGGCGGCTCGGCGTCAATTCGCCGTATACTCGTTTAACTCTTGCGTCGGCGCTCTTTCCGCGCCGGATATATCATAACAAAAATTTTATCGCCGTCCAGCTCAGGGCGCTATTCCCAATCGACGTTAAAGCGCTCCCGAAGGAACAGGCGCGTCTCCCGCGCGCGGTCCTGCCTGCCGACCTTGTTCCACAGCGGCGCGAGCGCCTTGAGCGCCTTCACGCGTTCCGCGCGCGCCGCAGGATAGAGCAAGTCGACGTGCAGATACGCAATAATCGCCTCCTCGGCGCGGCCCGCCGCCGCATAGACGCCGCCCAGCGCGTTGTAGACGACCGCCTGCTGCAGCGTCGCGCTGTTGGGCGTCGCCGCCAGGAGCGTTTCGAGCGTCTGGAGCGCGGCGTCGTAATCCTTTTGCTGCGCTAAGGTTTCGGCGAGCCCGATCGTTGCGGTCGTCCTAGCGCCGAGCCCTTCGAGCCGAGCGTCGAGCGTATCGGCTTCCGCGACGGCAGTAAAGAGTTCGCGCGCTTGGTCGAGTTCGCCTTTAGCGAGCGCCGCGCGCCCCAGCCCGACCTTCCCGACCGCTTTCATCGACTCCGATTTGGCGGCGTCAAGTTCGGCGTAGAACTTTGCGGCGCCGTCCCAGTCGCCGAGCTCCATCGCGGCGTCTCCGAGCAGCGCAAACGCTTCGTAGCGCCGGTAATGTTCCGGCGCGACCTCGACAAACTTCTGGACCATATCGGACGCGTTCTTCAAGTCGCCCGCTCCGGCGAGCGCCAGCTGGATCGCCGCATAGACCCGATTCCACTCGATCTCCTCGGCGATCATGTCGGTTTTGACGTCCCCTTCTTCGATCGCGTCGATTTTATTCAGCGCTTCTTCGTAGGCGCCGACTTGTATTTCGACGCGCGCGGCGCCAAGATCGAGCGGTTCCGATTCGAATTGGAGCCAAACGATCTGTTCGGAATCGAGCAGGACCGTCTTCTTTTCGCCTTTGACGTCGTAGATGAATTCGACGCCGTCGCGCGTGAACGCGTTAATCGTTCCGGACCGGGTCCCTTCTTCATACTCTCCGGTCTCTTTGTCTTTATTGACGTACCGCACCATATCGGCGCACGGCGCGCTCGACGCAAAGGCGGTAAACGCGCACGCCATGACGAAGCAGAACGTTATACGATTGATGTGATTTCTCATTGAGTCGTTTTTCCTATTCTTTATCCGTCATTTACCCGCAGGATCCATTTTGACGACGTCGCGCAAACTCTTCGGTTGTTTTTCACCTCGGAATTTCTGGAAATTCTTGTACGCGGAATCGAATTTTGCAAAATTCTCGGGTCCGCCGAGGTCCGGATGGGTCTGGCAGAGCCGTTCGAGGTCGCTTTCGGCGTCTCTAGCTTGCTGCGCGCGTTCGTCTTTATCTCTCAATTTGCGCATATAGAGGTATCGAGCTCGAGTCTTCGAAAGGTACGCGTCGTAGAAGACTTCTTTGAATCGCTCGCCTCGATCGATTAATCCGACGACCCGTCTCGCGATTCCGTTCCAGCCCCAGACGTAATTGATTCCTTTGGCGTCCGGCGCCGCGCCGACGATCGCGACCGTGTAGTATTTCGGATCTTTTCTGCCCCAATCTTGGAAGATCTGCGCCGCTTCGATTTGGACGTCGAGGTTGTCCCGATTGTCTTTGATCGTTTTCTTGAGCTCCTCAAACGCCTTTTGGTACTGCCCCGCGCTGCGCAGACACTCGACGATCTTGACGTCGACGGCCAGCTTCGTCTGCGGGGTCGGCGCGAAGGCGGGATCTGCCGCGATCTTTTTCAAAATCGTTTGATACGTCTTGCCGGCGATGCTGAAATAGGCGAGCGCTTCTCTGGGCGGGTCGCTCGACACGCCCGTAAGTCCGCGCCCTAGCGCAAGATAAGAGTCTGCGACCCAGCGCAGCGAGGCGTACGTGTTCCCCGCGTCCCGTTCGGAAACGCGCTTCAAAAACGCCTCGAACCCTCTGACTGCGGCGTCAAGTTCCGCCTCTTTCGCCGCTCGCTCTTCCTCGTCGTCGGCGGACTCCGCTTCTTCTTTCAGCTGAGCCATCCGATCTTCGAGCCGCCTGCCGAGCCGGATGTAGACGCCCGTCAACTTGCCGTTGGCGTCTTTCGACTTGCCCGCGAGTTCTTCGAGCGTCGTCATCGTCGCTTCGGCGCCGGCGAATTTTTCCGGACTCGACGTCGCGACGCTGAGCACGAGCGCATAGACCGACATCTGGAACGATTCGTTCACAAATTCCGGAATATTCGCGTCCAGGTCGTTTTCCGCTTCCGCTTTCATGGCGCGGTCGACAACCGTCTGCGCGCCGATCACCGGATGCGCCAGCCATTTTTCCGTCTCGGCGAATTCGCCTTGCCGCTCGTAAACCTGCGCGAGAAGAAAGGTCCCGAAGATCGCAAGAGAGTCGTTTTCCGTCACCCCCGCCGGGCTTGCCAACATACGCTGGAGCCCGTCGTGAAGGACCTGGCTCGCCATATCGAGCAGTTCCGTCAGTTTCGCTTTTTTCGCGTCGAGCTCCTGTTCTTCCACGTCGTCGTCGCGGCTGAGCGCGACCCATTCGGAGCTGCGCTCGACATATTCGTTCCATAGCGCCTGGCCTAAGCGCAGTTCCGCGTTCGCGCGGCGCGTCGACGTCGTCGGAATCTCCTCGAGCAAGACGCGGGCAAGTTCGACGTCCCCGTTCGCAACCGCTCCGTCGAGCCGAATGACCGCGACTTCCAAAGCGACCGCGGAGTCGGACGAGCCCCCGCCGTCCCAACGCTCGACGATATAGTTCGAGAAGGCGTCGATTCGAGCCTGAACGCCCGCGATCGCGGCGGCGCTCGCGTCGTCGGCGCGCATCTTAATCAGGATCGCCTGCAGCGACCTCAGCGCGACGATCGCCGCTTGGGACGATTCCGGGGAATCGGGCCGGCGCCGCGCCAAGTAAGCGCCCGCGGCAAAAGAATCTTCGTACCGTTCGAGCGCGAAGCAC
Source organism: Thermoguttaceae bacterium (assembly GCA_028695965.1). Classification (GTDB taxonomy): domain Bacteria; phylum Planctomycetota; class Planctomycetia; order Pirellulales; family Thermoguttaceae; genus RUG369. Next base: position 36,396 of record JAQVHZ010000012.1, on the reverse strand, counting down.
ACGAGCGAATATTGCATATAGAGCTTGTCGAGCTCCGTTTGCGCCGCGGTCAGATCTTCCGAACGCAGCCTGCCGCGCCGATCGGGCCGGACGGCTCTCGCGCTCCAGTCGAACGCGGTTTGAAACGCCTCGATCGCGTCCCTGCCCGCGGCGCTGCGCGCGTCTTTGGCTTCGTTAAGGGAACTCGCGGACGCGTTCGCATACTCTTGATTCGCTTGCGAAAACGCCGCCGCGCTTCGGGTCGCCGCGTCGACCGCCGCTTGGAAACTGTCGATTTTTTTTGCAAAAGAATATTGAGACGCGTCGATCCCGTCAAAAATCTCGTCTTTCAGGAGCGCCTGCGCTTCCAAGGCGATCGCGCCGCGCCCTGCGGCGACTTCGCTCAGGATCTTCAGCGCGTAGACGACGATCGTATTGCCTTTCGTCGCCCGCCGTTCGGGGACGTTCATCGTCTTATAGAGCGGGTCGGTCTCGTCGATAAAGGTTCTCTTGCCCGCGCGCGCAAAGGCGTTGAAATCGGTCAGGCGCGTCTTTTCGAGCCGAATGACGGCGCGGCCCGCAAGGAGCGCGATCCGCTGACCTTCGGCGCTCGCATAGAACTCGACGGGCAGTTTCTCCTCCTCTTTCCAGTCGTAGAACTTCTTTGCTAAGCTCATGTTAAGCTCAGGGTCGTTCTTTTCGTCGGCAATTTCTGCAAAGAGGAGGAGCGACTGCGTTTTGATCAAATAGAATTGTTCTTCAAAGGGCAGAACGGCAAGCTCGCCAAGTATCGTTTCCGCGCCGTCGTTGTCGCCAAGATCGCGAAGACATTCCGCTTCGAGATAACGCGCTTTAAAAGAGCCCGCGAATTGACCGAAAGATTCGGCAATCTCCCCAAAATCCTTTCGCGCGGCGTTGAGGCCCGACTGATACTCTGCCGAATTGGGCGCAAAAGTGCGCGCCGTCTGCGCTTGAAGAGTTGCCAAACGGATCCGCGCGTCGAGAAAGAACCCTTGCGCAAGCTGGAGCGCCTCGAATCGCGTCCCTTCGGTTGCCCGAAGCGATTCCACTTTTGCCTTCGCCAATTTCAGGGCCGCGTCAAGATAAGGCTTTGCCTCGGAATAAGCGTTCCGCCCTTCGAGCAGCTTGCTGTTGCGCGTCTCTTCCGACGCGCTTTTCAAGTTTGCGGCGGCGAGCGCCCGGTCCCCGCGGTCGATCGCAAGACGCGCCAAGCCCATGTTCGCTTCCATCGCCGACGCGCCCTCCGGCGACTCCGCAAGGTACTTCTCAAACGCTTCGCGCGCCTCCTCCGCCAACGGACCGCGCGTCGACGCAGGCGCGCTCGCCCACGCGTCAAACGCCGCCGCGCCGATCTTGTAACTGAGCTCGGCGTCGAGTTCCGGGGGCGCCGAGCCGCTCGCCTGCAGCTGCTTCATGTAGACGAGCGCGACGTCGTCGTACCCTCGAGCTTTCAGCGCGTCCAGAAAGGCGGACCAATCCTCCGCGGCGCGCGCGCCTCGAACAGCGCTGAAAAAAACGCACGCGCAAAGCAAAATAACGCAGGAAATATAAGCGGAACGGCGCGCGTAAAGGGCGCGAACGTTACTGAGTCGGCGGCGGACCGACGCCAAAGGCGCGGGCGCAGTCGGACGACGATTATCTCGGCTCATCTCAAACTTTCGACGTATTGGGCGTCGTAACAACGCGTTTCGTCAAGGAAACGCCTAGAAGAAAAGGGCGCCGCCGCGCGTAACGCAAACGGCGCGTGGACGTCAAGGGTCGACGACAAGGCGCCGACAATTCCCCATTATACGCATTTCGTATAAAAAAATCAATCTCTTTCATAAAAAATCCCAAGGCGATATTATACGCAAAAATTCGCAAGAAAAAAGAGAATAGACTCGCGCCGAGCCAACGCTCGATGTATAATCATAGAAAGACCTCCGCGCGCCGCGCGCCGAAAGACGCGACGCGACGCCTAAAAGAACGCAATGAAACAATGACGCCCTTACGTTTTACCATGAAGACCGCCGCTTTTTTCCTCGTAAGTTTCCTGACGCTCGGCGCGCTTGGCGCCGCAGAATTCGACGTCGACGCCTGGACCGACGACGGCTTTCCGCTCGTCTACTCCAAAGACGCGCCGCATCTCGACGCCATCTGGACCGCGCTCGAGTCCGATCCGGACGTCCGCCAGCCCTTCGCCGACGCCGTCTACATGCAGCTCAGCGCCAAAGGGCAAGGCAAAGTCTATCGCGGCAAGACCTTGAGCGTGAAAGGCCGACTGCTGCGCGCCGTTTTCGTCCCGACGTCCCCGCCGGACGCCGAAAAGACCGACGGCTATTACGACCTGTGGATACTCCTGCCCGACGCTAAGCGCGACCCCGTCCGCGTGATCGCAAAGAGAGCGCCCAAAGATTTTGTCCCGGACGAACAGCTGGAAAACGACGTCCCCTACGCGCAAGACATAGAATATCGCGACGAAAATTTCGAAGCGGCGGCGGTCTGCTACCGCAAGACGGCGTACGACGCCGGAGACGATTTCTACGCCGCGCCGACTCTCGTTGCGCTCGAGTTCCAAGCGAAAGGCGCGCCGGTCCAAGCGGCGCCGGAACCGGAGCGGCGCTCCATGCTCTGGAGTTACCGGCTGACGCTCGTCGCCGCGCTCGCGCTCGCGTGGTTCTTTGCGCGTCGGACCGTCAAGAGTATGCGCCGACTCGCCGAGACGAGCCCGAGACGCCAAGAAAAGAGCGACGTCGAAAAGAGTCCTGGCAAGATTGGCAAGCTATCGATCCTGCTCGCCGCCGCGCTCCTTCTTCCCGCGACCGTGCAGGCGCAAGAACAGCCGGACGCCGACGCCTTCTGGCCCCTGGCCGTCGGCGCCGAACAGGACGAATGGGCTCGCGAATTAAGCGGCGTCCGACCGAGCCTCGCCGACCCTGCGCCCGACGCAGAAACCGCGTCGCGCCGAAAGATCGCGCTCGGCGCGCTCGCAAGGCTCTCGAACCTGCTGACCCTCGCCACGTTGAAAGACCATGCGGACGAGACGTTCCAAAAGACGACCCTCGGCGAATACTTCCTGCAAGAGAACCGGCATAATTTCGCGTCGGCGCCGTGCGTCGGCTATTTCGCAGGCGTCCCGACGGCGGTCGACTTCGTCGAGCTGAACGTGTCGGAAAAAGAACGCGCCGGATTCGACCGGCTCTGCCGCGTCGAACTTGGCGACGGGCCCGCCAAAACAGTCGTCTATACCCCCGACGCGCCCGACCTGACGAACCTTAGCCGATTCGCGACCTTCTTCGACCAGGCGCCGACCCGCGCCGAATACGGTGGGTACGGGCTATATTTCGGCTCCGAAACCTGCGCCGACGGAACCGAAGCGCCGGTCGTCCTCGCGCCTAAGCTCGGATTCCGGACCGACGGGGCGCCATTGTGCCGTCTCGCGGGCTTGAATCTCGGCGCCTACCTCTCCATGCCGGTCTACCCCGCCAACGCGCTCAATACGGAAAAGGACCTGGCGAAACGGCGCGCGATCGCCCGGAGCCTGCGCTGGACGACCGACGACCGCGAGCCCTTCTACGAGACGCTCGCCGCCGTCAAGCGGATGAAGCTCGCCGACGACGCGCGCGAACCGGTCGTCGACGTCGTCCCCCTCTTCAACCAGCCGGAACTGCAGCAGGGCGCTAAGGTAAAGCTCACCGGCAAGGCGCGGCGCGTCAACTTGATCCTCGTGAACGACGCCGACGTCCGCGCCGCCACCGGGCTCGAAAGCTACTGTCAGGTCTTTATCTACACGGACGATTCGCAAGGCTGGCCCCTTGTCCTGTGCGTGCCGGAACTGCCCGACTCGCTCCCGACCGGGGGGGGCGCTCAGTACCGCCGATACGTCGACTTCACCGGATATTTCTACAAGACGTGGGCGTACAAAAATTCCGCGAAGCCCGACGAACCGTCTGGCGAAGCGACCGAGGAAGAACCGAACTCCTCGTGGACGCGAGCGCCCGTCCTGATCGGAAAGATTACCAAGGTCTATCCCGAAGAAGAGGAAAGCCCGCCCCCGCCCGTCTCTTCGTCGACGCTCATTACGACCTTTGCGATCCTAGTAGTCGCGTGGATCATTATCCGCCGGTGGTCGGCGCGGTCCCAGAAGAACGCGCGCCGTTATTGACGATCATTCCACCCCGTAACTTACAAAGGCAATCCTATGAAAATCTCACTCTTAGCGGCGTCGATCCTCCTGGCGCTCGCCTCGATCCTGCCCGCGCAGGAGACGCAGACCATTACCCTGACCGACGACGGACGCGCGCTCCTGAACCCGCAGATGGGCTGGACCTGCCACTTCTATTCGAACGTCGTCTCCAACTACGGAAGCAGGCTCGAGCCGTCCGACGCGCTCGACTGGTTCGAAGGCTGTTCGACCGTCTACTTGCGGCTCCCGTGGGCGTATATCGAGCCGGAAGAAGGCGTCTTCAACTGGGCGATCATCGACACGCCCGCGCAGCGCTGGATCGCCGCGGGCAAGAAGGTCGCGTTCCGATTCACGACCTCCGAGAACTGGATGGAGTACGCGACTCCGAAATGGGTCTTTGACGCCGGCGCCGAATCGATCCGGTACACATGGGGCAAAGGGCCCGACCCGAACGGACCAGCCGTCGACCCCGTCTTCGACGACCCGATCTATCTCGAAAAGCTGGACAATTTCCTCGCCGCCGCCGGCAAGCGCTACAACAATAACCCGAACGTTGCGTTCATCGACGTCGGAACCTACGGTATGTGGGGCGAGGGGCATTCGTCCTTAGGCGTCTGGGACAAAGCGAAATTCTCGAGAATGACGCCCGAACAGACCCTTGAGGTCGTCAAGACGCATATCGACCTGCACTGCAAGCATTTCCCGGAAACGCTCCTGTGCATCAGCGACGACGTCGCCGGACCCCAAGAGCCCGGGCTCGATTTCCCGGAGACCGACTACGCGTTCTCGAAAGGCGTCTCCCTGCGCGACGACAGCATCTTGGTCGCCCCGGAACCGAACTCGTGGTTCCACGCCGACATGGCGCAAAAGTTCTGGCCGACCCTGCCCGTCATTCTTGAACACGAGCACTTCAAGCCGTCTCAAGCGCGCGGCGCATGGAACGACGAGAAGCTGATCGAATCGGTCGAAAAATACCATGCGTCTTATATGTCGATCCACTGGTTCCCCGACGTCGAATGGAACGAACTGAAAGACACGATCCGGAAGATCAACCTGCGCATGGGCTACCGGCTCCTGCCCTCGCAAGTTGTCTGTCCGAAAGAAGTCGAGATCGGCAAGCCCTTCGACGTCTCCTGGACGCTCCAGAATCTCGGCGTCGCGCCATGCTACCCCGGCGGGTTCGTCGCCCTGACCATCAAAGACGAACAAGGCGGAATCGTCTCCGTCCTAGCCGACGAATCCTACGACGTGCGCGACCTGCCCGTCGCCGAGCTTGGCCAAGCGCCAAAAATCGAACGCCAAGCGACCTTCCGCGTCGGGCTCGTCGCGCCAGTAACCAAAGAGGGAACGTACGACCTCTATATCAGTATCGGAGCCCGCGACGGCACGCCCCTCTTCGAACTCCCCCTCCCCGGCGACGACGGACAGAAACGGTATAAGATCGGGCGTATTACGGTGAAGAAGGCGTCCTAACGCAAATGAGCGTTAGGTGATAACCACAGAAAAGGGACGTAAAGATGAAACTAAAGGAAATATGCCTGCTGAATCCCAAGCCGGAACATATCGACGATAGTTTGCCAGTGTCGTTTGTACCTATGGCAAAGGTCGGTGAGCGAGGCGAATTCGACCCTTCTGAAATAAAAACGTATCAGGAAGTAAAAAAAGGGGTTACTTACTTCGAAAACGGCGACGTGTTGTTTGCAAAAATCACCCCTTGCATGGAAAATGGCAAGGGCGCAATAGCGCGCGGTATGAAAAACGGAAGAGGTTTTGGAAGCACCGAATTTCATGTTTTACGTCCCAATCCCAAACTCGCCACAAGCAAATGGCTGTTTTATCTGCTTAGCTGGACTCCTTTTAGAAAAGAAGCCGAACAAAATATGACCGGCAGCGCCGGACAAAAACGCGTGCCAAAACAGTTTCTTGAAGAGTATTCCTGCAAGTTGCCAAGTCTTTCGGAACAGAAGAATATAACAGATCTTTTCGATAGAGCGCAAAGTATCATCACTCTCCGCCAAGAGCAACTGCGCGTTCTTGAAGAGCTCGTTAAATTGCGATTCGTGGAGGAATTTGGGATAATTGGGCAAAATAGAAAAGATTGGCCAATAGCAAAAATACGTGATGTTGTCAGGGAAGTTCGGTATGGAACTAGCCGTCCGGCGGTAGAAGGGGGAAAATATCCTTACCTTCGCATGAACAATATCACATATGACGGCGAACTTGATCTAAGCGAAATAAAATACATTGATATTCCGGAAGAAGAGCTTGAAAAATGTACTGTTCGTAAAGGCGACGTCCTTTTTAACAGGACAAATAGCAAGGAGTTAGTTGGGAAAACATGCGTGTATGACAGAGAAGAACCAATGGTACTTGCCGGATTTGTCATTAGAGTTCGCGTAAATGAAAGGATGCTGCCAGATTTTTTATCAGAATTTATGAACACAAGCTTTATGAAAGCAACTCTGCTTGGAATGTGCAAAACGGCTATTGGTCAGGCCAACATCAACGCACAAGAGCTTCAAGATATTGAGATTTATGTTCCGCCAATAGAGCTCCAAACCCAGTTCTCCGTGTTCCGTAACAAGGTCAATAACTTAAAATTCGTCGTGCAGAAATCAATCGACGAAACACAACTTTTATTCGACAGCTTAATGCAAAAGTATTTTAGTTAGCGTTTCTGTCAGTTCCTGCAGAAAAACCACCCTCATTACCTTTTCACTTCCGTCAACAACCTTTGCAGCAAATCGTCCGTTGCCAAAACAAAACGCAACGCCCCGGCTATATACAGCGACGCTCTTGAAACATCCTGTTATTTTTAGAAATATCTAGAATTATTCGGCAATGTTATTGAAAGGCTCGGCAATGTTCGGTATAATTGTTGCAAAACAAAGAGAGGAGGACGCCTTGATGAAGATAACAGAACTGTTTCCGGACGTTATAACGGAAGATATAAAATGTGAATTCAAAGGGGCGCTGAATTCGAAAAATCCCGTGATTTGGGCGAAAATGATCGTAAGTTTTGCCAACAACAACGGGGGCATATTACTTGTAGGCGTTTCTAACGACGGAGAAGCTTTTGGAATCGACATAGACGAAATTGAGAAAACCAAAAAACTTGTCGCTCAAATCAGCGACCAGAATATTTCCCCGCCCGTTAAGCTCCGTTATATGATACGAAACGTCGACGCCGACGCCGAGCGCTTTGTTCTTGCAATAAGCGTTGCTCCATCGGAATTGATCGTCAGATATAGCGAAGGCGATTTCAACAACTCTGTAGTTGTAAAGAACGCTGGGAATTCAACTTCGTCAACGCAAGAAGCAGGCGCTTCCCTTTCAAAGCGCCAACCTGGCGCAGATAACGAAACAAGCGACGTCCGTTATAACGAAACTGAATGGACAAATTATGCCGCATTATGCAGAGCGTATAGAAAGGATTCCTCGGCGCCGACTCTAAAAGAGCTGCAAAACGCAGAGATTGTTACCGAGGACGGATATGCAAAAACAGGTTTTCTAATCTTCCAAGACGGATATGACGGCGATGAGACGCTAATCTGCTGCCGTTTATGGAGAGGAAAAACAAAGATAGGAGACGTTCTCGACAGCAAGAGGTTCAAGGGCTCCCTGCCTGACGTCTTTCAGAAGACGCTCGTTTTCATCGAACGAAATATAAAAACAGGATGGAAAAAAGCTCAAAATGGCGGTCGTGAAGCGATCCGTTCCTATCCTAAAGAGGCTTTGCGCGAGGCGTTGGCAACCGCAATCGCACATAGAGACTACTCCATCGCCGGAACGCAGGTAGACGTCGACATATACAGCGATAGAATCGATATTGTTTCACCGGGTTCCTGGCTGCCGCCTAAGATGCAAGAAAAACATCCAAGAGGCTCGATTCCACCTGTCGACAGGAACATGATCGTTGCCGCATGTTTAAACGTCGCAAACCTTATGGAGCCAGGCGTGTCTGGCTTTCAGGCGATAATCGACAGCTACAAGGGCTATAACGACAACAAACAGCCCGGCGTATTATTACTCCCCGGATTATTAAATCTTCGTTTGTTCGACCTTCTCTTTCAGGAGGAAGCGCCTTCCGAAGAATTGACGGACAAAGAAAAGGTAATTTGGCTATTAAAGGAATCTCCAATGCCGGTGAAAGACCTTCAAGCGGCGACTCGATTCAAGAGCAGGAGCAGGTTCTTGACCGAGATACTCAATCCTCTGATAGAAAAAGGAGTAGTCTATCGCGAAGGCAACCCCAAATCGCCAACTGCAGTAATTAAACTGAAGAAAAAAGGCAAAGAATGAGGCGATGATTATGCTCGAATGTCGTTGTGAAAAAATATTGGGATAAATGGTCGTTGAAATTTCAACTAAAAGTTCCTCATTTGAAAATCCAACATAAAAGGCGACGCTAAAAATGACGCAATATATTGAATCAGAAACGGTTGAATTAAAATCCAAGTACGCAACAGACTCTTTTGTACGAGAAGTCGTTTCATTTTTAAACGCCGAGGGAGGCGTAATATACATCGGAGTCCAAGACGACGGAACGGTAATCGGCGTTGAGAACATAAGCGAAGTTTCAGAAAAAATTTCAGATTGCATCACAGACCAAATAGAACCCAGACCTCGCGGAGAAATTGCAAGCAAGGTTATCTATGAGGGAAATCTTCCAATTCTCGCTGTTAATGTAAAAAAGGGAATTAGATCTATCTATTGCATCAGGAAATATGGCTATTCTTCCAAAGGTTGTCCGATACGAATCGGAACGACCTGTAAGGAAATGTCGTACGAAGAGATTCAATTCCGCTATCGACGCCAGCTTACGAGTGAAGACTTTATGTTGCAGGCGCCGGCAAAGTATGCGCCTCTGTCCTTCAGCATGATGAAGATTTTGCTGGTAAGTCGAGGCTTTCATATCAATGAAAACGCATTTGAGGCGTCCTTTAACCTCAAAAGAGCCGACGGTTCTTACAACGTGCTTGCGGAGATCTTAGCGGATCAAAATATGGTTCCATTGATCTTTGTGAAGTTTTCGGGAGTAAACAAGGCTGCTATTTCCCATAGGAGCGATTATGGCGGACAGAGTCTTTTGCTCGGGCGCCAAAGGATGAAAGACAGGTTGATTGCCGAAAATATTTGTAAAACAGATACTTCCGTTCGTCCGAGAATCGACGAGTATTTATACGACATGGACTGCGTCAACGAGGCGCTCGCAAATATGTTGGTTCATAATGATTGGACAGAAACAGAACCGCTGGTTGCCTTTTATTCGGATCGAGTTGTTTTCACGTCGCACGGCGGTCTCCCGCAGGGAATTACGGAAGAAGAATTTTTTATGGGAGTGAGCAGGCCTCGAAACGCAACGTTGATGAGGATATTTTTGAACCTTGGAATTATCGAACACACAGGGTACGGAGTACCATTGATTGTCAAAAAGTACGGAAGAGAGGCTTTCGACATTCACCGCACCTATATTGACGTTACGATACCTTTTAATCAAGCCGTTTTCGAGCCGAAGGAGCCGTCCCGATTACGACGTCCGCACCACAAAGGCGTCGACGAGGCTATTCCTTTGGACAAAGACGAGCAAAGGATAATCCAGGAGTTAGCCAAAAAACCCAATATTACATACAACGAATTAATGCTTAAACTTGGCGTTTCAAGGAAAACTGTTTCACGAAAGTTGGCCTCCCTCGTTGAGAAGGAACAGATAGAAAGGGTGGGTAACAACAGAACCGGATATTGGAAAATTACTCGTTGACGCGCGATTAATTGCGGCGTCTTAATGCTTGCGGAAGTTTAACAAATTACACACGCAGACGAGGTGGATTATGGAAGAGACCCTGACGAACATTATGAACGAAATGTCGGACTGCTTAGACGTCGCGCAGCTCAAGAAGCTCCAGGAGGTGTTGCGCCGGGAACTGCTACATGGTTCGTCTTCGCGCGAGTCGTCGACGAACGCGGAACACCTTGAACTCTTTTTGGACGCGAAGCGCCTCGAGGGCTGTTCGGAACGCACGCTCACGTGCTATCGCATTACAGCGGAGCATATGTTCAGCGTCGTTTCGACGCCGGTCCGGAAGATAACGACGGAAGAGATTCGCGGCTATTTGTCGGGCTACCAGCAGCTCCATAAGTGCAGCAAGACGCGCATCGACAATATCCGGCGCAACCTGTCGAGCTTCTTTTCGTGGCTCGAAGAGGAAGACTACATTTTAAAGAGCCCAATGCGGCGCATCCATAAAATCAAGACGCGGACGGTCGTGAAAGAGATCATTTCCGACGAGGTGATCGAGCTCATGCGCGACCACTGTTCGCAAATTCGGGATATCGCCATCCTCGACTTGCTCTACTCGACCGGTATCCGGGTTGGCGAGCTCGTCAATTTGAACGTCTCGGACGTCGACTTGAACGAACGCGAATGCATCGTCTACGGCAAAGGGGACAAAGAACGCAAAGTCTATTTCGACGCCAAGGCGAAGATCCATTTGGAGAAATACCTTGCCGGACGAACAGACTCTAACCCCGCTCTATTCGTTACCCTGGACGCTCCGCACGACCGACTGCAGATCAGCGGCGTCGAAATCCGGCTGAAAAAACTGGGTCGAAGCCTCGGGATTCCAAGGGTTCACCCGCACAAATTCAGGCGGACAATGGCGACGCGCGCTATCGATAAAGGCATGCCGATCGAACAAGTCCAGAAGATACTCGGACACACGCAAATCGAAGCGACGATGCAATACGCCATCGTCAATCAGACGAACGTCAAAACTTCCCATCAGAAATTTATCGCTTAATCAATTTCCCACTGCAAACCAACGCCTTAAAGACCACACGCTATGTTCAATAACAACACTAACGTTCTCTTATCGCTCCTTCTTCTTATTCTCGCCGCGTCGGGGCCGACTTCGCTGTCGACGCGCAAGGGAAGGAATACGCGATGGCACGCTCGTCTTCGAACTGCCCATCCCCGGCGACGACGGGCAGAAACGGTATAAGATTGGGCGTATTACGGTGAAGAAGGGAGCGTGAGTTTTGGCACAGCCTCGATCTATTAATGCAGTTGTCAGGGCTGGACATAACGCGCGCGCAATGGTAACATAAAGGCTTAGAAACGAGGGACGTCAGCGCTTTTGAACGCGGCTTTTCTCCATGACCAGCAGATGAGTTTATCATCGGCGGCGAATACGGGATTCGCTGAACAAGACGTATACGACAATCCAGAATCGCTGAGTAAGCCTAAACAGTCCAAAATCATTCTGGAATGGATGAAAAATCAAGATATGTCCGGCACGGTGATTTTTTGCAATCTAGCCCTATGATCTTTAGAAGATATTATTTTTTAAAGATTCATGATCGTATCCGTCACAGAAGACCTTGGTTATGCAACGACAACATATTAACAAACGATTCTTGTACTTTGACTTGAGTTCAGAAAATTTTTGCCCGAGATTGTAATCGACGGCTGCAGATGTAAAGTTGTATGCAATTTAAACAGCGAAATGGTATGAAAAGTTTAAGTTCTGATTCACTGCTTAACAATCCAAATGCGAAATGCGCCATTCAGCAAGCGCTCGTCGAAACGCCGTTGTTATTCGACGACCTAATGCATCTGTATTTCGGTTCAAACACGCAAAAAACCGCTGAAAAAGGCGCTCCGTCTGCGACGTCCAACGTGAAATATGTGAAGATTAACAACAGGCGCTATCTTGGAAATAAATACAAACTACTTCCTTTCATTAGGAAAGTTGTCGAATCTGAGTGCGCCGACGTTCAAACAGTGCTTGACGTATTTGCAGGGACGGGCGCCGTTGCTTCTGCTTTTATTGACAAGACTGTTATCGTCAACGATATTTTATACAGCAATCACTTGGCGCATATAACGTGGTTTTCAACGGAACCTTGTAATACAGAAAAACTTGAAACGCTCATCAGCGGTTATAACGCTCTCGACAGAATTGAAGAACAAAACTATATGTCTGAAAACTTTTCAGACACGTATTTCAGCGAAGAAGTATGTCTGAAAATAGGATTCATACGAGAAGACATTGAGACTAAGTATCTGATTGGAGAAATAAACACAAGAGAAAGAGCAATTCTTATTACGTCGTTACTTTATGCGATGGATAAAATCGCAGCAACTTGCGGTCATTACGACGCGTATAGACAGGGAGCGGAACACAACAACAATCTCATTTTAGAAATGCCGGCGCTGTTCGACAACCTGTCTCTCGACAACCAATGTTATAACACTGACGCCAATCAGCTTGCTGGGGATATTGTGTGTGATTTAGCATACCTCGATCCTCCATATAACAGTCGGCAATATTGCGATACGTATCATCTTTTAGAAAATGTCGCTAAATGGGAAAAGCCGACAGTCAAGGGAATAGCAAAGAAGATGGATCGCAGGCGCCTGAAGAGCGATTACTGCACCAATAGAGCAACTGCCGCATTCGAAGAGTTGATCGCCAGATTAAACTGTAAATACATATTGCTTTCCTACAACAATACTGCCGAAACTGCAGATGAAAGGAGTAACGCAAGAATATCGGACGACGATATTATGAGAATTTTATCTCGTAAAGGAACTGTTAAAGTCTTTTCAAAGTCGTATAAAGCGTTTACGACAGGTAAGTCCCAAAACAGCAGGAATGAGGAACGGCTTTTCCTATGCGTTGTAGACAATAAGACAGTTGCTTCTCCACTGAATTACACCGGTGGAAAAGCAAGGCTTCTTTCGCAAATCAAGCCGCTCTTCCCGAATAATATTTCGACTATGGTAGATTTGTTCTGCGGCGGGGGCACAGTCGGCGCAAATGTGTCTGCAATACGCTATTATTATAACGACACAATGACGCCTGTTGTTGAATTATTAAAAACCTTCAGCGCCTCGGACCCTGATGAATTCATTGCATTAGTCGACGACGTCATTAGGGAATATTGTCTTTCTAACTCAGCAGAAAACGGCTACGAATTTTACGGCTGCAACAGTTCCGACGGTTTAGGAAACTATAATCGCAAACCGTTTGCAAGGTTAAAAAAAGACTTCAATCAGTTGAGTCTGAAGAACCAGCGTTATTATGCAATGTTCTTTGTTTTAATTGTCTTTGCATTCAATAATCAAATTCGCTTTAATTCTTCCGGCGATTTTAATCTGCCCGTGGGGAAAAGGGATTTCAACAAAAATGTTCGCAGCAAACTGAGAGAATTTATGATCCGGCTAAACAAGCAGGCTCCGGTATTCAGCACGGTTTCCTTCTGTGATTTTGACGTCTCTGTTTTAGACAAAGATAGTTTTGTCTATTGCGACCCTCCTTATCTTATTTCAACTGCAACATACAACGAAAATGGCGCTTGGACCGAAGACGATGAACGAAAACTCTTGTCTTTCCTGGACCAACTAAACAATAAGGGAATCCGATTTGCACTCTCAAATGTTTTAACCCACAAAGGCAAAACAAACGAGATACTGAAGCAGTGGGCAAAAGAACGAGGACACACCGTATATCATTTAGATTACAACTATAAAAACTCCAATTACCAGGGAAAGAACACCGACAAACCGACAAAAGAAGCGCTGGTTGTAAACTACTGAAAGACCAAAGGACAATGCTATGGAAACATTATGGAGCATAAGCACCACTGTTCGAGAGGCAGAAAGAATCGTCGGTTTCTTAAAGACTGCCGTCGAACTTGACGGTCAGGTTTGGAACAAGGCTTCTCAAATTAAGTTTCAAGTTCTTCTTATCAAAAACAGACAATACCTAAATGTTTCCGACAACGCGCAGACCTTCAATAAATTAAATTCTCGCCAAAGCGCCTTGCTTAAAGACAAGAGCGTTGATATGACCTATGAGCAGGCGTTGGATATTTTCAACGCCAAGGACTACGAGGATCCTCCCATGAGAGGTCGTCAATCAATGGCGCCATTGCAAAAGCTGGGATTAGTATACGTCGTTGATAAAGACGAACAAAAAATCGTTCAAGTCACAGAGGTGGGCAAAAAACTTGCAGCTGACAAGATTGAATTCAGCGACTTCATGTTGGATAGTCTCCTAAAGTTTCAATACCCAAACCCTTATGAAGGCGGATTTAAAAATTGGAACACAAAACCGTTTATCAATACGCTTAGGCTCGTCAAAAGGGTGAATGAATTATGCGAGCAGTCCGGCAGAAAAGCAAAAGGCGTCTCAACTCTCGAATTTGGCGTCTTTGCATTGTCGTTGAGGTCATATCTTCTTGTTGATAGTACGGCAGCCCAAGTACTTAAATTTAGGGAAAGTTACGAATCGTACCATGACGACGCGGAAAGAGATATTTTTGTCGAGAATTATATCAGAAGCTATCTTTCTGACTTCCAGAATCCGGTCAAGAATGTTAGGGAATACACGGACAATATGGTTCGATATTTAAGACTGACCAAGTATATCTATATACGAGGCAAGTATTCAAACACATACGTCGATCTTGAACCTCGCAGAATGACCGAAATTGAATCCATATTAGAACATGACTCTGGCGCCGCTGAGGTTTATTCAAAAGAGGCGTGGGTCGCGTATATGGGAACATACGGAACCTATAAATTGCCGTTTGAAACAGCGCCTGTTCTTGCCTCAATTTTGTCAGAAGTCAATCGTGAGATTGCTGAGCTAGAGACAACATTGGGCATTCCGCAAACACAAACCTCGACTCCCTCTACGCCAAAAGCTCTAAAGTCAGTCATTGAAGGTAGAAGAACATACCGAACCAGACTGCAAAATCTTATGCTCAAAGAGTCTTACTACAACGACGTCTCAAAGATTGACGAAGCTGTCGAGGCCCTTAATGACATTTTACAGCGAAACAAACCAAAATTGGTAAAGAAGTTTTCTATCGAGTTGGAAAAATGGACCAACATCGCTCTTAATATCATCAACGACGCGTTATTCATTAAACCTAACTCGCCTGTTGGCGATGATAACGAGCCGATTTACACTGCTCCAAGCGGAGTTCCAGATATCGAGTGTTATTATGAATCTTTTGGAGCAGTTGCAGAGGTTACGATGCTTACCAGCAGAGACCAGTGGTACAACGAGGGCCAGCCCGTGATGAGGCATTTAAGAGATTTCGAAATAAGCAATTCAGAAAAACCCAATTATTGCTTATTCGTTGCTCCAAAACTCCATGTCGATACGGTAAACACTTTTTATCATTCTGTTAAATACGAGTACGAAGGAAAGAAACAAAAAATCGTTCCGATCACCATATCGCAGCTGATTAGATTGCTAAAACTAGTAAAGAATATGGTTGCAGCAGGGAAACAATTTTCTCATAAAGAACTAATGAAGTTCTACGACGAATGTACCGATCTATCCTCGCTCGGAAGTTCTGTGGATTGGCAGCGACTTATCGAAGAAAGACTACGCATAATGGAGACGCAGTTAGTCGCATAAATCAAACGACTGACCCAGACCTCGACTTTATTTCTTTCGTCGACTTATTTGAAACAAACCTCTTATATTCAACCATTAACAAATCGACGCCGTCAAACAAGCGCTCCTAGCAAAAGCTTTTCGCGGCGAGTTGGGCACGAACGACCCAACAGAAGCAAGCGCGTTGGAACTTCTGAAAACTTCTCCATAACCGCCTCGCTCAAGCGCTTGTTTTCGCAGGGGCGACCTGCTATCATTAGCATCAACGCGGGCTCGCGTCGTTAAAGGGTCCCGTTCCGTATCCTTCAGCCCCTTCGAGAACCAATGCGCTGTCTTCATACTTTCCTTACTTACATTGTTTTACAGTCGCTATTACAACTTTCTTCTGCCGCGTCCAGCGCGGCGCTCGGCGCCGACTTTGCCGTCGAGGCGTCGGCGGATTCGCTCGCCGTAACGGCTCCGGACGTTGGCGGGGCGCCGTTGACGCTCGCGCGGTGCTGGTCTTGCGAGTACTACCCGACGACGCCTTTTCTGCGCGAGTACGACGGCGTCGGGGACGACTGCAAGACGGACGGGTACGACGTCGATCGCGCTTACTACGACCCGGACGCCGTGAGCGCGTTTGTCGAACGGACCGAGGTCGAGCCAGGCCAGTCGTTCGTAATCGAGCGTTTCTCGTCGTTCGAGCGGGACAAGGGACGCGACAAAATCTACGACCGCTTCTATCTCGTCCGAGACGCCCAGATCGATCCCGAGTCGGGGTTCGCTTCCGGGGGCGAGGTCGTCGCGGGGCCGCTCTTTCCGGGGCCCCCTCCGGCGGTCAGCGACGAGCCGCGCGTCCCGGCGCGGTCGATCAAAGGGCTGGAAGCGTTCGACTTAGAGGACGCCCATGAGCTCGGCTGCGCGCACGCGGCGATCACGATCGACGTGTGCTGGCTCGTGCAGTCGGAGGGCGTCGAAACGGTCGATTTCGTGTGTAACGGGAAGACGTATCGATTCAATAAGAGCGCGGTCGACCGGTACGACGCGTGGGTCAAGCAGGCGACGGACTACGGGATGGAAGCGACGTTCGTGCTCGTCTTTTGGGCGCAGCGTCGCCATTTGGCGTCGGCGGACTGGATCGCGCCCGACTACGAACTTTGGGTCGACTGGTCCTACACGCTCAGCATCGCCGCGCCGAATACGGTTACTCTCGCCGGGGTCGAGAAGCTGCAGGCGCTCTACGAGTTCCTCGGCGCGCGGTACACGCGCCCGGACCGGCAGTTCGGGCGCGTCTCGAATTTCGTGATCGGCAACGAGCTTAACTCCGGGTACATCTGGAACAATATGGGCCGGCTTCCGCTCGACGAGACGGTCCGGCAGTACGAACGTCAGCTCCGCATTGCGCATACGGCGCTGCGCAAGTACTGGTCCGGCGCCAATACGCTCGCCCCGTTCGACAACTTTTGGACCGCGAACAGCGCCGTCGAGTTCCAGATGGAGCGGTATGTCGAGAAAGGCGGGTTCGCCGGAAAAGATTATCTGCTGGAACTTGCAGCAAGAACGCGCGCCGAAGGGGATTATCCGTGGCACGTCGCGTACCATCCGTACGGACTCGACTTGCGAACGCCCGTCTACTGGGATCAACATTCGACCGAACAGGCAGCAAAAGACGAGAACGCGCCGCGCATTACGCCTTACAACTGCGAAGTCCTCGCCGCGTTCCTCGACAAGCCCGAGACGCAATGCGAAAAACGCGGCTCCAACGGCGTCGAGCCGACGTACGTCAAGCGCGAACTCTACTTCACCGAACAAGGGTTCGCCAGCCCGCACGACGACGATTACGGGACCTACAACGACGACGCGTATGACCCGGACGCGCTGCCAAACGTGTGGCTCGACCGGCAATGCGCCGCCTTTGCGCTCGCCTACTTCAAAGCCAAAGCGATCGGCGCCAAGGCGTATATCTTTCATCGTCAATTCGACATGCAAAGCGAGCGGCTCAATATCGGGCTCTGGGCCCGGCCAAAAGATCAAGAGACGGGCAAAGGCGCGAAAAAACCGATCTGGTTCCAGTTCCAAGAGATCGATCAGCCCGGCGCCAAAGAAAAAAATGAAAAATATCTGCCGATCCTAAGGTTCTACCCGCGCGAAACGCCCCCGGAATCGTGGGACGAACTCCTTAGTCATTAACAAAAAAGGGTTATGACGCCCGACGCGAAAATTTCGCGGAAAAATATCGACAAAAGTCAACAAAAAATTTGACGCCGCCGATTCTAACAAGTATAATCCAGACGAGCTTCGGCGGAGCGTCTTTTCATCTGCGAACATTGCCCCCGCAGTCGAAGGTCCTTCGACTCTGCTTTTGAGCCCGCCGAAGCTCGCTATCATTGATCCCGTTTCACCACGACACGTTAATCAGGAACTCTGCTATGTCGAATCAAGTTTCACGTTCTTTCCTCGTTCTCTTCAGCGCGGCGCTCCTCGTGTGCGTCGCCGCCGTCGCCGGCTGCTCGCAAGGCGGCAAGACCAATCTTCAAGGGGAAGTTACCTATGGCGGCGAGCCGGTCGCGCTCGGGTCCATCACCTTCACGCCTAAGGGCGAAGGGCACCGCGCGGTTCAAACGATTACCGACGGCAAGTTCGACATTTCCGCCAAAAACGGCGTGGAGCCCGGAGAGTATAATGTAACTGTCGAAGGATATGTCGAAGCTCCGGAAGACGACCCCGACCAAGTCGCGAAAAAAACTTTTCCCGACTACGTAACGTCCATCACCGTCGAGGCGGGTAAGCCGATCGTCGTCGACGTGCCAAAAGAATGATCGACTAGTCTGCTAGTCTTTTTATTGCCAACAGGCTCCCTGTTGTTATTCATTTCATAATTACTTATAGGGGGTACTCCCATGAACACGACAAAACGCGGGTTCACGCTCGTCGAGCTGCTGGTCGTCATCGCGATCATCGGCATTTTGATAGGCTTGCTCCTCCCCGCCGTGCAAGCGGCGCGCGAAGCGGCAAGGCGTATGCAATGCACGAACAACCTCAAACAGCTCGCGCTTGCGGCGCACAATTACCACGACATTAACAACAACTTGCCGAACGACGGCTACTTCATCGTCGGCAGGACGAATCGTCAGCACTGGTGCGGGGTCCTCGCCAAGCTGCTCCCGCAAATCGAGGGCGCGTCCCAATACCAGCTCCTCGATTTCAACTTGAACTACAACCACGCAGACACAAACGCCGCCGTCGCCAGGACGAAAATGTCCGCGTTCCTGTGCCCGAGCTGTTCGCAGCTCGAGTCGACGGGTAGCGGCGAGACCGGCTGGTACACGACCCACTATTATGGGAACGGCGGTTCGACGGGCCTGCGTCCGGACTCCACGACCCAATACTACGGTCAGCTCACCACGGTCGCGAACAGCGGCGAGATCTCCGACAACGGGCTGCTGAACGTCGGCTACCACCGCAACCTTTCGTACGCTGTCGACGGGACTTCGAACACGGCGCTTTTCTGTGAATCGTCGTGGAACGATTACAAAGGCTTTCGCGGCTGGTAGCGCGGAACGTACGTCAGCGTCGCCGGGGCGGACTACCAAAGCCCCAACAACGGATACTGGCTCACCTGCTCCGTGAAAAATATCAAGACCGCGTTCTACATCAACGCGGGGATTCAAGCGGCCGCGCGCGGCGATACCAGCACGACCTCCGGAACCGCTCGATTCAGCCCCTTCCGCGTCGCGGCGCTCTGGACGAGCCATCATCCGGGCGGGGTCAATTTCTGCATGGCGGACGGGTCCGTCAAGTTCCTTTCGGAGACTGTTTCCGACAACGCCTTCTTGGCGATCGGCTCGGCAAACGGCGGCGAAAAACACTCGTTATGAAACAACTGAACTTAACCGCGTCTGCTGACGCCAAGATTAACGCATTGAACTAAAATAACACGAACCCCCTTTTGTTGCAGAAAGGGGGTTTCCTATTAACACGAAAGGGTCCTATGAATACGAGAAAACGCGGTTTCACGCTTGTCGAATTACTGGTCGTCGCCGCAGTCGTCGGCGTCCTAGCCAGCCTGCTCTTTCCCGCCCTTCCTATGGCGCGGCAAGACGCCCGCAGTGCGAGCTCAACCTCAGAAAGCTCGCTTTTGCAGCGCACAACTATCACGACATAAACGGCGCCTTCCCTAACGACGGATACTTCGTTGTCGGCAAGAAAAATAAGGAACACTGGTGCGGCGTCTTCGTCAAGCTGCTTCCCTTCCTTGAAGGAGGCGCAACCCCCCGTACCAGAGCGTCAATTTCAACAGGAACTATGACGACCCCGAAACAAACGGGCTCGTCGCAAAAACGAAAATCGACGCGTTGCTCTGCCCTGCCGGTTCGCAAGTCATGTCGCAGGGCGTCGGCGAGTCGGAATGGTATACGACGCACTATTACGGGATCGGCGGTTCGACGGGCCAGCGCCCCGGCTCTACTGAAGAGTACGCCAAGATTACCAAAACGACAACGTTGTGAGCGATCTCCGACAACGGTATCCTTGGGATCGGACGGCACAACAAGTTGAACGACATATATGACGGAACCTCGAACACGGCGCTCTTCGTCGAATCGTCGTGGGACGGGTACAAGGGTTATCGCGGCTGGCAGCGCGGGACGTACGTCAGCGCGCCGGGAAAGGATTATGAAACCCCCGCCGACGACGGATATTGGCACGTTCACTCCGTCAAGTATCTTGCGACCCCGTTCTTCGTCAACGCCGGTATTAGAGCGAAAGCGCTCGGGGACCTCAGCACGACCTCCGGAACTGGACGTTTCAGCCCCTACCGCGTTACCGGTCTGTGGACGAGCCATCACCCCGGCGGAACGAACTTTGCAGCGGCGGACGGAACCGTCAGGTTCCTTTCGGAGACTGTTTCTAACGACGTCTTCTTGTCGCTCGGCTCGGCAAAGGGCGGCGAAAACTACCTTTATGAAGGGCCGACGTCCGCCGCGAAATAACAGCGCCGACTGCAGCGGACGCCGTCTCAACAAAGAACTTTCCAACAGCCCCTTGCGCTCGTCGGCAGGGGGCTCTGCGTGTGAAAGGCGCTTCCATGATTTCGACCAAGCCCGCGTTCTATATCAACATCGGCATTTGGTCAAAAGCGCGGCGAGACGCGAGCGTCGCCTCAGGAAGCGCTCGAATTACCCCTTCCGCGTCCCCGCGCCGCCGACAAGCCAACACGTATCGCAAGGGCGCTGCGTCGCGACGGCGGTCGGCGCGGAAGATTACGCCATTGAAAAGGCTCCGCGCCCATGGGAGCGCGTCGACCCAGAAAATTATCATTGAGCCGTCATGGCGACTAAGCAAAAAATTTCCAGACATTTTGCGTATTATCGTAAATTGTCTGCAGCCGTCGGCAAATTTTTTCATACTTAGGAAAGGGAGCCCCTATGAACTCAAGAAAACGCGCGTTCACGCTTGTCGAACTGCTGACGGTCATAGCTGTCGTCGGCGTTTTGATTAGTTTGCTCTTTCCTATGTGCGCGAGGAGGCGCGACGCGGACAGTGTACAAGCAACCTCAAGGCGCTTGTCCTTGCCACACACAACTATAACGACGTAAACGAGCGCCTCCCCAACGACGGATACTTCGTCGTTGGCGAAACGAATCAACAGCATTGGTGCGGCGTCTTCGCCAAGCTGCTCCCGTTTATGGAACAGCCGAAACTGTACAAAAGCCTCGATTTCAATAAGAACTACGACGACCCGGAGACTAACGGGCTCGCCGCGAAAACGAAACTCTCCGAGCTTCTGTGCCCGAGCGGATCGCAAGTCGAGTCGCAAGGAAACGGCGAGACCGGTTGGCATACGACGCACTATTACGGGAACGGCGGCTGCACGGGGCGCCGCGCGGACGGCGCGACGCAAGAGTACCCCAAGCTGACGGATATCTCATCGCAAGGAGAAATTGCCGACAACGGTCTGCTCGGGATCGGACGCAACCGCAATTTTGAATTCGCAACAGACGGGCTCTCAAACACGGCGCTCTTCTTCGAATCGTCGTGGGACGAGTACGAAGGCTATCGCGGCTGGCAACGCGGAACGTACGTCAGCGTCCCGGGCGAGGATTACGAAAATCCCGGGAACGGGTACTGGCTAACCCACTCCGTCAAATTCTCCAAAGCAGAGTTCGGCGTCAACGCAGGGATCCGAGCGAAAAAGCGAGGAGAAGGAACAGAGCGGTTCAGCCCCTACCGGGTTACCGCGTTATGGTCGAGCCAACATCCGGGCGGCGCTAATTTTGTAACGGCGGGCGGAGCCGTCTGGTTTATGCCGGAGTACGTTTCCGACAATGTCTTTCTGTCGTTCTGCTCGGCAAACGGCGAGGAAAGAATCTCGAAGCGCGCCGAAATTTATGAAATTTAGCGCATCCACGCTTCCGGTCGGCAACCCTGGTGGGAATTCAATAGCTGGCGCGATCTCATTAGATAAAACTAAATGTTGACATTTTGACGCTCCCTTATCCAGAGACCTTTTCTCCCAACGCGAAAGGATTACCCATGAACACGACAAAACGCGCTTTTACCCTCGTCGAACTGCTGACCGTCGTCGCGATCGTCGGCGTCTTGGTCAGTCTGCTCTTGCCCGCCCTGGCGTACTGGCAAAACGCTGGATGTGCGCCGACAACCTCAAGCAGATCGCGCTGGCGACGCACGCGTACTACGACGCTAACAAACGCCTCCCCAACGACGGATACTTCGTCGTCGGTCAGACGAATCAACAGCATTGGTGCGGCGTCTTCGCCAAGCTGCTTCCGTATCTTAACGAGGTGGAACTCTACAGCCGCCTCGACTTCAACAAGAACTACGACGACCCTGAGACGAACGGGCTCGCCGCAAAGACGAAATTGCCAGCGCTGCTCTGTCCGATCAGCTCCAAAGTGGAATCGAAAGGAGAAGGAGAGGAAGGTTGGTATACGACGCACTACTACGGGAACGGCGGCTGCACGGGGAAACATCCGAACTCCCAAACCCGGGAGTACCCCAAGCTGACGGATATCTCATGGTACGGAGAAATTGCCGATAACGGACCGCTCGGGGTCGGGCGCCACCGCGATTTTGCTTTCGTAGTGGACGGAACCTCGAACACGGCGCTCTTCTTCGAATCGTCGTGGGACGATTACGAAGGCTATCGCGGCTGGCAGCGCGGAGCGTACGTCAGCGTCCCGGGCGAGGATTACGAAAATCCTGGGAACGGACACTGGCTAACCCACTCCGTCAAATTCGCCAAGGCTGAGTTCGGCGTCAACGCGGGAATCTTAGCGCAAGAGCGAGGAGACGACAGCGCCGCCGCCGGCACGAAACGATTCAGCCCCTACCGCGTTACCGCGCTCTGGACGAGCCATCACCCAACGTTGACGGGCTCTCACCCGGAAGGAACGTACATTGCCATGACGGACGGCAGCGCCAGGTTCGTTTCTGATTCTATTTCCGACACGGTCTTCTTGGCGTTCTGCTCGGCAAACGGCTTGGAAATGGCGACGGTCAACGAAGCCAAGCGAAGCCAAGAGTAGCGTTGGCGCCGACCGCTGAAATATTTCTCTAGTTTATCGAAAAAACTTGAAATATTTGTCTTCCTTGGTTAAAATAAACATATCAGCTTCCTCGTTGTTTTTTGGAGATAATTTTTTTGGTTTAAAATCGCTCCGGATTCTAACGAGGAGACGTGTTTTACGCGACGTCAATTAAATAAATTTGCTTGACGGCTGCAAGACGAGTTGTTGACATTTTGACGTCTTCCTTATCCAGAGATCTCTTCTCCCAACGCGAAAGGATTACCCATGAACACGACAAAACGCGCGTTCACGCTCGTCGAACTGCTGACCGTCATAGCTGTCGTCGGCGTCTTGGTCAGTCTGTTCTTGCCCGCCCTGGCGGCGTCCAACGAACAGGCAAGACGCCAGCGATGCGAGAAGAATCTCCAAAAGCTCGGTCTTGCCATACACTCCTATCACGACGCCTACGACCGCTTGCCTAACGACGGCTACCTCGTCGTCGGCGAAACGAATCAACAGCATTGGTGCGGAGTCTTCGCCAAGCTGCTCCCGTTTATTGAACAGCCGAAACTGTACGATAGTCTCGATTTCAATAAGAACTACGACGACCCGGAGACTAACGGGCTCGCCGCGAAAACGAAACTCTTCGAGCTTCTGTGCCCAAGCGGTTCGCAAGTCGAATCGCAAGGGGACGGCGAGACCGGTGGGTATACGACGCACTATTACGGGAACGGCGGCTGCACGGGGAAACGTCCGAACTCCCAAACCCAGGAGTACCCCAAGCTGACGGATATCTCATGGCAAGGAGAAATTGCCGATAACGGTCCGCTCGGGATCGGTCGCTGCCGCAATTATGCTTTCGTAACGGACGGGCTCACAAACACGGCGCTCTTCTTCGAATCGTCGTGGGACGAGTATCAAGGCTATCGCGGCTGGCAGCGCGGAACGTACGTCTGCGTTCCGGGCGAGGATTACAAAAACCCCGGGAACGGATACTGGCACGCCCACTCCGTCAAATACTCTAAGACGGAGTTCGGCGTCAACGCCGGAATCTTAGCGAAAAAGCGAGGAGAAGGAACAGAGCGGTTCAGCCCCTATCGGGTTACCGCGTTATGGTCGAGCCAGCATCCGGGAGGAACTAACTTCGTAATGGCGGACGGAAGCGCCAGGTTCATGTCGGAGTCCATTTCCGACAAGGTCTTCTTGGCGTTCTGCTCGGCAAACGGCTCGGAAATGGCGTCGATCAGCGAAGCCAAGAGTAACCAAAAGTAACGATAAATTCGGCGACTGAAAATATTTCCAATAGTCTCTTCGCTTATCGGGACGGTTTTCCCACAATACGAAAGGAGATTGCAGATTCCTCATCAGGGCGGGATTCCCAGCGAAATCCGCAGGCGCCGACTTTAACGGTTGTAGCGATTAAACGAAAAACGCAAGCTGCGTTCTGAAAATATTCGAGCGCCGAACCTGTTTTTCAATATCAGCATGATGCAAATCGCCGAAATATAGATTATACTGAGATAAGCTCCGAGCAATCGGCGCGACGAGTGTAATTTGATCATTGGAGAAGGGTCCAAGCCCGTTCTCCTTGGCGCGCGGTTAAGAGCCGCGCAATATTTCACCACACTGGAAGGACGCAATATGAGCGCGACGATCCCCGCTGCAGAAACTAACAAAGCTGCAACTGCTGCAAAGACAGAATCCAAACTGACGCCCGTGAGCTCTAAAATTGACGAACTCTTCTCTGGTTCACGAGCCCCTCTCGAACAGGCGGAATACGCCGTGGCGTTTCACGAACGAGAAGTCTTTGACAGCCTCGAAAAAGTCCTGTCGCTTCGATAACGTTCGCAGAACGAACAAAGAACCCCCCAGATACGTCCATAAACAGAACGCGCCGGTCAAACGGCGCGTTTCTTATTTCCATGACGAGCGGCGCTCGTAAACGGCGTTAGAAATCGTCGTCGGCAGAATAAATCGATTCTGTGTCGCGCGGCGACAGGAACGAATCGTCGATTTCGGAGACGGCGCCGTATCGGACGTCATAGCGGCGCAGGAAGGACCGGCAAAGCTCGATCGTTCTCTTCTGCAGGTCGGGCGGGAGACGCTCGTAGATCGAAAAGAGGTATTCTTCCGCATGGTCGCGCGGGGTCTTGCCGACGACGGATCCGTCTTCGTCCATGAACATCGGTCCTTCTCCAGATTTCAGCCAGCGCTCGTTGACGTGATACGCGTCGCAGATAATCAGCGTCCTGCCGGGCGGTATCGGCGCGCCGCCGTTCTCCCATGCGGAGACGACGCCCCCTTTGACCCCAATGTTGTCCGCAAATTCCCCTTGCGTCAACCCTAAATACTTGCGCAGTTCTTTAACTCGTTCGCCTTGTGTAGCCATCTGCTTCCTTTCCGTCAAGAGCCGCCAAAACGGCAGCCGATTCCGGCGCTCTCAATCCCCCTCATGCTCGCCCTTCATTGAAGAGGCGTTTTATCAAATTTTTCGACAAATTGAACGATCGGGATCGGATTCGGCAACGAGTGCGGATGATGGTCTTGATTCGGCTTCAAAATCAATTCGATCGGACCGCCGACCGATTCGTATAATTCTTTAAACGGCTTCCAGTTCTCGTCGCCGGGAACGACTGTGTCCGCGTCGCCGCAGACGAGCAAAATACCGACCCCGTGTTCCGCAAGCTTCTTGCACCCTTCTTCGTTGTCGACCGGATTCTTGTCGTAAGCGAGCGCTTCTTCTTCCGTCAGCTCGTAGCTCGACAGGACGGAGGCCCAGTCGGAATCGCTGCGCCCGCCTTTGCCGAACCCGCCGGGCCAGCTCTTGAAATCCAACACCGGGTTGTCGATATAGATCGTCGCCACTTGGTCAGGATAGGCAAACGCCCAGTTTGTCGTGTAGAGACCGCCCCGGCTCATCCCTTCGAGGTTCGCCGTCTTCGACAGCTTGAATTCGCCCCGTAAGTACGTGTAGAAGTCCTGCCACAACTGGACCGATTTCGGCGAGCCCATGAGGGGCGCCGAATCGATATAAGCGAGCGTATAGCCTTTCGTCAACATCGCGACGTCAAATTGCGGCTCGTGCCCAAAGAACCGCGCGCGCCAAATCCAAGGGTTCCCATGCGCCGCTTCTTTGGGGAAGACGAGTTTCGCCGCGCGGCCTTGGAATTGGAAGTCGTGCAGTTCGAATCCGAACCATTCTCCAACTTGACCGGGGTAGGTAGACGTCTTTTTCAACGCGTCGAAATCCTGCGCAAAGGACGAAACCGCCCCCAAGACAAGAGCCAACGCGACTGCCAGAAGGATTGGCGCTCTTTTCATGAATTTATCTCCCAACAACGCTTGTTGAAACCGACGCTCGCGCACATACTCAGACGCGCCAGACGCCCCGACTGTTCCAATAAGATAGCGCTTTTTAATCGGTTTGGCAACTCTTTTTTGACAAAAAGCGCCCGACTGCGTCGAAAAAACACAATCGGGCGCTTGTTCATTCAACGAACGAACGATCGTCTAACTCATTCGGCCTGAACCTCTTTGACGAGACCGAAGTCGATGAACTGTCCGCCGCGAGTCTGAGCGCAGTGGATAGCGACGACGTTCGCGCCCGGTTTCAGCGCCGATTTCAGCGCTTCCGTATCGAGGTCGGCGAAGTAGTAGATCTGATGCCCCTTGAATTCTCCGACTTTGACGCCGTTGATATAGACTTCGGCGTCTTCGTCGTGATAGATATACGCGAGCATATCTTCAGGGTTCGCAATATCGTCTTCAGTCAGTTCGACAGTGCGGCGCAGCCAGATATTGTTCGTGTCCCAAACGGTGCGCGCGACCGATTCCGGAGTCCCTTCCGTGCCGAATCCGCCTTCGCCTTCTTCCCAGGCGGAGTCGTCGAAGTCGGGACCTGCCCAGTTCTCAGCGGGTTCGTCGAAGGCGTACTTCCAGACCTTCGCGTCTTCGCGCGAGCAGCCGATAATGATTTTCGTTTCGATCGCCGGACCGCGCAGCGAGGCGTTCGACTTGTACATCTTGTCGATCGGGAACTTGACGACTTCGCGGTCGTACGACATGAAGCCGTTGACCTCGATTTCAACGTCGGTCGTCTGCGTGTAGACCGCCGCGGAGAGCCCCTTGGCGATGAGCGGACGCAGCGCGCGGTTCAACGCGTTGTAACGCTTGAAGAGCGCTTCCTGGCTTTCGAAGGAGACGTAGCCCCAGTTGCCGTCTTCTTTCCAAGAGTGGCCTTTGACCGGCAGGCCCAGTCCGCCGTATTCGCCCAGGACCGTGGCGCGATTTTCCTCAGGCGGGAACATATTCGGGCCGGGGTAGCTGTGCATATCGCGGACGTCGCCGCACTCGGGCCGATCCGCCCAACCGGAGGTGCAGGTAATAACGCGCGTCGGATCGAGCTCGCGGCAAAGATCGACGATGCGGTACGTGTCAAATTGGCCCCAACCTTCGTTGAAGGGGATCCACATGACGATGCACGGGAACATATCGAGCGAATCGAACATTTGACGCAGTTCAACTTCGTAGTAGGAAACGGATTCCGGAGTGCGTTCGGCGTCAGGAGCGTTCGGCGCAATGTACTTGGCGGTGTCGCCGCTCGGCATATCTTGCCAGACGAGCAAGCCGAGCCTGTCGCACGCATAGTAGTAACGCGCGGGCTCGATCTTGATATGCTTGCGCAGCATATTGAACCCGAAATCTTTCAGGACCTCGAGATCGTAGACCATGCCTTCTTCGGTCGGGGGCGTGTACAAGCCGTCCGGCCACCAGCCCTGATCCAGAGGACCATGCTGGAAGACAAATTCGTTGTTCAGCAAGAGACGCGTAATTCCGTCTTCGCTCTTGCCGATCGAGGTCTTGCGGTTCGCATAGTACGTTTCGACCTTGTCGACCGTTTCGCCGTCTTTGACGAGCGAGACGGACAGGTCATAGAGTATCGGGGAATCGGGGGTCCAGAGCTCTTGGCCCTCGACGGAGAACTTGATGGTCGCGCGGCCGGAAACGACTTTCGCTTCCTTATCGCCGACGACGACGAAATCGCCTTCAGCGTTCGCGACGTCGACGAAGCACGTAACCGTCATGTCGTCAATGTCGGAGACCGGGCGAACTTTTGTGATGTGCGCCTTGTTGACAGGCTCCATCCAGACCGTTTGCCAAATGCCGGTAACCGGCGTGTACCAAATCCCGTGAGGATTGTTCAGCTGCTTGCCGATCGCTTGGACGCCGTCGTTCGTCGGGTCCCAAACTTTGACGACGAGCGTCTGCTCGCCTTCGGCGTTGAGCGCGCGGGTCAGGTCGACCGTGAAGGGGCAGT
This sequence comes from Thermoguttaceae bacterium, assembly GCA_028695965.1. Taxonomy (GTDB): domain Bacteria; phylum Planctomycetota; class Planctomycetia; order Pirellulales; family Thermoguttaceae; genus RUG369. Next base: position 7,986 of record JAQVHZ010000012.1, on the reverse strand, counting down.
AGCCGCCTTGGTGCGAGCCGACTTTGACGTCGTTAAGGAAGACGTCGCAGCGCCAATCGACCGCGCCGAAGTTCAGCATGATCGACTTGCCAGCCCAGTCTTCGGGGACTTGGAACGTCGTTTTGTACCAAAGATTGTTGTCTTTGCCAACTGATCTGCCGACGCCGGAAAGCGCCGATTCCGCGCAGAACGGAACAAGAATTTGACCGTCGGCTTCTTCGAATGTTTCGTCGACAGGAAGGATCGCATAGTCCCACAGACCGTTCAGGTTGACCCAGTCGGAGCGGACCATCTGAGGACGAGGATATTCCGGAAGCGGCTTCTCGGGGTCGACGTCCTTCGCGAATTTCGACAGAAGGATACCGTCAACCGGTTTCCAATCGGCGGCAAAGCCGGGCAGAGCGGCGCACACGGCGACGCTGAGGAGCGCAGCAGCGCTCAAAAGGAACGATTTTCTCATCGATTACCTTTCAATAGGGGGTGAACATACCTCGCTCGAGCGCCGGCGCTTATGCCAACAACGAGCGTCGGTATTACGATAATAAGTTAAAAGTCTGGACGTCAATATGTGCAATATACAGCAGACTAGGTAATTTGACAATATAACGCGTCAAAATTTTCCGGTCTGCGCCGCGCCGAATCATTCGGTCCAGCCGCAGGCGTCGCGCACGGAGATCATCGCTTCGAGCACGTCGTCCCACGTCTTGGGATCTTTCATGGCGCTGTTCGGGAACATGCAGCCGTCCCAGCAAATAAATTTGCATTTTTCAGTTGGGACGCCCTCTTCGGTCAGCCAGAATTTTGCGTATTTCGGGATATCCAACTTGCCGTTCGGATCTTTCGGGAGACAATGGCGCCCGGTCTTGTCGTGCGAGCCTGACCCAAAGACCGTGCCGTCGTTTTGCGCGACGTGGAAGTCGACGAGCCAAGGACGGAGCGCGTCCGTCATGACCTTGTACCCAATATCGTAGACGTCCGTCTGTCCCCATTCGAAATCTTCCGGCAAAATACGATTTTCCGGAGCGTTCACGCCGAGCAGGAAGAGATTCGTGTGCGACATATCCGCTTGGAACCCGAGCACGTCAGGTCGATCGACCGACTCGAGGACTTGCAGACAATGTTTCCAACTGTGCATGCCGCCCCAGCAAACCTCTCCTTCCATGGCGAGCGTTTCGCCGTAATCTGCGGCGATTTCACATGCTTTTTTGAACGTGTCGATAATAATCTTCGAGTTTTCGCCGGGGTCTTTCGCCCAAGCGTCGACCGAGGCCGACGAGTCGATGCGCACGCAGCCGGCAGGACGAACCCCCGCCTCGCGCAGCGCAAGCCCAGCCTTACAGCCCTGCTCCACCTCGTTAAGGAACGTTTCGCGCGCGGACTCCTCGCCCATCGCCGAGCCCGCCCAGACGTTCGCGACCAGCGTCCCGACTTCAAAGCCGTAGTCGGAACAATGTTTCGCAATCATGTCGACCTGCGCCGCCATATCGGAGCAATCGAAGTGCGGGGGAGCAAGGAAAAGATCGAATCCGTCAAATTTGACGCCGTCGACAGACGCGCCGCTCGTAAGTTCGAGCATCTCGTCAAGACTCAAGCAAGGCTCTCCGTCGCTGCTGCCTTTGCCGACGACGCCGGGCCAAGTCGCGTTGTGTAATTTTGGATATGTGTTAGCGTTAGACATTGCGAAAACCTCTCTGTTCTAGGAAATAGGCGTTAAATCGACCGCGTCGAACAACGCGTCCCTATTATCATAACGGAACAAAGAAGCGTTTGCAAGTTTTTCAAAGAAAATTTTCAAACTCTCAGAAAAAAATATCGAGCCTAGCGTTTGCGGCCAATAAAGAGCCGGAGAACGCCGAACGTGAGCGTGTAGTAACGGGGCGAATCGACTCCGGCGCGGCGCATATAATCGAGAACCTTTTCCAAGTCGGCGAACTCGTCGACGCTTTTCGGCAAATATGAATAGGCGTTTTTACTGTTCTTAGCGATTCGTTGGCCGACGACGGGCAAAATCTTATGGAAGTAGAACCGGAAGAGCTGCGCAAAAATCGGGAGCGTCGGCGGCGTAAATTCCATGATCGCCACGACCCCGCCCGACCTGCAAACGCGCGCCATCTCCGCGACCCCGCGAGCAGGATCGACCATATTTCGGAGCCCAAAACAGATTGTTACGGCGTCGAATTGATGATTCCTGAAAGGCAGTTCCATGCCGTCCGCTTCGATAAATTCGACGTCTCTTATTCTTTTGTTCGCAACCTTCTTCTTCGCCAGCTCGAGCATCTCCGGAACGAAATCGACGCCAACGGTCGCTAAGTTCGCGCCCATCATGCGCTTAGAACGTTTCTTCCACTGCCGGTGGATCTCGATAATGACGTCCCCCGTCCCGGTCGCGACGTCGAGAATGTCGATTCGGCCCGCGCCGTCCCAGACTCGGAGAACGCGCTTCAACGTCTGAGCGACAAGGACTCGACGCCAGCGGCGCGCAAGTCCGAACGAAAGGAGATTATTCAGGAAGTCGTACTTCGGCGCTATTTCGCCAAACAACGCGCGGACGCGCTTGGAAGATTTGTCTGCTTCTGACATTGGACTGGTCTATAAGGAGGAGGAGGGGTAATTTGGCCGACGTTAGACGGCGACGCGGTAATTCCACGTCTTGAAAATCGTTGTATAATAGGCTATAATTAGGGCGGAGCGCATACGCGTCGGCGCGCAGCGCAGACGAGGACGCGCAGTCAATTGTTGCTCCTGCATTATAACATTTTTTAGGGCGGCGACAAGGAACCGCTGTCGCCCATAAAAGAAAAGAAAGTTTGTCCGTGAAAAAAATTGACGTATATCCGACGCCCGAGCTCGCCCCTGAGGAACTGCCGATCGACGGCGTCTCGGTCGCTATCGACGTCCTGCGCGCAACGACGACGATTATCACGGCCCTGAACGCCGGCGCGGAAAAAGTCCTGCCCTTTGAAACGGTCGAAGAAACGTTCGCCGCGAAGCGAATTTTCATCGCGCAGAAGCCGGACGAAGCGAGTCGCGTCCAATTAGGCGGCGAGCGCAAAGGGCTCCCGATCGACGGGTTCGACTTCGGCAACTCGCCCGACCTGTACCTGCCCGAAACGATCGGCGGCAAGATCCTTTTTTTCACCACGACGAACGGCACGCGCGCGATCCTGCGCTGCCGCGGAACCGTCCTGCTGGCCGCGTTTATCAACGCCGAAGCGGTCGTCGAGCGGATCCTGCGCGACGACCCCGACGTCCTTTCGATCATGTGCGCGGGGACCGACCGTCAATACACCGAAGAAGATCTGCTCCTTGCGGGCCTGCTGACCGACCGTCTCACGCTCCGTCGCGGCGGCTATGCGCTGAACGTTCATGCGGAGGTCGCGCGCGAGGAGTGGCGCAAGGGGCGCTCGGCTCCGCTCGTCGACCTGCTGAAAGAGAGCCGAGGCGGCAAGAACTTGAAATCGGTCGACTTGACCAAAGATATTGTCGACGCCGCGAAGCTCGATTCCCTCGACGTCGTCCCGGAATTTCGCGTCGGCGAGATCAAACTTGACTCCGCCTTTAAGAAATAACGGAAGAAAGGGCGGCGCGTTTCCGATAATCAGAAAACGGTCGGCAAAGCCTTTTCTCCGCCTTTGGCGGCGTTTATGCTTCAAAACTCAATAACGACAAACGTTACCAACCATAAACAACAAGGAAAAATTACAATGCGGATGGAAGATCTTGTCGCGCTGTGCAAGCGCCGCGGCTTTCTGTTTCAATCGAGCGAAATTTACGGCGGCTTGAACGGGTTCTGGGACTACGGTCCTCTCGGCGTCTTACTCAAGCGAAACGTCAAAGACGCGTGGTGGCGCGACATGGTCGTCGGTCACAACGAGATGAAGCTCCTGCCCGGCGCGCCGGGGACCTACGAAATGACGGGCCTCGACTGCTCCATCATCATGCATCCGCAAGTCTGGAAATGCTCCGGACACTACGACCAGTTCCACGACTTCATGATCGACTGCAAAGAGACGAAGCGCCGCTACCGATTCGACCATATCAAGGGCCGCTGGGTCTCCGGGCTCAAACACGGCGAAGGGGGCGCGCCCGCGCAGCAGGTCCGCGTCTTCATCACCACGATCGACACCGAAAACGAAAGCGACGCGCTCGAACAAGCCGCGTTAAAATATTTCGGGCTCCGCAAAAAAGACGCCGACGCGCTCGTTTGGGAAGGGGACGTCCAAGGGATCTCGACCTTCGAAAACAACGATTTTTCCGACGTTGTCGGTCCGGAAGCCAAAACAGTCGGAACACTCACCGAGCCGCGCGAGTTTAACTTGATGTTCAAGACGACGGTCGGCGCGCTCGGCGGCGAAGACGACGCCTCGTTCCTGCGTCCGGAAACCGCGCAGGGCATCTTCGTCAACTTCAAGAACGTCGTCGACAGCACGCGCGTGCGCGTCCCGTTCGGCGTCGCGCAAGTCGGCAAGAGCTTCAGGAACGAAATCACGCCTCGGAACTTCACGTTCCGGAGCCGCGAATTCGAACAGATGGAGATCGAATTCTTCTGCCATCCGTCCGAATCGGCGCAATGGTACGCGTACTGGCGCGACCGACGGTTCCAATGGTACGTCGATATGGGCCTGGCGGGCGAACGGCTCCGTATGCGCGAGCATGAACAGGCCGAGCTCGCCCACTACTCGATCGGGACCGCCGATATCGAATACGCGTTCCCGTTCCTGCCCGAAGGCGAATTCGGCGAGCTCGAAGGCGTCGCGCACCGCGGCGATTTCGACCTGCGCTCGCACGCCGAAGGCAAGCTGATCCGCGAAGGGGACGCGCTCGTCCTAGAAAAAGACGCAAGCGGCGCGCCGAAATGGCGCGGCTCCGGCAAAGATATGTCCTACTTCGACGACCAGCGCAAAGAACGGTTCGTGCCGCACGTCGTCGAGCCGAGCGCCGGCGCCGACCGCGCGACCCTCGCGTTCCTGTGCGAAGCGTATCAAGTCGACACGGCTCCGACGTCCGAAGCCGGCAAAGAAGAAGAACGAGTCTACTTGAAGCTGCACCCGCGCCTCGCGCCCGTGAAAGCGGCGGTCTTTCCGCTCGTGAAAAAAGACGGTATGCCCGAAGTCGCCGCCGAGATTTACGGCGAACTTAAAAAGCGTATGTCCGTCCAATATGACGAAAAAGGAGCCGTCGGAAGACGCTACCGCCGTCAAGACGAAATTGGCACCCCGTTCTGCATCACCGTCGACGGACAGACGCTCCAAGACGGGACCGTTACCCTGCGCGACCGCGACACGCTTGAACAAGTTCGCGTCAAAAAAGACGAGCTCGCCGCCGAGCTCGAACAACGGATCGGCTGACGCGGCGCGCGGCGTTAGAAGCTCGTTCGACTCCGACTCGGCGTCGGCGACGCGCTTCTATCGATCGAATTAACAACAAGATTTCCCTTTAGATCCAAGGAGGACGCTTTTCATGAAACGAGTACGCCCTACCCCTCCCAAACAGGAGACGCGCGCCCATATGATCGGCGTCGGGCTCGATTATCAAGAAGGCGACATGAAGCGCCTGACGCGCGGCAAGAACTACACGCTCGTCGGCGGCAGCGAAGAAACGCACGCCGTCATGCAGGAAACTGCGGCAAAAGTTAACGAGACGCTCGATCAAAAAGGTAAAACGTTAGAAGAAACTTCGCCGCAAGAATTTAATGACATTCTTTTCGACGTCGTCGATAAAATTCGACGTTAAACCCAAACGCTAACAAAGAAACGAAAGTACGAAAATGCCCTCTTGGTTTGCTGAACAAGGTAAGTTAACCCTCGATCAAGTCCTCGAAGCGACGCGCAAAGCCGCGGAAGAAGCCCGAGAAAGGATCTGCCGCGATCCTAAGCGCGTCCTGCTGCTCCCGCCCGACATTACGCGCGCGCACAGCGGCGCCGGTAAGATTACCGAAGAACTCTACAAGATCTTTTCGCCGACTGCGGAAGTCTACGTCATCCCGACCCTCGGACAGCACGTGCCCCACACGCCCGAGCAGAACAAGTGGATGTTCGGATCGATTCCGGAGGAGCGTATCTTGAAACACGACTGGCGCAACGGCTATACCCATATCGGCTCGACGCCCGCCGAGTATGTGAAGGAAGTCTCCAAAGACCGAGCGGACTGGGAGATCCCCCACACTCTGAACACGACCCTCGTCGAAGAAAAGTGGGACCTTGTTATCAACGTCGGGCACGTCGTGCCTCACGAAGTGCTTGGGTTCGCCAACCATAACAAGAACTACTTCATCGGGCTGGGCGGCAAGCCGACGATCTGCGCCTCCCACATGATGGCGGCGCTCTGCGGCATTGAGAACAACTTGGGCAACCTGTTGACCCCGCTGAGGCAATGCTACAATAAAGCCGAAGAAGAGCTGCTCGGCTTCCTGCCCGATTTCTATATACAAGTAACGATGGCGTACGATTCCGAAGGTCAGCTCGGGCACACCGGCGTCTACGTCGGCGACGACCTCGACGTCTACCTGGACGCCGCGCGCGCCGCAAAAGAACAGAACATCACGATCGTGCCGCCCTTGAAGAAAGTCGTCGCCGTCATGCAGGGCGACGAGTTCTACAGCACATGGGTCGCCAACAAAGCGATCTACCGCACCAGGATGGCGATGGCTGACGGCGGCGAACTGCTCGTCATCGCGCCCGGTCTCAAGCGGTTCGGCGAACAGGAGGACGTCGACGCGCTCATCCGGAAATACGGCTATTCCGGCACGGAAAACGTGATCAAGCTCTGGAAACAAGAGCCGGTCCTGCAAGACCTGACGCACGGTACCGCGCACCTCATCCACGGGTCCTCCGAAGGCCGATTCAAGATCACCTACGCGCCCGGCAACATCTCCAAAGAAGATATGGAATCCGTCTGCTTCGGGTATGCCGACTACAACGAAACGATCAAAAGATACAACCCGGAAACAATGAAAAACGGCTTCAACACCATGCCTGACGGCGAAGAAGTCTACTTCATCAGCACCCCGAGCGCCGGACTGTGGTCGACCAAAGAAAAATTGGAAAATCGCGAGTTCTAAGCGCTTCCCAATAAGCGCGGCGCACTATGGCAAAGCCCAGAAAAAGAGCCGCGCCCGTTCCAATACGCAAAAGAGTTCCGCCCTTCCTGTAGGCGCGGAACTCTTTGTCATTGACTGACGGGGCTGTCGAACCGCGCGACGCCTGATTTTACTCGTCTTTTTTGGCAGTATTTACGACGTGCAGTTGGATTATTTGTATAAAAATCTCGAATTTCACAAATATTTGTTCAACGCCGCTCTTTAAGGCTCTTAAAGGACGCTTTCAGACTCATATTGCAGCCTCAATCAAATTCAGCTAACATTAGGCGCCGATATTTCCGAACCTTCAAGCACGGAAAAGCCAAGTTATGTTCGAAAACGCAGCATAAGATTGAAGGAACGCTGTTCGTCTATAGAGAAGGACTTAGGAATTATCGCGCGTAAGTTGATTGCAATAGGAGTTGTTCAACAAAGACCTGTATTTACGAAGGAGAAGAAATCCGATGGGCGATTTAATCACCGGAGATTATTTTACGAACAGCGACGAATTTAATATAGAGCATATGCATTTCGTGGAATCGCGATTTGACGTCAGTTTTTGGGAAGCGCTTCGCGGCAATTCTCGTGTGTCCACCATTGCGTTTCATCGTTGTGAAGGTCTGAAGGATTCTGACTTAGAGCCTCTTTCGACGTTGCCGAAACTCCGGCATTTTTACTGCTACGCTTCCAATTTAACGGGCTCGTGTCTGCAATTTCTGAAAAGCTCTCGGCTCACTTCTCTCGAATTTATTCGTTCCCCGTTCTCAAAGGAAAATTATAGATATACTAGTCGGACTTGATTTTTTCCAGACGTTTTGTTATAACGACGCCTAAATTATTCCCAATCTTCCTTTGGAACCTTCCCATGACGTCGTATGAACTTCCTCCTGACCAAGTTGCCCTTTTAC
>JAQVHZ010000093.1 GCA_028695965.1 Thermoguttaceae bacterium | reverse complement strand
TTGCCATTGACTGTCGGTTAAATCAGTACTGTAACTCATTCGATTGCCTTTGTCTATACCTTTCGGAGTAATGTATACTTTCGGGGTATAAATCGGCAATCTGTTAATTTTTATTCACTGAATACATGTTCTAAGAAATGCTTGATTCCGGAGGTATGGTCGACGAGGCAATTGAAATCGCCGCCGATGACGACGATATCCGCGTCGACGTCATATTGTTTAACGGCGTCGGCGATTTGTTTCGCGTGATCTTCTTCGTTCTTGTTGAAGCAGATATGGGTCGAATAAAACGCGATTTTCTTGCCGTTTACCTCAAAGGTCGCTCCGACGGCGGACGCGGGGTTCCAGCCGCCCGGCGCGTCGAGCATGACTTCTCGAAGGTCGGAAATCGGATAGCGGCTCGCGATCGACTTGTATTTGTCGAAATGGTTCGCGGAGGAAACGAGGCCCGTGTAGGCGTAGGGACAGCCCAAGACGGCGCCGACGCGTTTCGTCCAGTCCCCTTGCGGAACTTCGTTGAACCCGACGACGTCGGGACTATACGCTTTCAGCGCCTCGCCAATCTGTTCCGGATTCGCCCACGCGCCGTATTCGACGTTGTAGACGACGAACCGAAGCGCGGCTTTTTCTTGATCTTGCGCGAAGACGCTCGTCGCGCAAAGCGCCGCGGCGCAGACGAGCGCTAATGCAACTCTTTTCATGACACTCTTTCTATAAAACGCTCTCTTATGACGGACAGCGCGCTACACGCGCAAAATCTTGCCTCTCTTCCAGCAATCCCAGAGCATGAGCCACACGATCGCGACGCCGACTACGCTATCGACAACGCGCTGCCAGACGCCGATATACTTCTCCAAGCCGTACGTCAGGCAGTGGGCAATTTCGTTGAAATGGAAAATATGCACGAGCATATACGCGGCGATCGCATTGGCGCCCAAGACGATGAAAAAGGTCTTGAGGACGGGCAGTTTGCATATGTCGTAAATCAAGTAGAAGAACGCCAGGAGCAAGAGGCATAGCCCGGAACTGTAGAGGACCATCGAGGACGTCCAAAGCTGTTTGATAATCGGGCAATAAGCGACGGTCCCTTCCGGCACGCCGTCCCACAACTTGCCCAAGTAGAGCAGGAGCGCGCCAAACGCCGCAATGACGACAAACGCCGTCAGTTGGAGCTTCAGTCCGCCCTTGCCGTCTTCTTGCGCCTTCATTTTTTCACGGGTCTTAAAGAGCAGTTCTCCTGCAAACATACCGGACAACGTCGTTGCGACAAAGGTCAGCGAGCTGTAGATCCACGAATAATGATACCCGGGCGCGAAGACGACCTGACCGTTTTCAACAGTCGCATAATGCATCCACCGGCCCAAAACGACCACGTCGACGCCATAGGGCAAATTCGTACCCTGCGCGAAACTGCCGCCGCCAAAGGTCCCATGCGACGTCTCGAGCGTTATCCAAGCGCAGCCCGCCCAATAACCTGCCAGCAAGAGCACAAACAAAACGTAACGCGACCAGCAAGGCAAGTACAGATACGCCAGACAGGCGAAGAAGTACCCAGTAGCGATCGCTTGAAGGGTGTTCGAGTAGGGCTTAAACTCAGAGGGGACAAGGTCGAGCAGGTTCCCCTGAACGCACATGCCGAAGATCCACAAGACGGCGACTCGGCGCAGCATCCTAATCCATAACGCGCGGTTCTTCTTCTCCCCGGCAGGACCGATGTATTTCGCCAGCGCAAAGGGTATCGCCACGCCCGCCATAAAGAGGAACAAGGGCATGATCAAGTCGCAAAGCGAGAACCCGCCCCAAGAGGTGTGCCGGAACTGGTCCAAAAAAGGGAGCCAGGAATCGCGCTTGCCCTCGTACGAAGCAAAAGGTCCGGAACGATACGACTCGACGATATAATCGACAAGGAACAAGAGGAAAATGTTGAAACCGCGCAGCGCGTCGAGGGACGTCAGCCGCTCGGCGCGCGGTTTGGGAAGCTCGGGTAAGTTCGTCATCATATGTTTCTTTGTGCATAAAACGGCTAGCGACCAAAAGGAGTCGCGGCGCTTCAAGGGCGTATGAACCGCTCGCAAAACGCAGACTCCAGCAAAGAGCAGACGCCTAGAGTCTAACAAACGTCAAGGCTGTTTTCAACAGTTTCTGGCAAGAAAAGCAAGAAAAATTGCAAAAGTTGAAAAGAGGCTCCCAAAGGCGCGATTCATCTTGTATAATGGGGCTGATTAGTCAATATTATTCGGCGGCATTTCGGTTGACGCCGAAGCCTCGCCCTTGATTTTGGGAGAACTTGTTTATGAAATTTTCGTTCAGCTTTATGCGCGGCGCGGTCGCGCTCGGCGCTTTGGCCGCGGTCTTAACGGTCGGCGCGTTCTGTACTTCCACTGTTTCGGCGCAATCGGTCGAGCCGGAGAAAGCGCTCGCTCTGCCGGAAGGATTCGCCGACGACCTGGCGCCTAACGCCGTTCACGACCAGCGCGTCCGCCAATATCTCTATGCGAAACGAATCGTCGCCGTCTCGGAGACGGGCGTTAAGAACCCTGAGCTTCTGCTCGAGCCGGTCCTCGGACAGACGTCGACGTCGATCATGAGCGACGAAGAACAAGCGTGCGTCATGACGAAAGGCGGCTCGATTCTGCTCGACTTCGGGTGCGAAATCCACGGCAGTTTTCGGGTCGAAGCGCGGCACTTGGTCCCTAGCGCCAACAGCGTCGGGCGCACCGTCAGGCTCCGCGTCCGGTTCGGCGAATCGGTCGACGAGGCGAACGCGAACGTCGGCGAAAAAGGGGCCGTCAACGAACACTCGACCCGCGATCAGATCATCGCGGTTCCGTGGCTCGGGGCTGTCGAATGCGGCGAATCGGCGTTCCGGTTCGTTCGGATCGACCTGGTGGACGACGACGCCACGATCCTGTTCGACTCCGCGCGCGCGATCTTCATCTATCGGGACCTTCCTCGTCTCGGTCAATTCAAGAGCTCCGACGAGCGCCTGAACCAAGTGTGGGACGTCTGCGCGCGCACGATCCTCCTCACGATGCAGCAGTACGTCTTCGAAGGCGCCAAGCGCGACCGGCTCGTCTGGTACGGCGACTACACGCCTCAAGCGATGACGGCGCTGCGTATCTTCGGCGACTCTAAAGTCCTTCGGGACACGCTCGGCTACTACGCGCGCGAAACGTGGCCCCTGCCGAAATGGATGAACGGGATGCCGAACTACTCGCTCTGGTGGCTCATCACGATCGGGGACCTCTACCGCCATACCGGGGACCCGGAACTCGTCAAAGAGCAATGGGATTACGTCAAAGGGCTCGTTCAGCAGCTCCTGCCCTGCATTGCGGAGAGCGGCGAAGCCGGATTCGAGAGCCCGTTCCTCGACTGGCCGACGAACGACAAGCCCGACGCGCTCCGGGCAGGCACGCACGCGATGTTCGCGCTCGGATTCGACCGCGTCGCCGAGATGGCGCAAGTCGTCGGCGACAAAGAGACGGAAGAGCTCGCGCTTGCGACCGCCGCGAAGGTGCGCGGCTTCACGCCGTCGAACGTCGGGAACAAACAAGCGGCGTCGCTGCTCGAGCTGGCTGGCATTGAAAAAGAGGGCGAATCGAACCTCGAGGTCGTCGCGGACGGCGGCGCTCGCGGCTTCTCGACGTTCTACGGCTACTATATGCTCGAGGCGCTTTCGAAGGGCGGCTTGAACCAAGTCGCGCTTGACGTTACGCGCGATTACTGGGGCGCCATGATCGACCGCGGCGCGACGACCTTCTGGGAAGATTTCGACCTGGACTGGCTCGAAAACGCGGGCCGTATCGACGAAGCGACTCCCGAAGGGCTCGAAAGCCTGCACGGCGACCGGGGCGCGTACTGCTACGTCGGCTTGCGGCACTCGCTGTGTCACGGCTGGGCGTCCGGGCCCGCCGCCTGGATCAGCGCGAACATTATGGGCGTTACTCCTCTGGAACCTGGCTTTAAGAAGACGCAAGTGAAGCCGTTCCTAGGCGACCTCGACTGGTTCGAAGGATCCGTTCCGACGCCGTATGGGCTCATCAAAGTCAGCTGCAAGAAGAACGCAGACGGGACCGTCGAAACGCTGATCGAAGCGCCCGAAGGAATCGAGATCGTGCGTTAAGATTTGCCGGAGTCGGCAGATAAAGAACGACCCCGCGTTTACGCCTTGCGCGAGCGCGGGGTCTTTTTGTATAACAGCCAGCCGTGTTCCGACTAGAAAAGGTTCGTCAGATAGTCGGCTTCGTCGGCGTAGAGCCTTGGCGAACAGGAGAGGACCCGGTTCATGAGGGGCGTCGACCCTTTGAAATCGGCGGGCCGTCTCAGATGCCACTCGCGGTCGGTCGGGACAAATTCCTGCTGGCCGGGCCAAGGCGTGAAGGGAACGAACCCGAGGATCTTCGCCAACCTCGAGGAATCCATCGAGCAGTTCCTGACCCTTGGCGGGACGGGGCAATATTCTTCCGCGTACATCCCCATGAGGAGCTCCGGATCGAACCCGCCCGTCCAGTTGACGACTTGCGCCATCTGATAGAGCGAGACTTGGCGCGGACCGCCGCAGTTGAGAATCCCAGAAAACTCGTTTCCGAGAAACGCGCGAAAGACGCGGCCCATCTCGTCGACGTAGGTCGGGGTTCGGACTTCGTCGTAAAAGAGCGTCGCGGGTCGATTCGCTCGAAACCTCGCCGCGATCCAATCGATGGCGCCGGCGTGCCAGTTGAAGCTGACGCCCATCGGCATCGAGATGCGGAGCGTCGCCGCGTACGGATCAAGTTCGGCGATCCCCTCTTCGCCGGCGACCATCGTCTCTCCGTAGACGTTCACGGGGCACGTCGGCTCGTCGTCGCGATACCCGCCCCCGTCTTTGCCCCGGAAGACCATATCGACCGACAGATGCACGAGCCGAATCCCGCGCGACCGGGAATAGCGCGCTAAGTTGCGCACGACCTCGACATTAAGGTCCCATGCGATCTTCGGCGAGAGCTGACACGCTTTCAGGGCGCAGTTGCCCGCGCAGTCGAGGATCGACTGGAATTTGTATTCGTCGCAGACCTGTTCGATCGCCGAATAGTCGCGCAGCTCGACCGAGATCAAATTCGGGGCGGGGAAATCGACGTCGGTCTCCTGCACGGCGGCGTAGACCTGGCCGGGAAATCGCGTCTGCAGGTACGCGAGCGCGCCGTAGCCCGCCACGCCCGTGACGCCGGTTACGAGCATCGGAAGGGGCGGGTCGGGAAGCGTTACGCCGGGCGGGGCGTCAAGTTGACTGAGCGATTCGCGCGCAATGAGGTCGTAGGTGGCAATATTTCTGGACATGATCGGGTATTGTAGCGCCCCGAACCGATTTGAAAAGAGCGCGAATTTTTTCTCGAGTCGTTATATTCCTTTTTTTTCCCCCTTTTTTCATTTATTTGAAAATAGTTTCTCTAAAAACGCTTGACGCCAACCGCCCCTTGACGGTATCATTGTTGTTATAGCGTCGGCACATTGGGCTAACGCGCGTCGGAACTGTTTCGGCGCTGTTCCTTAGGAATTCGGTAATCCAGTGGAGAACATATGAAAACCTTCTCAATATTCGAACTTGCGTCCGCGACGCGCGTTGCGAGCCGAGCGGCTGCGTCCGTTGTCGTCGCGTTGTGTCTTGTCCTGTCTGCAGGCGCCGCGTTTGCCCAAGAATACGCAGAAGCAAACGTCGACGACTCGCTTGCGGGCCAGAAAGCCGCCGTCGTCGGGAGCGGCGATTCCGCGCAGATCAAGAACTTCCTTACGAAATACTACATAGCGCGCTGGACCGTTCGCGCCAACGCGCGCGATTTGGTCAAGTATCGGCAAGAGCTCGTTCAAGACGGAGCCAGTCTTACCGGCGCCGAACAGGCGGCGTTCCTGAAAGAAGCCGTTTCCGTCCTTAAAGGCTATGCCGCTTCCAACAAATGCTACCCCGCGTGCCGCTTGAACGCCGTCTTGGCTATTGGCGAATTGAACACGGCCACGGGCGACCGCAGCACGCCCGACACGCCTTACGCGGGCTCTATTCCCGATCTCGGCAGGATGGTTACCGCCTCGGGCGACGTTCCCGACTACGTTCGTTACGGCGCGCTGATCGGCTTGGTTCGTCACGCGCAGCTCGGTATTCAAGACGAAAAACTCCGCAACGGCGTCAAGACGATCTTTGCAAGAGTCCTCGACAAGCAATACGCGGTCGACGCCAAACTTCGCGATGAAATCTACGACTGCTTTACGGAAAACGCGATCATCGGCCTTGCGAGCTTCAAGAGCCCCGAGGGCTCCAAAGGCGGGACCGGAACGCTCGACCTCTTCCGGCAAATGATCGAAGACAAAAACGCAAGCATTCAGCTGCGCTGCGCCGCGGCAAGCGGAATCGGCGACATGAATCTCGACGGCGTTCAGAACTACGACTTCGTCGGCTTGGCGCGTTCGCTCGTCATGCTCGCGCGCGACCTCTGCATCGAAGAATCCGGCTATATTGACTCCGAGCTCGTTCGCGACCAAGTGAAGAGCGCGGCGGCAGGCGGCATGGGCGGCGGTATGGGCGGTATGTCGGGCGGCATGGGCGGCATGTCCGGAGGCATGGGCGGTATGGGCGGCGGCATGGGCGGCACGATCCAAAACCAAAAGAGCATGGAAGCGATCGTCGCGCGCATTCAATACGGCTTCGAGTGCATCCAGATCGGTATCAAGGGTAAAAAGAGCGGCGGCAGCGGCGTCTTAGGGAAGCTCGACGCCAACGACGAGGCGCAAGCTGAAGTCGTCGAAATGCTGAACGACGCCCTTGACGAAATCGCCGGAACCAACAAATTTATCGCCGAGGGCCCGACGACCTCTTCCGGTATGTTCGGCGGAACCTCCGGCATGGGCGGCATGGGCGGCATGACCGATATGTACGGCGGCATGAGCTCGAACATCAAAGTCGACGCCAGCTCGATGAAAGATCACCTTCTCGAAAAGAGGATCAACTTCAACCAGCTCCTCGGTATCGATTCCTATTGATCCTCGATTCGCCAGCGTAATGGTCCGCTAGCTTTGCGGGCCAAGAGCGGCGGAACTGCGAGGAAGAGCGTCGTCCCTTTTTCTGAACGGCGTCGGCTGCCAAGGCGGTCGGCGCCGTTTGATTTTGAAGCGGACGCCGCCGAAGCGCGCGAGCGGCGTCTTTTGATTCGGTCGGCTTGACGCCTCGCCGTTCATAACATTCTTTCCTCTGCGACAGCTCTCTTCTTTTATTTTTTGCCCGCCGTAATAAGCGGACCAAGCCGACATTGCGAACAATGATAACAACGAGCAAACACGGAACCGTTTTTCTTGTTTTTTCTTAAAAAATACTGAAATTTCTCGAAAATGCTTGAAACTGCCGCGGGTTCTTGTTAAACTCAGTAAAAGCCGGTAGACGACGCGTCGGCGTCCTCGACGTTCCGGGCGTCGTTTTTTGCAGAAAACACGCTCCGAATTTACCAGAAATCTTTTCTTTGCGCTTTTCTTTGTGCGACGCCGATTACGCGCCGCCTTGTCCTTGTGGCTGCATTGCGAGTCTATAATTGGTCTTTCCCCAAAGGCCTGTTATATATTTCGTAACGTGTTTTTCTCTATCCAGTACGGATTGGAAAAACGCTTTTGACGTCATTTTTTCAATAACTTACAAGGATCATGTTATGGCACTCACTTTGTTAAACAGGGCGAGGGTGAAATTTAACCGTCGCGGTTTCACTCTCGTTGAACTCTTGGTCGTTATCGCCATCATCGGTATTTTAATCGGGCTCCTGCTGCCAGCGGTTCAAGCGGCGCGCGAGGCGGCGCGACGTATGCAATGCACGAACAACATGAAACAGCTTGCTCTTGCTATGCAAAATTACCACGACGTCAACAATAAGCTGCCGCCGTATGCAACGCTCTTTCCGGACGTCGCAAACACCGGCAAATTCTCGTCGGGCGAGTCCGCTTGCCACCATTGGCCGGTAGGGCACCCCGCGACGCATGGCGGTCTTTACGGGGGCATGTGGGGCTGGGCGACGAACCTTCTTCCCTATGTCGAAGCAACGGCGCTTTACGATCAAGTCGACTTCACGCGCTGTCCTTACGTCGACAGAATCAACGACCCGTACTACCACGCCGGTCAAACGGCAAGCGGCGCCGAGCAAAACAGGGTCGTCTGCATGGGCGCGCCCCCGCCGTTCCGGTGTCCGAGCGTCGCTCACGACGTCGAAGGGTCTCAAAAAGATTACGGCGTTCCGATGACCTGCATGGCGGAGCAAGCCTGCGGCCCCATTCGCAATCCCGGCGTCGAGCCGCTTTCCTGCTTTTGGACGAACAGCTGGATTCCCCTTTCCGGCGTCGTTGACGGAACGAGCAATACGTTCCTCATTCTCGAGCAAGCGAGCAAGCGGCTCACGTCTGGAGTCCTGGGTATTTCGGACGCTGGCGAAGGCTGGAATCCCTTCATCTACTGCAACCACTTAACTCAAGGCGCACACATTTGGGGCCACGGCGGCTTCAACGTCGTTACGCGGGACCACGCCGTTACGATTCGAACGGCGCGCAGTTTCCACCCGGGCGGAATCAACACGGCAAAAGTCGACGGCTCTGTTCTATTCGTATCGGACACGGTCGACGAACACCAAGTCTTCGACGGGACGATCACGCGCGCGCGCGGCGAAACGATCCACCTCTAAACGCTCGACGAAAACAATGATTTTGGAGAATTGCTATATGAACAAATTGAATATTGTCAGCGTTTTAGCGCTTGCGTTTGCCGCCGCGCTTGTCGCCGGCTGCGGTCCGAAGCTCCCGTACAAGGTCGTCCCGTTAGAAGGAACGATTACCTGCGACGGCGAGCCGGTCAGGAACTGCTCGTTCTTCTTCATGCCGGACGAAGGGCGTTCAAGCGCCGGAGCGTCCGACCAAGACGGCCATTTCATCATGGCGTACACGAGCGACGTCGCCGGCGTTCAGGTCGGCAAGGGCCACTTTTACTTCATTGCAGGCTCAGGACTCGCACAATCGGGAGAAGACGGCGTTTCCGTTTCCGCCCTGGCGACCAAGTATCCGCGCGGCAACGACAAATTGGTCTATACGATCGAAAAAGAGGATAAGAATTTCGAACTGAAACTTTCCCTCAACGATTGACGTTCGAAACCTTAGCGACTCGTTTCAACCCCTTTCAGCGCCGACTTGGAACGCCGACGATTACGCCGGGCGCTCGTCCCGATTATTCTTCGGCGTTCCTTTTCGCGCCGCGCATATCCGTTATCATATCGTTTACTGCGAAAACAAGTGAAACTTGTTCCATTTTCCCCTTAGACTTACAGCGGCAGCGGCGCCGACTTTTGCAGCTTGCCGCTAAGAACATATTATGACTAAAAAAACATTTCAACAGATTGGCTGCGCGGCGCTGTTGGCGCTTTGGCTTGCGGCGTCTTTCCGGTCGGTCCCCCTGCCTGGAGCCGAGCCTCGATCGGGCGCGATCGACGCGGCGTTCGTCGAATTTAACGCGCCGGATGGAACGCGCAAATTCTATTACGAGCACGTTCCAGAAACGTTTGATCCCAACAAGCCCGCCGCGCTCGTCATTGCGCTTCACGGACACGGCTCCGAATGCAGTCAGGCGTTCGACGGCGTCTACGCGGAATTCAGGGCGACGAACGACGCCGCGGCGGCGCATAACGCAGTCGTCGTCTCTCCCAATTACGGTTCTATTACCTCCTGGATGGGTCCGCAAGGCGAAAACGATCTCCTGGCGATCCTTGAAGAGCAACGATCGAAGCGGAACTACGACCATGTTGTCATTTCGGGCGGCTCGATGGGCGGCTCGTCCTCGCTCACGTTCGCGGCGCTTCATCCCGACCTTGTGGACGGGGTAGTTTCAATGAACGGAACCGCGAATCACTTGGAATATGAGAATTTTCAAGACGCGATCGCCGAATCTTTCGGCGGTTCCAAGTCGGAAGTCCCGCTTGAATACAAGAAGCGAAGCGGCGAATACTACCCGGAGCGCTTCCTGAACAATCCGACGGCGATCACTCTTGGAACCCTCGACACGGTCGTCCCGCCGGACAGCGCGCGCCGTCTGGCGCAAACGATCCAAAAGATTGGCGGGACCGTTCTTCTGATTGAACGCGCCGATATTGGGCACTCGACGCCCTACGACGAGGCGCGGCAAGCGTTTGAATTTGTCTTTCAGGCGCTGGAATCCCAAAGAGTTCCATAAAGATTAGTATTTCAGTTATATTTTTCAAACAAACAACTTAACTATAGGAGACGTCATGGCGATTCATTTTTGTCGCAAGAGCGCTTCGCTGCTCTGCGCGCTCGTTTTAAGTTTTTCAGGCGCGGCCGTATCCATCGGGGCCGCCGAAGAAACGCAGGCGCCTGTCCCGCCCGAAAAAGTTGTCGTTTCAATAGACGGAACCGCCGTCCTACCCTCGTTCGGAACCCGAGCGGGCAGCTGGTTTTACAGCGCTGGCGACGACAGTTCTCAACTCCTTCTGCTGGGCTTTCCCAAAGCCGGGGTCGAACAAGAGCCGAATTATCGACTTACCGCCGACCTCAATTCCCAGTCGTTTATCACGCTGACCGTCCCTTCGGGCAATCTTCCTAACGCGGTATCGTCCCAATGTTTCGTCAGGAACCTCGGAACCGCCGACGTTCTAGTCGGATGGCTCGACCAGCCGGGCTCCGCCGACGCTTTAACGACGATTCCAAGCGGTCAAGAGCTCGAACTGTCCGCAGAATACGACGCTGCGAATCCTCTGACCGTCTTGAAGATCCAAGCTCCGGAATTTGGGGACGCGGCGTCTTGTTCCGTTGAAATCTCTCGATTTCAGTACCAAACGGCGCCGGTCGAAGCCGCGCTCTCTTTGGAACCGGTCCGCAAAGAACAGTCGCTTGACCCGATCGCGACGTCGCCGAACTTCCGTCCTTCCCTTGCCAAAGCGCTCGTCGAATGGGACTGGCGTATGCAAGACGGGGTCGGCACGGAACGCGAGCCCAGGACGTACCTCCAAGCGCTCGAACAACGGCTTCCGCAAGGCCGCGCCCTGATCGACGATCTCCAAAAAACTCTCGACGACGGAGCCTATGAGAACCTCGAGCCGTTCGACGAAAACATCTGCGACAACTTCGAAGCGCTCGCCGACTGCCTTGACGGCTACAAAGCCGCATGGAAAGAATTTGAGGAGTCGTTCGAGTCGTTAAAGAGCGCGCCCTCTGCCGACGAGAAAGAAGCGGAAGAGTTATGGCGCCAAGTTCACGCGCTGAAACGCTCTATACTCGTCAATTCTCCTTACTTCCAATTCGATTCGCTCGTATTCTTCAAATTTGCGCCCACTATCATGAGCCACCAACTGACGCAAGTTTACGGATACGTCGCGCGTCCCGGCGGCGGTATTTTTACGCTCGAGCGAAATGAAGCCGACTCCGACCAAGCGCTGATGGTCGCTCGCGATATTACGCCGCCGAACCTTCCTCTCGGCTCCTACATGACCCCAGAACTGTCTTTCGACGGCTCCGAGCTCTATTTCGCCTACTGCGAAACCCCCACGACGCCGAACGCATGGCGCGATCCCGACGTCATGGACCGACGCTTTCATCTGTACAAAACGCCGCTCGATCCAACAGGCGCCAAGCGCGACGCCATTCGGTTGACCGACGGCGATTACGACGACTTCTCGCCGCTCCTCATGCCCGACGGCGACCTTGTCTTCTGCTCGACGCGCCGAGGCGGCTTCCATCGCTGCGGGGCGGGTCCTTGCTACGTTTACACCCTTGCTCGCGCTAAGGGGGACGGCTCCGACGCGCGTCCGATTTCGTTTCACGAAACCAACGAGTGGTTCCCAATGCTCGCCCATAACGGACGCGTTATTTACACGCGTTGGGATTACGTCGACCGCGACGCCGTCTACTACCAACAGCTGTGGTCGACTCGCCAAGACGGCACGGACGTTCGGATCTTCTACGGCAACAACACGTTCAATCCTCCCGGAATGTGGGAGCCAAAAGCGATTCCGGGGTCCGATAAAATCGTCGCCGTCGCCGGCGCGCACCACGCGATGAGCGCGGGCTCCGTCGTTATGCTCGACGTTGCCAAGGGCGTCGACGGAACCGAGCCGGTGAAGCGCTTGACCCCCGACGTTCGCTTCCCCGAAGGCGAAGCGCCCGTGCCGGGTATTCCGCAACTTCCGACCCTGTGCGATTTCGATTACGTTCCCGGGTGGTTTTGGCATGCGGGGCGCGAAGCGGACCGAGTTCCCGAAACGCCCGAGGAACGCAGATGGCCGGTCCATTCTTTCAAGTCGCCCTTCCCGCTTGCGGAAAAATACTTCGTCGCGTCGTACAGCTTCGACCAGCTTCTCGGCGAAGCGGGCCCCAACTTGCCCAACCAATTTGGGATCTACTTCTGCGACGCGTTCGGGAACCGCGAATTAGTCTATCGCGACCCCAACATTTCCAGTCTCTGGGCGACGCCCGCCCGGCCCCGACCGGTCCCGCCCGTCGTCGCGTCGGCGCTCGATAAGTCGCGGCAAGACCCTGAGTCGCCAACCGGAACGTTCTACCTGCAAAACGTGTACGAAAGCTGGCCTACCCAAATTCCCGCCAAGATCAAGGCGCTCCGGATCGTTCAGGTCCTCCCGAAGACTACCCCGAACGCCAACCAGCCGATGGTAGGAGCCGCAAGCGCCTCGCCGGGCAAACAGGTCCTCGGCACGGTCCCGGTCGAAGAAGACGGGTCC
>JAQVHZ010000092.1:11463-12756 GCA_028695965.1 Thermoguttaceae bacterium | reverse complement strand
AATGCCGCGCCGAAGCGCGCGCAGTTTCATTTCTTCGATTTCCGACTCAATCTCAGCCGTCTTTCCCTTCGCCGCCTGCTCGGTCGACTCGACCGCGTAGGATTCGCCCGCCGCGGAAAAGGAGACAATTTTGCGCCCGTCGGCAGTCGTAAGTTCGTCGGCTTCGGCTGACGCAGATTTCTTATCAGTCATTCGCCAATATCCTTCTCTTTGTTAAACCTCAAAGGGATTCGGAAGATTAAGCCCGTTCAGATCGGCAAGCGGATAGACGCGGAACGTCTTCATGGGCGCCGCCGCGCCTGCCGGCAGTTTGGAGCCGTCGAGCGCGAGCAGAATCGGCTGATCGGTCGGCGAGCCGTCGTCGTTAAGCGCGCGAACCGCCGTTCCGTTAAGAAGATGGTAAAAGCCGCTGTTCGCCTTCTCCACGCCCCAGCCTCGCGGCCGGAACTGAAGCTTATAGGTCGTGTCGTAGGTAGCGCCGTTTGTCGTCTGCGTCGCGTTGAACGAGATATCCGAACACTTAATCAGCCCCGGCGCGAACCCGTGCCAGGCGGAGCTGTTGACCGCCTGGAAATAGTCGCGCGTCAATTCGAGCGGATTGGAATATTCGCGCCGCTGGTACTGGAACGTCAAAATTCCCGTCTTAAAGAGAATCGGATCGGCAAAGAACTCGCCGAGCGAATTGCAGTTCCACTGACCGTCAAGGTCGACCGCCGACGCGTAATCTTCGAGCTCCATCGACGTCGAGAACGAGAGCAGCGTTTCTTCCGCGGCGTCCGACGGTTCGTTCGACGCGGTAAAATCGCCGCCGAGCGAATACGCGACTTCGTATTCCCAGTAGCGGCCCCGCGGCCCGATAAAGCGCGTCTGACAGTCGGCGTAATAAACGTTCCGGAAGACGGTTCCGCCTTCCATATAGAGCGCGCCGACGCGCGGCAGATTCGGCGCCGACGTCAACGTGAGCGGCAGCTCGTCGGGGCGCGTCGCCGTCGCGACGAAAACCATCTGCCCCGAGACGCGCACGACGGGTTCCGTCCAACGCTCGACCGTATCGCCGACCGTGCGAACGACGGTCCGCGTCTGTCCGGTAAACGACTGCCGAATCTGGCGTCCGTCTTTTTTCAGTTCAACTTTAACAACGCTCATACGCCGTTTCCTTTTTGAGAGCTTTAAATCCCATTCGCCAAAAACAGCGAAAAGTTAAACGGTATGTAACACCCCCCCCCTCCAATTTGCTGTCCGGCGCCTCAGCGGGCGTCGGCCGGCGCGGAAGTACCTTTGAGCTTTTTCGCG
>JAQVHZ010000092.1:9537-11363 GCA_028695965.1 Thermoguttaceae bacterium | reverse complement strand
GAGCGACGTCGGTTAAGCATGGGTGGCTTCATCGGTAGTAGCTTCCTCTCTGGCGGCGGCTTCCTCTTCGGCAAGTCTTTCGCAGAACGCGAGCGCTTTCTGCTGTAGTTCCGGAGGAAGCGTGTTGTAGATACGCCGCGCCGCTTCGGCTATAAGTTCTTCATTTGTGATACTAGCTAACAGCAAAGCGTCTGGCTTTGCTTTCTTCTCGCCCGTGCCGTACTCAAGCCATTCTTCATTAATATGGCACTCAGTGCATATAGTACGCTGTACAGATTTCGGCGGCGTCCGTGTTCCAAGCTCCCAACTTGAGACAGTTGCAGTCGCAACTCCTACACGATTACCAAACTCCGATTGTGTTTCTCCGGAGCCCTTTCTTATTTCCTTTATGCGGTTCTTCATTGTCTCACCCTCCTGCTATTAATTCTACACTTTGTAGACTCGTTTTCAAGCAGAAATTACACATTCAAGAAACTTTTTTGAAAAAAATTACAGTTGCGTATAATTCCTATTGACTAATTACACAAAGTAAAATATACTTGTAATAGTGATGCGACAGCGAAGACAAATTTACAAAATCAGGAGGGAAACCAATGACTGACTTTCACAACGTGATTACAAGCTTAACTCTTTCGGGGCAACGTACTGCGCTTGCGTATCTTCAAGGGCTTTCCGACGGACGCAACCCCGCAAACTTCGTCGCCACGCCGCCCACGCCCACGCCACAACCGGCAGTAGTCGTGATTCACTCAACTCCGGCGCCCACGAGCGTCAAGTCTTAATCTCACGAAAGGAACTGGAACAATGGACACAGTAGAATTCACCAACGCTATCGACCAAATCTCTCTGGGGAGCGGGTACAACATGGTCCGTCTTTCGGTAGATATGCAGCTGTGGATTATCGAGCAGGTCGAGCAAGACGAGAACCCTGTGCAAGCCGCGGTCAACCTTATCGACGCGGCCTACGCAAACGCGCGCAACCTTGACATTGGCTGTCGTCTCGATATGTCGGCGCTCCTGACGATGGTTCTCGACGAATGCAACGACGCCGACTCTCGCGTCGTTCTCGAACGCGCTCGCGAGATAGTCGACAAGAGCGAGTTCCCGGAGCTGCGCTGGCACAGGATCGGGTGCGCGATCGCGATGCTGCACTCGGCGGTCAAGCTCGAAGGCGTCTACCGCCAGCGCGTCGCCAGCGCGTCGTTTCCGCTTGCGACTCCTTATATTCGTTTTGCCTTGGACGGCTTGAAAGCGGAGTTCGGCAAGAGCCTCTACTCCGGGGACGGCAAGTGGTACTTCGCCGGGACCGTCGCCGACTTGATCTACGAGCGCGCCGTCGACTAACGCGCCAATTTGAACCTGTCGGAATTTCCGACAGGTTCGAACTTCTTGAAACGAAAGGAACTGGAACTATGAAAACGACAGAAGAACTTTTAGCTGACATTAACGCCGTCGACTATTGGAACGTGCATGCTGCGGCGGAGAAAGTCTATGCGCTCTTGTGCGACAAAGAATACGATCCAGGTCGTATTTGGTTGTGGCGTCGCATTAGCGGATTTGACGTCTACGGAATCGCTTTATTGTCCGAGACAGACGACGACGATTGGCGCAACCTTCCAGACAACGACGCCTGCGCGTCTGTCGAAGCCGTTTTGAATCTCCTCGTCGAGGATATGAGCGTCGACGCTAGTCAAATCACGCTACAAACCAAAGAAACCGACAGCGAAAAATACTCTCAACTTATCTACCAAATGAAAATCGCGCTCATGTTCCTGTTTGGACAATGAAACGAAAGGAACTGGAACTATGCCAACAAACGATCTCAA
>JAQVHZ010000092.1:7592-9437 GCA_028695965.1 Thermoguttaceae bacterium | reverse complement strand
ATAAGAAGCAAAGGGTTGTATCATGACCGACTCTCCCAAGCCCATTCTGGCGCTAATCGAAGAGTACAACGACGTCATTGGGAAGCAGTTCATTTCCCGGACCCGCGTCGTTTCAGCGACGTATATCTTAGGCCTGAGCAATAAGCAGTCGCGGCTCATCAAGGACTTCAACAAGGCGCTGGAAGGCGCCGACTCCGACCTTGACGACGCCGTTTCGAATATGCTCGTCGCGAGCGTCGACGTTCTCGACCCATTATGCATTGGGACAGACAACATCAAAGCGGCGCTGACGAGATACGTCCAAGCCTATCGCGCTGCGAAACAGGCGGCTGTCGGGGCGTCGAGTATGCGGGAGGCGACGGCATGAGCAAAGGCAAACCTCTTCATCAAGTCGTCCACGCTTGTTCTTCATGCGAGGACGGTCCGTGTAAGTCTATCTGCACGAATCCCTGCCAAGAGCCGGAAGGGTGCCCTTACGGAGTAGGGAACGCAAGATGGCGCCGCGTCCATTCTCCTGCCGACGACTTTTACGCGCTCCTCGAGAGTCGGGACGGGTACGAGTACGGCCCCGATATGATCCAGGGGACAGTCCAAGAGTGGGTGTATGTCCTGACGGGGAACGCAAAACACAAGTCGTCGCAACTGCTATGGCTCCTTAGAGACGCGCAAGCCGAGGACCAATTTGTCAGCGGGATCGAGTTCGAGGAGAGCGAGAAAGGTAAGTTGTTGAAGAACTACACGAAACAGGAGATCGCCGAAGCGGTCGCGCTCGACGCGTTCCAGATTGGGATCATGTACACGATACGCAGGCTCCAGAAGGAACGGGACGGGATATTCGAAGAAGGCGAAGACGAATGGGAACACGACTCGCTGTTGGACTAACTTGATTCATCGATATTCGGAGTTGTATTGTTCTCCGAACCCCACTGCCGCGAAAGAGGCGGGCACAACGGTGGGCGTCCGTCGCTAGGCAGACTGGGACGAAAAAGCGCGTTGTAGAATCCGCGCCGCGAGCGCCGCGCCATAATGACGCTTGCGATAAGCCCTAGGCGTTTCATGGGTAACACCATCCTACCGCCGCGCGGCGCCTATGCCATGCCGCGCGGCGGGCTCCCATGAAGAACCTGAACAAAGAGAAACGGAAAGACAATGGTAGCAATAGCAAGGCAATACAAAAGAGAGCTTGAACGCAAAGACGCGCTCCTGCTGACGCTCACATCTGCGAACTCGCAGGCACTCTACAACGCCGCCGTCGATATTTCGCTCTTATGGCCGCAAGCGGTCCAAGACGTCGACGGCGACACCCTGAAGTCGGAGATCGCTCCAAAGCGCAAGCCGGACGTCGAGCTGAAAGCTGCGGAGAACATCTTTGAAAAGTACAAAGACCAGACGAGCAAGGCGAGCATTGTCTTTGCGCGCTCGCTCGCGCGTGAACGCGAAGACGAAGACGCCGCCGACGTCGGCTAGTCGGTTTGAACCATTATTAAGAACAGGAACAACAATGAACAGAGAAATGCACCTTGGAGACCTTAACCACGTCTTTTTCAAAAAAGGCGCAAAGGAGAAAAGGCAATTCGAGCCCGGGAAGGCTTACGCCGTCTACCTTGGAGACAATGACGACGGGACGCTCGTTTACGCGCGCAGTAAGAACGAGCAAGAACGAAACGCGCCAAATCAGAAAGAGAACTGCGCTAAATGCGGACTGAGAGTTCAAGGAGCGCGGTACTGTAACAAAGTCGACTGCGCAGACGTTGCGTTCGACGTTATTGAACTCAGCGAAGTCGACGATACGACGCTTGTTTTCAAAGACTCCGGCAAGCCCGTCATGCTAACGGACGAGCCGGA
>JAQVHZ010000092.1:0-7492 GCA_028695965.1 Thermoguttaceae bacterium | reverse complement strand
CGCGGTACTGTAACAAAGTCGACTGCGCAGACGTTGCGTTCGACGTTATTGAACTCAGCGAAGTCGACGATACGACGCTTGTTTTCAAAGACTCCGGCAAGCCCGTCATGCTAACGGACGAGCCGGAGAAGAAGCCCAAAGAAGAGAAGAAACTTTCGGTCTTTGAGTCCGACTTGATCGGAGGTTGTGAACTTCATATTTACGAGAAGTACTTAATGCAGCTTGAGGACCTTGTTCACGCGCTCGGGCCTGCCGACGACGACGACGAGCGCAAGCAGTTGCTTCAAGCTTCTGAATATTCAGTAATGAAGATGAAAGAGATCGTCCGGGAAAGGAACGGGAAGCAGGAGCCGGAAGACGAGCCGTCGCCAATGACGCCAGAACAGCGCGCTTACAAGCGCGCGAAGTGGGAGAGCGACCTTCTGGAACTCGACAAGCGCGCAAGGGAAGAGGAGCGCAAAGAATGCGCCGCTAAGCTCCAAGCGAAAGAAGCCGGCGCGCGCGCTAAGAAACTGCGTAAGAAGATGCAAGATATTCTATCGATGGGCTCGGAGAACTACATCGGCGAGACGCCGCTTTTCGACGGACTTGAAGACGAGCCAGCCGACGGCGGCGAAAAACTGGACGCCGACGTCGTCGAATGGGTCCTCTCTGCAAAAGAGCAATTTGAAGAAACAGTCAACGCATAGCCTCTTTTTGTTGTTCCGGTTCGGGAGGCGAAGCGACCCGGCGCCGCTTCGGCGGCGTCGGGACTTTATAAGAACTGGAACTTACCGCTAAACATTGAACAGGAACAGAACTATGAAACCTACTAAAAAGTACGGAACCGTCTCTTTTGAGATTAAGCAGCCTGACCCCGTGAACGTCTATCTCGACGAAGAGAACGTCGCGTTCTTTTGTATCAACGAGATTCTTCAAGCGGCAGGACTCGCAGGCACGAACGCGTCGCACTGGGCGAACCGACTGCGCAAGCAGTCGGCGAACTATATGCGCGTGTTGCGCAGGGGACCGTTGTTCGGTCAAGCGGACGCTTGGTTCATCCGCGCCGACTCGCTGGCGCTTCTTGCGTCTGCTCAGCCTAAATCGTCGATCCACGCGCGGCGAGCGATGGTTGAACTTGCGAAAGCGTGAAATGAAGTCAAGAAAGATTTTCCACAGCCGCAGAAGCGTGAGCCGGAACGAGACGCGCCTCTGCTTCGCTTCAACACAGAAACGGCGCCGAACGCGCCTCCGCTTGTTGTGAACGGAGGTTGGGCGGACGTCGCGATCACTGTTTAGCATACGGCGCGTTCCGTCAGTTCGTCGGCGAACGCATCCACAGAAACTCCGCGTTGGAGAGTCTGCAACACAGCAGACGACTGACGGACGCGCTTGTTCCAACCAACAGAAAGCTTTGAAATGAACCTAAGGCTACTAAAGAGACTGAAGACGCGAGACGCCGCCGTCGTTTACGAGTTCCTTTTCGAGCTCCTGAACAGGTCGGCTGGCTCGTTCTCTGAAACTAGTTACGAACGAATCGCCGCCGATCTTACGCGCGCCGGGATTCTAACGGCGCGAGAAGCCGCGTTCACGGCGCGCGTCGTCCGGAGCAAGCTCGACGAGCTCGAAAGCGTC
This sequence comes from Thermoguttaceae bacterium, assembly GCA_028695965.1. Lineage (GTDB taxonomy): Bacteria > Planctomycetota > Planctomycetia > Pirellulales > Thermoguttaceae > RUG369. Next base: position 5,878 of record JAQVHZ010000092.1, on the reverse strand, counting down.
GGCGTTGTCGAGCGCGCCTATATCACGGCGTCGTCGTTCGAACTCTTTGTCTATATGCCGTATCCTTCGGCGGAAGATCAAGAGCAGCGAGCGCCCGAAACCGTCGACCACCTCGTCGGCAAAACGCTCTTCGATTTTGCGTCGCCAGAACCTGTCGAAACGCGTTCCCAAAACGGTTCCCAAAATGGAAACGAAAATGGAAACGGCGAAAAAACGACCGTCGCCATTAATAAAGAATTAATAATAAATAAAAAAATAAATAAAGCGCGTGTGAAGAGAGAAGTTTTTCATCCGGAACCGCAAGCCGAACCAGAGCCGGACTCCTTTGACGGGCCAACGACCGACGAGGTTCGGGTCCGCGTGAAGTTTGAGAATCCGAAAGTCGCTCGGTTCCGCGCAGAAGTCGCAAGGCGCTGCTGGGAACCGACAACGAACCCGGACCTAATCGACCGACTCGTTGCGCTTGCAGTACTCGAAGTCGGAGGAACGAAGGCGCGCGACGTCTTCGGCATGATCTCCGACGCAAGAGACTCGCGGGACCGGTACGAACGGACCGACGGACGCGCAGGCCGCTCGAAGATCTGGGAATCGCTCGTCTACGCCGCGAAACGAATCTACGAAACGAACGGCTGGAAATGGACGCGCACCAAAATAGGCAGCGAGCCGCGTCCGGAGAACAAGGACGCTGAGAAACGAGCGGCGTTCTTCGCTAGGCTGGACGCAGGAGACTGACGATGTTGATCGTCGACTATTTCGATTGGCGCGCTATTGCGCTCACTACTCCCAACACTCCCAACTGCGTGTTTTACTCGCAAATAGCAGATTCAATGACGCATTATAAATCGTACGCGGCGCCGCAGAAGCCGACGAGCGCGCAAAAAGAGAATTACTTTTCGTTGCTTGGAATTCTCAAAATGGCGGAAACAGCAGAAGAAGTTGAGAATCTTCGCGACGCCTCGCGAGAACAAGTTGAAAAGGGTCTAATCACGCCGGAACAGAGAACAGACTTCTACTACGCGTGCCGCAAGCTCGAAGAAAAGTTAAAACAGGAGCCCAAAAATGAAAACGAACCAACCTGACTCTAAGTGGCGCATTACCTCCGAAGAACCGCCGCCGGAGTATAGCTTCCTCATTGGACGCAGCGCAAGCGGAGACGAATTCGAATTTCATTGTTCGAAACTTGAGCGCGGCGTCCGCTTGTACTTAGGGACCGACTTGAACCCATGCGCGAAGCCTTTTATGTGGCGCTACAACGAAAGGAATCGAACCAATGGCTAATATTCAAGAATACCGCGCGACGTCTGCGAATCCGAATTACGTTTCGGTCTTTGACGACGTCAGAATATTCGAGCAGACGCTGAACATGGCGTCGGTCCTCGCAAAGAGCGCGTTTGTGCCGAAGGCGTTTCAGGGAAGCCCTGAATCGTGCCTTGTGGCCATCGACCTTTCGCGCAGGCTCGGCGTGAGCGTCCTGACGATCTTTCCGCACCTGTACGTCATCGACGCGAAGCCCGCGTTCTCGACTCAATTTCTGATCACCTTGGTCAATCGTTCCGGCTTGTTCAGCCGCATAGAATGGGAAACTGGGGTAGACGGCGAAATTACCGTCAATTACTGCGACTTCAAGGACGGTCAGAGACAGACGTGGAGCGAGACCGTGCCGAACCATTACGCAATCGCCAAGTTGACGGAACGCCGAACGAACAAGCTCTTTGAGTCTCCATGCGTCGATATCCGGTTCGCCGACAGGAACGGCTGGGTAAGCAAGCCGGGAAGCAAGTGGCGGACGATGCCCGAGATCATGTGCGCGTACCGAAGCGCCTCGATTCTCATTAAGAGAATCTGTCCCGAATTGACAATGGGCATGGATTTTGCAGAGGACGTTCAAGACGCGATCGAGACGATCGATATCCGGCAAGACGTCTATCTCGACGAACCGCCGCGCGCCGTCAAGGCGCTGCCTCCGGCGCAGAAGGGCGCGAGCGTCGACGAACTTTCCGCCGCGCTCGCCGCCGCGCAGACGCAAGAGGAACTCGACGCGGCCGCCGCCAAAATTAAAGACGCGGGCGTTTCCGGAGCCGACCGTCAAAGGCTTGGCAAAGTGTACCGACAGCGCAAAGCGGAGCTGGTGCCGGAACCGGAACCGGAGCCGGAACCGGAACCGGAACCGGAGCCGGAAGAAACGCCTAAGCAGAAACGAACGACGCCGAAGAAAAAGGCTAATACTGCCTTTACCAGCTTACAGGCGGCCGTTCAGAACGCGGAATCGCACGACGCGCTCGACTCCGTTCGCGTCGCTATTGAAGAGGCTACAGTCCGAGGAGACCTGTCCGGAGCGGAGTTTTCACAGCTTGGAGCCGCAATGAAGGCGCGCGCCAACGGGCTGAACGCACGAAACGAAATACCGAGGGAGTCGCAGCTGGTCAACTATCAAGGAATGCTCGACGCGCTCTCAAGGGCGAAGACCAAGGAAGATTTGCAGATGCTTCTGAAAGCGTGCGATTCAAACGTCAAGAGGGGCTACCTTACCAACGCGCAAGGAGTCGATTTCTACTCCGAGTGCCGCAAACATGAAAAGAAACTGTTGGTTTGACAGACGCTATCAAGATATTCGTCGACGCCGCGCCGCCTTCGGCGAACAGAATCTGGCTCCCGAACCGCAATGGCGGCAAGCCGTATCTGAACCCAGCGTATGAACAGTTCAAGGCGCTGACTCGCCTGAGGTGCGTCGGCGTCAAGATCCCCAAGGACTGGGAATACTGCGCCGTTGAGATAATCGTCCATCCGAAGAAACGGAGCGGCGACGTCGACAACCGAATCAAGGCTACGCTCGACGCGCTAACCTTCGCGGGCGTATGGACAGACGACAGCGTCGTCGCGGAGGTTAAAGCGCGATTCGGCGCGCCGGACAAAAAAGGCTGCGTGCTGATTAAGCTCGAACGGCGGGAGACAAAGTTCGCAGACGAATAGCATGACGGTAACAGACGCAAACGTATTTGACTTCGCGCAAATGTGCGCGCGGGTCTACTGTAAACGGCATAACGCGTGGTCTCAACTCGACGACGCGACGCAGGACGCTTGCCTTTACCTGTTAAACAATCGCGAAAAGTGGGCTCTGCCGAAATCGAAATTGATCAATCGAACGGTCGGCGAGCTCGTTCGAAACTACCAAAAGGAGCATGGGCTCCGGCGTAAAAACCGACCGAAAAAGGTCGACTTAAACCTGTCGAAAATCGAGGACCGGCGTTCGGAAAGTCAGGAAGTCGATTCACGACGGTCGATCGTTGAGCGCGCGCTTGGCCAGCCTGACGTCGCGCCGTACAAGGCAATCGTTCAAGATTTACTCGCTTGCGACGCGTCTTTCTCCGCGATCGCAAAGAAACATGGCCTAACGAAAGCGCGAATCAGTCAAATTTTCAAATTGTTCAAATCAGTCTGTCAACGACTGGACTCCGACAAGTCAGGCGCCGTCTTAGTCGACGTAGAAAAGCTCGACTTAACCGACGCCGAAAAAGAGAAAATGAGGTTGTTCTTCCAATGAATAGAATCGAACGTGCAAAGACTTTGCCTGAAACACTTACACTCTCCGAAGCGGCGCAATTCTTTCGCGTCAGCCGCCCGACCCTTTTGAAAGCGCTGAAAGACGGGCAGGTGTCGGGTATTAAGATTGGGAGAAACTGGCGGATTCCCCGCAGTCAATTCTTTACCCCCCCCACTAAAGAGGGGTTGAATTCTCCGGCGAACCTGAACAGAATGGACGCGCTGCAAAAGGCGCCGTCCTTCGAAAGGTAAAAGAAGATGGCGTTTATCGAAACCAGAAAAGGAAAGAACGGAGACAGTTATGCGATCCGATTCGTTTTTCGCGGGCGCGCGCGGCGCGTCTCGCTTGACAGCGCGTACTCTTACGCGGACGCGGAAGCCGCCGCCAACGCGGTAGAAGGTTTTCTTCGCGCCGACCGGCTTCACGAACCGCTCGACCGCAAGACGCGCGTCTATTTTGAAACGGCGCCGCCAGACTTACTCAAGCGTTTTTCCGCGCTCGGATTCTGCGTCGCGCGCTCCAATCAGACGGTGGAAGCCGTCTGGCAAGATTTTACGCGCGCCGAAGAGAACCGAGTGAAAGACTCGACGGCGCTGCACCGTCTGACGGTCTTTAATCGTTTTCGCGCGTTCTTTCCGCCTGACGTCCGGTTCGTCGACCTGACCGACGAATACGTTCAGGAGTTCCGAGCCGAGCTCGAACGGCGCTACGCGCCGACGACGGTCAACAAGCGGTCGCCGATCTTCGGACGTTTGGCAAGTGGGCGGTCGAGCGCGGATACGCGGACGCGAATCCGTTCTTACAGATCCGCAGGGGGCCGACCGGCAACAGAACCCGCGATTTTCAAGTCCCCGCTGAATGGACGTCTCGCATTTTAGACGCGTGCCCGTCGCAAAACTGGCGCACGCTCTACTGCCTCTGGCGTCACGCCGGGCTTCGGCGTCAGGAGCCGCTGGGACTCACGCGCAAGTCGGTCGATTTTGCCGGGCGCAAGTTGCTGGTTCATTCGACGAAGACGGAACGGTACGGCGAGAACCACGGCGACCGAACGGTTCCTATCGTTCCGATTCTTTACGCAGAGCTGGAACGTCAATTCCGCGAGCTTCCGGACGGCGAGCCTTACTTAATCTACGCAAATCGTCGCAAAGCGTTTGATTCAGGATTCAGGCGGATTCTTTTCGACGCGGGTTTGGAAAAATGGCCGAAAACGTTCCAGAATCTGCGATCGAGCTGTGAGAACGACTGGGTACGCCAAGGGATCCCGCCGCACGTAGTCGCGAACTGGCTCGGTCATAGCGTCAAGACGCAGGAGGCGTATTATCTTCGCGTTTTGCCGGAATACTTCGACCGAGTGACAAACTGAAACGCCGCAAAACAGTCCTTTTTTGTAGCGTTTTCTTAGTCGAGCGCCAATCCGAACGCGACGACTGTTCAGTTTGATTATTTTGTCTGTTTTATCACATAACGTTACAAACAATGAATCCCAAGTTAATTATTTTAGCTAGATTCTCAAAAACGCTACAAAAAAATTTGACCTGTTTTTGTAGCGTTTTTTGTAGCGTTTTTTTGTGTAAAACTATGGAAAACTACGTAAAAAAACAACGTTCTCCCCTCCTTTCCCAACGTCGGTTTACCCCGTAAAAACACAGGAAAAACCGAATAAAAAACCCCTCTCTGCAGCGAACCGCGAAGAGGGGAAAATAGGGTCGGAAGGATTTTTTAACTACTTGTAAATTCAAATTCTAATTAAACTAACGGCGTTTTTTGTAGCAAGCTTAAGCGCGGAATAAAATCCGCGCTTATTTTTATTTCTTTCCTCTCCCCGATTTAACAGTTCCGTATCTCTTGGCGAATTATAAATGAAAAAATCCTTGCCGGATGTAAAGGAGCTTTGCTATATGTCTCGTGCTGTTTTTATTTGGTTTGTCGTTTTAATTCTGTTGGCGCCATGCGCGTTTGGCAAAATCTGCCCGCGCTGCGGACGCGATCATCTGCCCAACGATCCGCCCGCGCCGAAGGTCGAGCCGCTCGCCGTTACCCGCGAGCGCTTTTACGCGCCCTCCATCGAGATCGCCGACGAGGCCGACCGGATTCTCGATCGACTCGAAGAGCGCTACGGCAAGCCGAAGGTTTGGAAACCGTTCCCGATTTACTTCAAACGCTACACCGGAAACGGCGTTGCCGGATATACCTTGTATTCCCAGCCGGTGGTAAAAGAGGTCGTCGTCTTCGAACCGTTCGCCAATTCGGTCGGCGCGACGCTCGATCACGAGCTCACGCACGCGTTTTTCTTCTACTTTTTGAATTCGAACTTCGATCTCTTCCTTAACGAGGGAC
>JAQVHZ010000091.1 GCA_028695965.1 Thermoguttaceae bacterium | reverse complement strand
TTTTTGAACCTCTGATTGTTGGTAACTTAAATTATTTCAATATGTTATATCATAAAAATGATATTGGTATAGACTTTGGCGACCAATTTTGGGAAAAATGCTGGAAGTTTTGAGAACTTCCCATATGTTTGCCCAGGGAAGGGGATATTATGGCTCAAAAGAAAGAAATTGGCACAGATCGTACGCTCCATTGGAACGGCGTAACGAATTTTACCGTCGACTCGGACGAAGTAACGCGTCATATTCCGCTCTTGAAGCGTATGATTAAGCTGTACGGATACGGCAGCGCGCTCAGTTACGAGGAGAAGTTTTCCGCCGGGCTGGTCGGTATTGCGCTTGCGCTTGAAAAATACGACCCGGAAAAGGACGTCAAGTTTTCCTACTGGATCTCCTATCAGATCGACTGCGCGATTCGGACCGAGTCGCGCCGCGCGGCGAACCAGCGCAAGAAACACGCGCTGCCGGACCCCGACGAGACGTTCGACCCGATCGACGAAAAGAGCTGGTCGGACCGCGACCGCGTCGACGAGCTCGAGGAACAAAGGCGCCTGACGCAGCTTGCGCTCGAGGTAATCGAGACGCTGCCCGCGCGGGATCGAGCCATTGTGAAAAAGATGTACGTCGAAGGGAAGACGCAGTGCGAGATCGCCGCGGAGGAGGGCGTCGCGCAGTCGTGGGTGAGCCGGGTCGCCAAGTCGGCGCTCGGGAAGGTGCGGCGCGAAATGATTCGGAGAATGGAACGAGAAAAGTAGGCTTTGGAGTTTGAACAAGGAGGAGAGGTGAAGCGAAGACTTTTTGGCAATCTTTGGAAACGCGCGTCCGCCGTCTGCTGCGGACTGGCGTTGGCGCTCCTGTGCGCGGGCGCGCAGGGGGCGGAGCCGAGTTACCGCTCGGAATATGTCGCGGTAACGGGCCCGAACGCGGCGGCGATCGGGCGCGAGTGCGACGCGATCGTGAAGCGGCTCGAGGCGCGCTACGGCAAGCCGGCGTACTGGCGCGTCTTCCCGGTCAACTACGCGCCGGGCCGCGGGGGCGCGGTCGCAGGATACACGATCTATCAAACGCCGAACGTCGTCGAAGTCGCGATCTTTCAAACGTTTGAAGAGTCGCGCGGCAAGACGCTCGACCACGAGCTGACCCATGCGTTTTTCTTCTACTATCTGCAATCGAATTTCGATTTGCTGATGAACGAAGGGCTGGCGCAAAATTCGGAGTATGGGAGCCGGGACCGGCTGCGCGACCAGGTCTATGCGCGTTGGGCGCGCGGCGATTTCCTGCCGTTGGACGCGCTTTACGGGCTGAACCGGTACGACCGGGGCTTGTTGATCTACACGCAAGGGTTCAGCGTCGTCGATTTTCTCATTGCTCGGGGCGGCTCGAAATGGTTCGCCGCCTTCATGCTCGAACTGACCGCGACCAAAGACCTCGACCGAGCGCTGAGCCGGTTCTACGGATACGCGAATTTGAGCGCGTTCGAACGGGATTGGCTCGAGTACGTGCGGCAAGGTCAGGACCGCGCGAACGTGCGCGCGTTGAACAACAAATTGAACGTCAAGTAATTACAGGAGACAAGAATGAAGAAGCAACAGCAATTCACGTTATTCGCCGCGCTCGCGGCGCTTGGATTGACCGGCGCGCTCGTGTGCGCCGAAGCGCAAGCGTATGGCGTTAAGGTCGTCTACCCCGCGTCGACGACCTCGCGCATCCCGGTCCCGACCGGGCCGAAGCGCGAAGGGACCCCGCCCGTCAAGGAAGACGGCGAGCTCGACGTCGACACGCCGATCGGCCAAATCGAGCTCGTGCTCGACTCGCTTTCTGCGATCCAGGCGACGCAGCTCGAGTCGGCGCAGGCGCTCCGGGCGCTCCTCGAACGTCAGGACCTGCCCGCCGTCGACAGGACGAACGAGGTCCTCGACGCGATCGAGGCGTCCGCTAAAGAGACGCAAGCGGCGGTCGCCGCGCTGCAAGGGTCGGGCGCGGATCTTGTCGCGCCGGTCGACGTCGTCCCGGTGCGCGCCGAGCGCCTTTCGAGCGTCGCAACGATCCTGCTTGCGGTCGCCGCGTGGGCGGTCTTGACGGCGCTGGGCAAGGGCGTCGTGAAGTTCTGGCGCCAGGCGTCGGACCTTACGGCGGCGATCCGCGCCAGCGCGCGGAGCGAGGACGCGCCAAAAGCGTAAGAACAGCCTGAAATAAAGAAAGGAGATAAGTAATGAACGTCGTCCAAGAATACAATTCGATCATCAGTTCCGTCGACGCCCAACAGGACGTCGTCGTCTTGGTCCTGACCGCGTCGCGGGAAGTCGAGGGCGAGCGCGTCCCGATCGTCGGGGCGCAAAAAGACGCCGCGATGGACGCCGCGAAATCGGTCCTGCAATGCCTCGGCGCGGACGTCGGCGCTTTTTCGACCGCGCTGCTCGTCCCGGCGGCGGAGCTGCAGCCGGGCGAGACCCTTGCGCTCAACGTCGACGTCAAGCTGATTCGGACGGACCAACAGGAGGCGTAGCTCATGGCGACCGTGTATTTTACGAACAACGCGGACAGCGGGGACGGGTCGCTCCGAGCCGCGCTCGCCGCCGCGTCGCCGAGCGACGTCGTTACTTACGCCGACGGCTATTTCGACGGGAGCGACGAGATTGCAATCAGCCTGTCGTCGAACGTTTCGATCACGAAAGACGTCGTTCTCGACGCTCGGGACAAGCGGATCGTTCTCGACGGGCAGTTTACGTCGCGTTGCCTTTGGGCGTCCGCCGATCTCCAGCTTCGGAAGGTCGACCTGATCAACGGATACTCGAACAGCTCCTATTCCGGCGGCTTGTACGTTTCGCGGGGCGCCGTTACGCTCGACGCGTGCCGGATTCACGGGTGTTTCTGCAAATTCTACGGCTCGGCGCTCTACGCTCTTTCGGGCTCGGTCGTTCTGAACGACTGTCTGATTACGGGCTGCTGCACGGAAACGGCGCAGGTCATGTCGGCGAGCGTCCGCGCCAAAAGCGGTTCGAGCGTCGCGATCAACCGGTGTACGATCGTCGGAGACGCGCAGCGCGCGCTCAGCGCGGAGACGGACGGGCTGATCGTCGTCGCCGACTCGATCGTTCAAGGCGTCTACAACGTCTCGAGCGCAGTTTCCGTTACGCCGTCGACCTGCGGATTCGCCGCCCCGTGCCCCGATGTAATCGATTCTTCGACATGGAACAACGCGCTCTGGCAAAGTTGGGATTTCCGGCTGACTCCGGAATCGCCCTATTTAACGGGAGCCGAGACGGCGAGCGCCGAGAACGCCGACCTGCTCGGGAATCCGCGCCAAGTCGGCGGCGCGCTCGGCGCGTTTGAGGGCTCGTGGCTCGTTGTGACGTCGGGCGAAGAGAAGATGCTCGCCGCCGACGTCCGCGTCGACCGGCTCGAACTGCACGACTGCGCGGCGCTCAGCTTCGTCGGGCAAGACCGGCGTCTCTCGGTCGTCGAGGGCGCCGTCGTCGGTTCGGCGACGATCCACGCGCCGGAGGGCGCTTACGTTGCGCTCCCGGACGTTGCCTCCGCCGACGCCGCGATCGTAATCGGCGCGACCCTGTGCGAATATGGCGCTGGGCTGACTGCGTTTGGCGCGTCGGCGTCGTCGGCGACGGAAGTCGCGCTTGCGTGGACGGCGTCGGACCCGGATCGGGGCGTCCTGCTCGAGCGGCGCGTCGACGGCGCTTGGACGACCCTAGCGTTCGTCGAGACGGGCGCGGCGTATACGACGTCCGCGTCCCCGGGCCGCAGCTATTACCGCGCCTACGACGGCGACGTTTTTTTGTACGCCGATATTTGGTCGGCGCTTGGCGTTCAATTTCGAGTCGCGTCGACGTGGGTCCCTGCGGAAACGGCGACGCAGAATTGGGAGGTTCTCGTGCAAAACGTAACGACGACCGAAAGGGTCATGCCGGGCCAGGGGATCACGCTCCTGGCGCGGATCTACGACGCGTTCGACGAAGACGCGGCGCTCCTGAACGACGGCGAAAACGTCGTTTCGGTAAAGTATGCCTGTTATTTCAATTCGAACGGGCTCTTTGAGGAAGCGAACGAGCCGGTCCCGGGCCATGTCGACGTCGACGCGGGCTGCGGCTGCGTTCTGGAATCGGTCCAGACGTCCGACGCGTGGACGCTCGACGACGTCGGGTACAACTTCGCGCTGACTCCGGACGTTCGGACCGCGCCTCTGTTCGAACGGGAAGGACGTTATCAAATCAAGGTCGTCGTTACCCTGAGCGAGGGGAATCCGGTCGTCTTTTACGTCCCGATCGACGTCGTCGACCGGTGAAAGGACCCGCCATGAAAGAGACGCGACGTCGATTCGATTACGCCGCTCAGACGCGCCGACTATTCGACGCGCCGGAGCCGACGACGCAGGACGCGCCGACGCGTAATCCGTGGGAAGAGAACGCATACGGTTCAACGGCGCTCGACGCGCTCGAACGGCTCGCCGCCGAGACGCGCGCCGCCCTGGCCGAGCTCGCCGGGACGCGCCGCGAGGACGTCGAGTTCGACGCCGATTGGAGCTAGAAAGAAGGGACGAAATGGGCTGGAAGCTGCTGCGTCGGCTCGAAAAAGGGGGCAGAGCGGACGAGAATTACGAGAAGGACGTCGACGAGATCTACGAACTCGATTCGGCGGACGACTTTAACGCGTTTCTCGTTACGCGCAAACGGAAAGGGGGAACGGTCGTCGAGCGGCGCGCCGGGATCGCGTACTATTTCAGCGTCGCCGCGATCGCGATCGAGCGCCGGCCCCCGATGGCCAACGGCCGCGTGCAGGTCGTCGTCCGCATGACCCTGGCGCTCCTGAAAGAGTCGGCGGCGCTCATAGCGCCGTGGGAGCTGGCGCCGTACAATTTCCGAGCGAGCGCCGCGCTGGTCGAGGAAACGACGACCCGATTCTACCCCGGCGTCGGCGACCTGGTCTTTCCGAAAGGCTCCTTTGCGCCCTGTCCGTTTGTGAATACGGCGGGCGTTACGATGCGGGGCAAGACGAGCTACTCGACGGTCCGGCTCGCGTTTTCGTACAACGTTCGCGCCGACTCGTTCGACTCGCGGCTCGTCTGGGCGCCGTTGGGCAAGATCAACCTCTTCGCGACGACCGTCTGCGGCATGACCTTTCCTCCTCGGACGCTCCGGCTCGAGACGCTCAGCGCCGTCTTCAGCTCCGAGCGCGTGGAGACGACCGACGCGGACGGGAACCCGACGGCGATCTACTGGAAATTCTTCCGGCTCGACGTCGCTTTTTCGGCGAATCCGCGGTCCTTCGACCAGCTCTATGCGAACGTGGGGACGTCCGTCAATATCGACGGCGCGCTGCATCGGCTCTGGCGCTGGACCAACCCCGCCACAAACGCGCCGGTCGTCGGGACGCGGCGTGAGTACTTGATCTCCGGGGCGAGCGACGGCGAGCGCCTGACGGAAAACGTCGCGCTCCTTGCCGACGGCAGGGGCGCCGCGCCGATCCAGACGTACCGAGTCGGCTCCCCTTTTGAGCCGGTCGATTTTGCCGGGCTCGAGCTTCCAGCCGCGCCGCCCGAACAATGGAACGTCGTCGACCCCGACGAACTGCTATAAGGACGCAAGACGATGACAAAGCTAAAGATAACGCGCGAGACGGCGCAAAAGATCGTCGAGGCGGGGACGACCCCGAAATATGTCTCGACCCAAGAGATTCTTCCCCCGGAGTTTGACGCCGATTTCGGCGCCGACGTCCGGCTGGCGCGGCTCCAGACCGCATGGTTCCGGAACGCCGCGAACATTTGGCAGGCGACGGCGTGCTTCGTCGTGAACGACGTCGTCGACACGAGCTTCCCGTTCGACGTCTACGCGCCGCTGGCGACGTCGGAGCCGCCCGGCGCGGCTCGGTCTCAGCGCTTTTTCGTCGTCTGGCGCGGGCGCTGGGAATCGATGCAGTCGTTTCAGCCCTTCGCGCGCTACTACGGGGGCGACCACATCCAAGTAACGAGCCTGGAGAGCGCGAGCGGCTACTCGATCAACAACACGGGCATGACTCAGGCGAACATCGTAACGAACGGCGTTAAAGGGACCTATTACGACTGGGGCACGTTCTACCTAAACGGCAAGTTCTTCAAGTGGGTTCCTTCGACGCTCGACATAATCGACAAGCGGGAGCTCTGGCTCAAGACGGCGCGCAAACAGGTCGTAACGGGCGTTTCGCTGAACCCGAACGGCACGCTCAACGTAACGACCGAATACGTTACCGTCCTGTCGGAAACGTAACCCTTGTTATTGCCGGACCTGGTAGAACTCCAGGTACCAATCGACAAATCGTTTCAGCCCTTCTTCTAAGGTTATGCTGGGCTTGAATCCGAAGTCGGCGATTAAGTCGTCGACGTCGGCGTAAGTCTGATAGACGTCTCCCGGCTGCATCGGGAGCATTTCTTTTTTCGCTTCTTTCCCGATATGCCGCTCTAAAATCTTGACGAACTCGAGCAGATTCTCCGGCTGATTCGCCCCGATGTTGTACAGCTTGACGCGCGCGCCTTTGGCGTTCGGCTTCGGCGGATTGCACAGGACGTTTTCTATCCCTTGCACAATATCGTCGATATAGGTGAAATCGCGGTAGAGATCGCCGTTGTTGAAGATCTGGATCGGCTCGTCGTTAACGATCTTGCGCGTAAAGATGAACGCCGCCATATCGGGGCGTCCGTACGGACCGTAGACGGTGAAGAAACGCAGGCCCGTGCAGGGGATACCGTAGAGATGAGAGTACGAATGCGCGAAGAGCTCGTTCGATTTTTTCGTCGCCGCGTAGAGCGAGATCGGCTCGTCGACGGGGTCGCCGATCTCAAAGGGCGTCTTGGCTTGGTTCCCGTAGACGGACGAACTCGACGCGTAGACCAGATGCTCGACGCCGAAGCGTCGGCACGACTCTAAGATATTGAAGAACCCGACGACGTTCGAATCGACGTACGCTCGCGGATTCTCGATCGAGTACCGCACGCCCGCCTGCGCCGCCAAGTTGACGACGATTTCCGGCCGGAAGTTCTCGAAGAGCGCTTTCACGGCGTCGGCGTCCGCAAGGTCCCCTTTCATGAACGTAAAGTTCGGAAACGCTTCTAAGCTCTTCAAGCGCGCGTATTTCAAGTTGACGTCGTAATAGTCGTTCACGTTGTCGAACCCGACGACGATCGCGCCTTGAGCCGCTAGTTTCTTGGCAAGATGATATCCGATAAAGCCCGCCGCGCCGGTAATTAAGCGCCGCTTCGCCGGGTCCAGGCGCCGATAGGATGCGTTCATTCTTGAAAACCTCGATATTCCGCCGCGATCTTACAGTAGTTCTCCAAATTGCCGACGTCGTGCCGTTTGCCAGGCATGAGCATCGCGTAGACCGGCTCGCGCGCGCAGATCCACGCCGCCAAGCTGCCGGGCGCGTCGTGTCCGCACCCGTCGCCGAGCGCCGCGCGGATCTTCTCCGCCGTCATGCCGCGATAGGCGTAAAAGGGCGGCGCGCACCAGTTCGACTTCGGCTCCTCCGGCTTTTCGACCATCGCAAGGACCCGGGAATCGTCGCCTAATTCGAGGACGCCGCAGTTGCGCAGCCGCGCGGGGTCCGGCTCGAAATAGCGCATGATCGCGCTGCCGTCGACCTGCTCGAAAAACTCGAGGAAGGCGCCGAGCGAGAAATCGAGCACGTTGTCGCCCGCCATGACGAGCAGGTCGCCCGAGAGACGCTCTTCTTCGATCGCAAAGAGGAGGTCGTTGACCGCGCCGACCCGCGTCTCGTTCGACGTGGAGCCGTCGTCGAGGATATCGATCGGCGCCTGACTCGGTATGAGCCCGTCTTCGCCCGACGCTTTCTGGACCTTCCACGTCCGGAGATAGTCGGCGAATTTCGCGTTCGAGACAACGACGAACCGCTCGATTTTTCCGAACCGGTCGAGGTCGTCGACGAGCCAGTCGAGGATCGTTTTTTCGCCGACCTTCAGGAGCGGCTTAGGGAAATTTTCGGTGAGCGGGTAGAGCCTTGTGGCGTATCCCGCGGCTAAAATAACGCAGTTCATAGTCTAAACGCCTCAATATTGAACGCCGTCTGCCGTCTGGCAAAAGCGGATGGAAAATAGCCCTTCAAGATTCGGAAAGGCGCGCAGGTATTCGTTGGTCGTCTTCTGCGCGATCGCGTCCCGCTTGGCAGGGTCGACGAGCGCCATGCAGCACCCTTTGAACCCCGCACCGCTGAACCTGCCGCCGTAGACCCCGTCGGTCTCGAGCATAATCTCGTAGAGCGCGCGCAGTTCCGCGGACCCCGTCTCATAGTTGTGAATCGAGCTGTTCCCGCTCTCGAAGACGAGCTGCCCGAATTTCTTCAAATTCCCTTGGCTCCAGTACTCGACGCCCTGTTTCACGCGCTCGACTTCGCCGTAATAATGCCGCGCGCGCTTGCGCCAGTTGTCGGGCAGCCGGTCGGCGTATTTCTCGAAGACGGCAAGAGGCACGTCGCGCAGGCGCGATTCCTCGAAGACGTCGTACTCCATATCGGCCCAGCCTTTTAGGGCGTACGCGGCGGCTTTGAGTTCGTCGACGCGGATATTGAAGGGCGAGCGCGCAAGGGACCGTTCGATCCCGCTGAAAAAAATCGCTATTTCGAAGGGAGGCGTCTTCGGACCGGGCGCGACGAGCTCGTACTTGCCGTTTTTCGTATCGAGGAAGAGCAGCTTGTCTTTTTGCGAATAGACTTCGCAGCTCTGGTCGAGCTTGCCGACGCTGACGCCGACATAGCGCGTCTCCGCTTCGAAGGCGATATCGATGAGGTCGGCTCGCGAGACTCGGATATTGTTGACTTTGCAGAGCGCCGTGAGAAACGCGATGATGACCGCCGCCGAGGACGACAGCCCGCCGATCGGGAGCGAGCCTTCGACGACGCAGTTGACGCCGCGCTTGAGCTCGAAGCGCCGGTTGAGCGACCACGCCGCGCCGCGCAGGTAGTCGGCCCAATCGTGCTGCGGGGACGGGATCCGCGCGATGTGGAACGACTTTTCTTTCTCGAAATTCATGCTTTTTAGCCGGACGACGCCCGCGGTCGCCGCGTAGACGATCCTCACGCCCTGGTCGAGCGCGAAGCCGGTAACGAGCCCGTGCTGATGGTCGACGTGCGCGCCCAGCGGACAGACGCGGTAGGGACAAAACGATTCGAAAATATCGGGCTTTTTCTTCTTCGTTTTGCAGTACAACCGCTCGAATTCTTCATGCGCTTCCATAACATACCTCCGGCGTCGGGCGCTCTTCGTATAAAAAGTTCTTGCTTTTGCGTCCCTTAATTCGTCTGCATTATAGATAGTTTGACGCCAAAAAACAACGCAACTGCGCTCTTTTTTAGAAAAAAACAAAGATTTTTCTATTTTTTTCACCAAAAGGCGCTGAAATTTCATAAAAAAAGAGCAAAATAGAGCAAAAAAGAAGGCGATTCGGGTGAAAATTTCACTCAAATCGCCTCGATTTTTAGTTAAAAGTTACGATTTTTTGTCGAAAAACCGCAAGAAAATCAGAATTGCAGCTCGTCTTCTCCTTGCGAATCGATCGTAATAATCTCGGTTCCGTTCACCATGACTTGATACGCGACCCCTTCTTTAGCCGATATTTTCACGACCCCGTCCTCGATCCGCGCCGGGTAGGGCGAGACGACGCGCGCGTCCCCGCAGTCGACGACCGAAAGATTCGTCGGATTACCCTCGATCATCTGGCGCAGCTGCCAGACGACGACCGGGTTAATATACGCGCCGTATCTTTCCTGGGTTTCAATATTGACGGAGTCGGGCAGGAGCCCGATAAAATCGCCGTCTTCCATGAGCTGGCATTCGGCGCTCGCGACGATCCCTTCGGCGATCTTCGCCCACGGCAGCGTCGACTCGTGTTTCGCCAGCAGGATGAGCGCGTAGGCGTAATCGAGCCCGCACCACTGCACGGGCCGTCCCATCCAGTTCGGCGACGCCCAGTTAGTGGCGCCGAAGACGGCGATCATGGCGTAGCGCATGATCGGCTGTTCGCCGGGCGTAATCTCGTCGTTTTCCCACTGGTAGACGAACGGGAGCCCGGTCAGGGCCCAGCGCCGCGCGGCGTCGAGGTACTGCTCTTCGCCGGTCGCCTCGTACGCCAGGACGTTCGCCAGGACGCAGCGGGACGCGCCCATGACGTCGGGCGTATGGAGCGAGAGCTCCCACGTCTGCGCGCCGGCGGGCGTTCGGAGCGTGTTCATGAACTCGAGCCCCTTGACCGCCGCGTCGAGCGCCTCTGGGTTCTTCGTGAGCCGATAGAGGTCCAGGAGCGCGAAGAGATAGTTCCCGCAATGCCCGGACGCGTAGTCCGTCCAATGTCCGCGCAGGTACTTGCCGGAGTACCGGAACGAGCCGTCCGGCTTCTGCGCCTTGACGATCTTGTCGATCTCCGAAGCGAGCCTGGCGCTCAGCTCGGCGCCCCGACCGGTAAGCAGGAACGCGGCGTCGTTGCCGATATGGGCGCCCCCGCCGTCGAGCGTCGGAATCTCGGGCAATTCGCCGGTAATCTCCCAGATCGTCGAGACGAAATCGCTTCCGTAGGTCGGCTTGAACGTATAGGGCGGGTTAGGGGAGATCATCGCGTGCGCCCACCCGTCCGGCGTCTTCAAGCAGGACTCTTGGAGCCCCGCAAGGATCAGCGCCGTGATTTCGCCCTGGTCGCCGGGCGGAGTCGGAAGTTCCGGCAGTCCGCGCGTCTGGACTGACCACAGAATCGCCTCTTCGATCGGCTCGAGCGGGTCGGCGATCCGGAGCTTGCCGGACCCTTGTTTCGCGCAGACGTTGAACCGAGCCGCGCTCATATCCCCGTCGATGAAGTCGGGGACCGCAAAGACAACTTGGCTCTTCGGCTCGTCGTAGAGGAGCGAGATCGAGCCTCGGTCCGTAACGACCGACGCAAAGGGCGACGTCGTCCACGACCATGGCGGCGCGTACCGGATCCGCTCTTTCGTCTCAATATCGGCGGTCGACGAGCTGTGTTCGCCTCTGTCGAGGTACTCGACGCCCGAAAGAATCGCCTGGTCCATCGTTCCGAGCGCCCGGACGACCGGCGCGTGAACGGCGACCGGCGCGTCGAAATCGAACGCGAGGATCTCCCCGTCGAGCCGGAATTTCAGCGACCCGCAGACGCTCGACAGGTCAAGGGGCGCGGTCAAGCTTCCGTCGGAGTCGAGCGCCTTGCGCGCTTCCGACGCCGGGACGCGGCACAGGTCGAAATCGACCTCGGCGTCGGACATGGACCGCAGGATCGGCACGATCCGCGTCTCCGCCGCGCTCGTTTCGCTCGGCGTTACGCTGAAATTCCCCGTCGAGAGATCGGTTCGGTCGGGCAGGACCGCCGCGCCGTCCCCTTCTTCATAGACGAGCGGCGCGATTACCGCGGCGCGGACGCCGTGCCGGAAGATTTCCGCGCCGGACCCGTCCCATGCGAACCGGACCTCGACGGCGTCGTTTTTCAGAACGACATACTCGCGCTCGGCTTGTTCGTCGGCGACCTGTTCGTGGAACGCAAAATAGCGGCGATAGAGCGTCTCGTCGGTCCCTTGCGGACTCGCGACCAGTTCGATCTCCTCAAAGGGCTTCTTTTGCGGGAAAGCAAGCTCGACTTGGGCAGACTGCTCGATCGTTATCGTACCGTTCGTGTCCGACTTGCCGGGGTCGGCGCCGAAAGACGCCGTGTCGACCGTTACCGGCTCGGACCCGTTGTTCGACAGCCGAGCGCGCAGGGTTCCGGCGTCGATCTCATGACAGCTGAACTTGAGCGCCTTATAGACGACGCGAACGAGCTCGACGCGCGCGATTTCCGCTGCGCCCTCGTCGTTCCCTATGTCGAACCGAACGCGCAGGAGCGGGCTTTTCGTATGGATCGGAACGAAATAGTCGTGATAGCCGTCGTCTTTAGCAATTGAAAAATGGGTCGAGTTCCCTTCGTTGTAGCCTCGGCTCGCTTCTTCTGCGGTGAAGATCTGACCGCCGCCGGTATTCTCGCGCCGCAGCGTTACTTTGACGATCGTCGTTCCGGCGGTCTTCTTGCGCGCGTCTTCCGAGAGGAAGGTCGCGACCATGGGGCTGAAGCAGTACGGATCTTCCGTTTCCGACAGGACGACGAGCGACTTTTCGCCTCGGGACAACTTAACGCCGGGCCGCGCTTCCCAGCCGGCGAGCGTCGTGTTCGGGTCGGCGAAATCGACGACGCCGAGCGATTCGTAGCCGACGATCTCTTGCGGACAGACGTCGATCGGTTCGTAAGGCGGATAGCCCGGCAGGTCGTCCTCGGCGTATCCGACGACCGTCAGCGCCGCGAGCGCCAACGCGGCGAACGCGGACGTCAGGGTTGATTTTATGCGTGAGTTCACAGTTCTTTCCTTAATCTTAGGGGTGGGTTAGGGCAGGCGCGCCTCCTTGACGCCCTTGCCGACGCCTCCATTATAAAACGCGCCGACGCCAATTGCAACTTTTTTTGAGCGCTCTAAGGAACGACGCCTCGTCGAAAAAATTTTTTTGACGCAGGAACCCCTTAACCCCCGTTATTTTCCGACTGGTTTTTTCTTTGTGGAAATTATTTTGAAAAATCTTCTAAAAAAATCTCGTTTTTAGTTGAATTTCGCGAGGTTTTAACAACATTAATTAACAAGAGGGTCGTTGCGATTTTCCAGCGTGAAAATCTGGCGATTTTCTATACTTTGCAATCTCACAAAATGCTCTTTTCAACATTGTCAGAATATAGTACTCTCTAGCAAAAAAGGAGACGCTAATGTTACGAGGGAGCTATACAAAGGAAGAACGCGATTATTTTTTCCAGAT
>JAQVHZ010000090.1 GCA_028695965.1 Thermoguttaceae bacterium | reverse complement strand
ACATACCGGCTCCCTCGTTGTTTTTTGGAGGTAATTTTTTTAGGTTAAAATCACTCCGGATTCTAACGAGGAGCCGTGTTTTACGCAACATCAATTAAATAAAATTGCTTGATGGTTGCAATATGAGATTGAAACGAACTATGAGCAAACGAACTTTTCGCGGCGCGCGCGTGTTGCTGACCGGCGCTTCTTCGGGCATTGGACGAGAATTAGCGTTGGAACTTGCGCGGCGCGGCGCGAGCTTATGCGTTCTAGCGCGCCGCGAGGACCCGCTGCGCGCGTTGGTCGGCGAAATGAACGCGGTCCGCGCCGAAGCTTTTCCCGCCGCGCCCGAACATTTCTGCGTCGTTGGGGACGTCTGCTCCTCCGACGTTCGCGAGCAAGCGGTCGCGGAGACGATCGGCAGGTTCCAAGGGCTCGATGTTCTTATCAACAACGCGGGGGCGGGCGCGACGCTGCCCGCCGAAGAAACTGCCGACGACCTGGCTTGCGAACTGTTCGACTTGAATTTCTTTTCGCCCTTTGAGCTGACGAAGACGGCGCTTCCCGAGTTAAAAGCGAGCGCGTCGTCGCGCGAGAACAAGAGACGCCGCGTCCGTCCTCTTGTCATTAATTTCTCTTCGATCGCCGGGGTTCGCGGCACGCCCTATTTTGCGGTCTACGGGGCGGCTAAAGCCGCGCTGCTCGTCTTGACCGACGCATGGCGCGCCGAGATTAACGCAAGCGGCGTCGACTTCTTGATCGTTACGCCCGGGCTGACCTCTTCTCAATTCTTCAACGTCCTTCGCGAAGACAAACGCCGCCCGAAGCTCCCAACGCTCAAGTGGGCGGAACCTAAAGACGTCGCGATCGCCGTCTTGAGCGCCGCTGAAAGAGGCAAGCGGCGAATCGTGCCGTCGTCGCCGAGCGCGAAACTGCTGGGCTGGTGTTCGCGATTCTGCCCGTCTCTTGTCGACAGAGTGATGAATCGTTTCGCCAAATAGCGCGGCGTCGTTTTTTCAGGAACGCTAGTTTGCTCGCTATTCGGCGCTCATTTCCCACGCGGTGAACCAGCGCGCTTCGCCGGATTGGCTCAGCCCTAATTCTTTTTGCAGCAGGCGTTCTAAGTCGGGCAAGTGCGCGACGCCGTAAAAAATCGCGACGTTCGTTCTTCCGGCGTCGAGTTCTTTCTTGACCGCCTCCAGCGCTTTTTTATTGCGCAGGTGGATAATGACGTTCTCGCGATCCTCTATAGCTATCTTTTGGACCGCGTCGCTGTCGTCGACGTCGACGTCTTTCGAGCCGCTTTCGAGCTTCTGGGTCTCTTTGGCAATTTCTGCGACCATGCTTTTGTACAATTCGACGGCAAAGAGCCGACGCAGCGCGAGCCGACGGTCGTTGGCGCTGAAAAGAGCGATTCCCCAGCCTTCAAATTGACCGAGCGTCTCGTTGACGAAACCGGCGAAGAAGCTGTCGGCGAAGAAATTATTGACGTCGCCGTTGGTGAAGAGCAGGGCGACGAAATCTTCGGAGTCCATGTCGCCGCGAACGAAGTTGTCGACCGTGTAGTCGATATTGTCGACTTGACGAGCCAGTCCGAGCGAATTGCCCATGACGTTTTGAGTCAACGTGATGAAGTCGAGCGGCGAGGTTATCGTATCGACCGACGTCTGCTCCTCTTCAAACAGTTGTTTGACGTCGGCGCCTCGCGCGGTAACGAGTTCGAAGACAACGGTCTCGTAGTTCTCAAATTCCTTATTGAGCGCTTCATAGTACCCTTGCTCGGCAAAATGGATCGCGCCGACGAGGTCGACGGAGACTTGCCTCGTCGAGCCGTCCGTTCCGACATAGCCGCCGGCATAACGGGTAATCGAGGTTTGCAGCTGGACCGGCGCTCCGTCGCGCTGGACCAGGCGGAACCACGGCGACTCTTTGACCGCAAGCGCTTTCCCGTTAGAATCGGACGCGTCGTTATTGTTAGTCGAAACGGCATATTGCGCGGAATCGGCGTTTTGCGCTTCTGCGTTCGGGAAAAGAGCGAAAACTTGCGGATTGGAAAAGAGCGCAAGAAAGGAAAGGACGGATACTGTGAAGTGCGCTGCCTTATTCCATAGGGAAGAGGAACGCGCGAAAAAGGCCGAGATACCGACCCCGCAATTGGGCGACGTCATAGGGATCCTTTCGTGGAAATTGAGTCGTTTGGCGCTCGCTCTTCGTCAAAACCGGCGAAAACGTTCAGTAAAGAGCGAGAAAAATGGGAATATTTTAAGGGAACTAACGACCGGTAAATTGTATCAAAACAAGGGCGAATTTGCAAGGATAGTTTTATAATGAGACGTTTTGAACGTGAAAGTGTTTCAAAATAAAACGTTTTGGGTAAAAAGAGCCTAACTTGCCGTTTGCGTCTGGACTGGCGCCTTTATAACGATACTACAATCGTTGTAACGCCTAAAACCGGTCAAAAGGTTTTCTTCTCGGTTAAAGAGATAACTTGCGCGACCTGTTTATTGAGACAAGATAAATAAAAAAAGCTCGGTTTTTTTCTTGCGGAAATAGACCAGCCCCGGATTTCTGAGTATATTAGAAACAATATGGGGCAGTCTATCGCCGCGTTCGTGTTTATGGAAACTCCGACGCGAAGAATAGACGGGGCTCCGACGGCTGGAACATGAGGTTTGGCCGTCCCGAACCCATTTACATCAGGTAATTGCTTTTCGCAAGACACGGTTGACATGTCCCTGTCTTGCGGAAAATCGTTGAACGTTCAAAGCGCGGTCGAACGACTTGACCGCGGGTCGTCGACGACTCGAATGCGGTCGAGGTTTCGGCTGCGCGCGACTCGTTCGTAGACTTTGCGCCTCGATGAAACGACGTCGGTTTCGGCGTAAAGTCGAACGCGATTTGAACTAAACGGCGCGTAGTTGCGCTCATGCGCACACTTAAATTTTAAATTAGTTTGAAGAGTCAGGCAAAACTTATGTCACTATCGCGAAATAACAAAATTTGGAGCGTCGCTGAATCGCTGTTGGAACGTTTGTCGAAAAAACGTCAGGCGAATGGTCGTGAACAAAAACCGACGAAGTTGTTCTTAGACCAACTTGAAGAACGTCAACTCTTAAGCTTAACAGTCGCCACGACGGAAAACCTTCTCGTCAATCCCAGCTGGCAAGATATTCGCGGCGACGTCGCCGTCGATTCCAATCAGGCGGGCGATCTCGTCGTCGCGTGGACCGCCGCCGACCGGCTGGCTAATCCTGATTACAATCCGAACGACCCCGCGTCGAGTATGTATCTTACCGACGAAAACGGCGAGTTCGTCGAAGATCTGAACGTCTACGCGCGTTACCTGACTGACGAAGTTCAGATCGTTACGATCCCGCAGGAATGCGTTCCGAACACGATGCTCGGTTCCGACGGCCAATACTACGAGCCGGGTAATTACAAAGCGGTAACCGCCAAAGACCTATGGTTCCAAGTAACGACGACCAACAGCGAAGGCGTCGTCGAAGTCTTTGAAACTCGAGGAACCGTCAATAAGGTTACCAAAGAGCTCACGACGAGCGACGGCAGGATCTTCCCCGCCGATTCTTATGTCGCGTTGACTACCGGTTGGTACGAAGTCGATAAGACGAACGCCGACGGCTCCGTTGAGAAGACGGTCGTTCAAGGCGCGATCGTTCAAGCCGGTTCGTTCGACTTGCTCTACAACGCCAACGAATCGCAGCGCTTCTCGATCTACGATTCAAACGTAATGCGCGGCGAAGCCGACGTCTACACGACCTCCAACTCGATCTCCTGCTTCTATCTCGGGTTCTATGCAGAAAACGAATTGACGTGGGTCCTCTACAAGTACGACTCCACGCTCCTCCCGGGCGACAACGCCGCCAATCTTCAAGCGGCGATTCGCGGCATACCCGGCGGCGAATACAAAGACGTTACCGTCAGCGCGTACAGCGAGACCGACTTCGATATTACGTTCAACGGCGAGAACTGGGCGGGTTACGATCTGCCCGACTTCCGCGTCTCGAACAACTACTACAGCGATATTACCGGCCTGATCAATATGTTCAAGGCGCCGGGCTTCGATATTACCGACCTGAACGGCTGCTCGAATTTCCAGAAGCTGATTCTTCGCGACGAGTTCGGCGTCAAGTATACGCAAAACATCACGAACATTATCAACACGTCGGGCCGCTCGGCTATTGTCCGTCAGCTCCAGTTTGCGCGCGACTCCGTCGTCGACACGCTCACGAGCGGCGTCGTGACCACCGTCAGCGACGTCCAGACGATTACTGCCTATAACTCGAAGGGTAATAAGATCGGTATCGTCGTCGACGCCGATCCTTACAAAACCGCGCAAAATATCCAAAGAGCGTTTGACGCCGCAGGAGGACAACCGGAGCTTTACGCGCCGATTACTCGAGGATACGAATACGACGAAAGGACGTACTCCTACGAATACACGACCGAGCCGACGCGCGCGTACTCGTCCGATCAATCTTACGGATCGATGCAAGCGCCGATCAAGGCGATCGAGGTCGCCGTCGAGCCCGTCCCGGGTACGACGAACCAGTTCATGATTACGTTCACCGGCGCTTCCGGGCTCACCGATCAAGAGACGCTCGTCGTTTCCGCCGCCACGAACGCGACGAAGTCGGGCAAGACTTTCGCGTACACCGACGTTGTTCGTCAAAACACGCGCACCGGCGAATACCAGTACAACGGCGCGTACGACTACAGCGTCGATTCCGCGACCATCACCGTCAAAGAGCCGAGCGCGGTCTTCCGCGTCAATGCAGTTGAAGTCGCCGATTTCGTCGTCGACGAAGACGGGGACGTCGTTCGCGACCGTTGGGACGACGTCGTCCTGAACGGCACGGGCCGCACGAACCAATCTCGTCCTGACGTCGCCGTCAGCAACGACGGTTCTTTCGTCGTCACGTGGGAACATGAAAACGCCGACGCGCTCCAAGCGTACAACAGCACGGAAATTAAGGCGCGCCGCTTCACCGTCCAGGCGTACCTGCCTGAAGCGGGCGAGGGAGGATACGATCCCGACTACGTCTGCAACTTCTTCGACAATGGCGCCGAAGGGGGCAAAGTCGGTTATCAACCTCCTGCAACCGCCTACAACACCGATTTCGTCTCCGATCCGTACGCGCTCAACGCAAATTCGACTACTAAAGTTCAATGCGTTTATCCGGTTGCGGAAGAATTTGTCGTCAACGCTTCGTTGAACGGCAAGCAGACCGATCCGGCGATCTCCGCCGACAACAACGGCAACTTCATCATCACTTGGACGTATATCGCGCAGGACAACAGCTACTTTGGCGGTATCTACGGGCGCCAGTTCAACAACGAAGCGCAGCCGACCTCGGGCGATATCACCTTCGCGAGCACTCAAGTCAGCTCCCACTATTTTGGCTCCTCATACGTCGCAATGTCCGAAGCCGGCTTCGCAGTTGTTACGTGGAACTATGGCCTTTATTTCTATCAATCCGTCCTCGAGCCGTACAGCGACGTCTTTATCATTGACGGTCAACGCGTCGGCACGGGGGTAACCTACGGCTCCAGCGTTTCCTTCGACTACAATAATCGTTACGCTTTGGCGTACACTCAAGAGCAAGCCGACGGCGTCGGCGGAACGCCCATGTTGCCTGTTACCGATTCCTACGTAACGGTTTACGAAATTACCGAACTCGATACTCAAGACGATGACGACGACCTTTTCGCCGAAGGACCCGACGAGCCTGCAGACGACGCCGCCAACGATAACGCCGATGATGACGACGAAGCCGACGGGCTGGTGAATCTTTCCGTTGGTCAACGTCTGAGGAGCACAAAGTACGCGGCCAACCAGGTCCTGGCGCCAAGAATTGTCAATCCGATTACCGTTGCCGATCAAGGCAAGCCGTCTGTTGGCGTCGATGCCGACGGCGACGTCTTTATCGCTTATCAAGGTTTGGGCCTCGATATTCAGTCGATTACGCCCGCGAATATGCAATGGCTCTATTCGAGCGATTACGACAACCTGTACATTCAGCTTAAGTGGGAAGATTTCGAAAACAACAATCTTTGCTACAAGCACAAGCAGTTCTATCGCGGCAACAAGTATTCCTACGAAGACAAGAACGCCGACCTTATCCCCTTCATTCAAATGGCGTTGGGATACGGCTACGACGAATTCGGCGAATTCACCGACAACGGCGTTACCCCGATCTATCAGATCCACAACTACGACTGTATCGACGCCGACAGCTATATTCGTTACTTCCTGTCCGTCGCGCAGAAAGAAGGCGCCAACACCGAACAGCTCACGCGCCTAGACGCTATTCTCGAGACGATGCTCGCGCCCCTGCGCAACAACGGCTACGATATCAGCTACGTCAACTACGGTCAAACGATCTACGACGCAGTCGCCGCAGGCGACGACGACGAGGGCAACATCAATACCAACCTGGCGGCGATGGTCGTTTCCGGCGTCGTCAGCGGTTACCGCAACGGTTCGAACGCGTGCTTCTACCTTTCTTTCCCGACCCAATATGTCGCGAGCGGAACTCTTGTGTTTGATATCGGCGTCGCCACGGCGAGGGACATTAGCACGACCAACGCGCAGACTTGCGAACGCGTCTCCTTCGCAATCGGCGACTACTTCGAAAACGGCTTCCTGTCCAGGCCCTTGGAAATGACCAACGCGCTCTCCGACGCGCTGAACTCGCTCGCAATCTGTGGCGGGAACACCGACTGCTTCGTCGTTCGCCTCGTCAGCTTGGATGAAATTGATTTCTATAAGGGAACGGTTGGAGAAATCGATCTCGACGTCGATCAATTCCAGTATACGTACGTATACACGGAAAACAACGTCGAATACTACGGTATGCGCACCGTCGACGGGTTCGTCGCGCTCCAGATCACCGCGCAAAGCTCGCTCCACGACACGGAACTCTACATCATGCCGACTCCGAACAGCTCCGTGCTCACGCTCCTCAACCAAACGGACGAAAATCTCAATTACGCGGGTTACACCGATATGTACGTTGAGCGTTACGGATCCTACGGCAATCTCCAAACGAACGCGAACGTTGCGAACACCTCGAACGGCGACGTCGTTGTCGTCTGGACGATGCAGCAAGATTCGACCGCCGAGGTCCGCAACGACCTCTATCCGAGCATCGGCGACTCCATTGGAACGGCGCACTCGCACATCTATCTGCGCGCCTTCACGGAAAACACCGACAACGCCGGTCCGATCGTTACGAACGTCTCGCTCCCGAACGGCGAAAAGGTCGACGACAACCAAACGGTAACTTCCGCTATTAAAGATATTGTCGTTTCGTTCAGCGAAGACATGCTGACGATGTTCGACGCCACAAACGCCGCGACGGCGCAAGACGCGTCCTACATCGCGCTCCACGCGGTCGACAACCCGGCGAACTGGTACCTGCTCCAAGACGGCGTCATCGTCGCAGGCGCGATCGAAAGCGTCGACTACGGCCTCAACGCGTCCAAAGAGCAGGCGCGCAATACCGTCGACGGCGACGGCAATCCGATCGAGCAGATCAACTTCAGCGACCTCGCGTACGGCACGAACCGTTACGAAGCGGTCGTTCACTTTGCCGAAGGATTTGAGCCGGACGACGGAAACTACACGCTCGTGTGCTCCTCGATGGTTCAAGACGCCGCGCGCAACGCGATTTACAGCCAAGGCTACGCGCCCGACGGAAGCGCCGCAGGTTACGACGGCAGAGACTTCGAGCTCGATTTCAGCGTTATCCGCCTGAACGAAGCGCTCGGCTTCACTTATTCCGATTCGTTCCGTTACAACGACTATATCCCAGTTACGTACGTGAACGCGACCGAACGTCAAGGTCAAGCCGGCAACGAATACGTCTTCGACCACGAAACGATCGAGTCGGGCGACAGGCTCAAGCAAGTTACGCGCTCGTCCATCCTTGACGATTCGAGCGATTACGGCCCGAACACAGCGCAAGCGATCGCGTCGAACGCCAGCGGCGACTACGTCGTCGTCTGGACCGAAGAAGTCAAGAAGGAAAACAGCGACGGCTCCTACTCCGTCGATAAGACGGTCTACGCGCGCACGTACCGAGCGCTCTACATCACCGACTCTACCGGCACGCGCAAGCAAGTCATCGAAGAGAACGAAGGCGTCTTGATCGAAGTCTACTCGAGTACCGGCTACTTCGACGCGAACGGCAAGCAAATCGGCAACTCCTACACCGACCCGCGCCAAGCGTCCGTCGCGATGAGCGACAGGGGCGAATTCGTCGTCGTCTGGGATATGCGCACGTTCGGAGCCGGCGAAGACGGAAGCCGCGACGTCTATATGAAGAAGTACGCGTTCAACGGCGGCCAGATGTCGATCAACGGCAATTCGACCGACCCGATGCGCGCCAACGTCGAGACCGATGAAGATCAACAATACGCCGCAGTCGCTATGGACTCCGACGGCGATATCGTCGTCGTCTGGGAATCCTACAACCAAGACGGCAGCGGGTGGGGGATCTACGGTCGGCGTTTCATTACCAACGGCCTGTCCTACGGCTACCAAAACACGATCCAAACGATCCAATTCATCAACCCGATCAACATCCAAGGCGACGTGCTCACCCTTTCCGGGTCCGTCGACAGGTACGACGAAAAACTCAAGCGCGAAGTTAAGCATTACTACACCGTCAATATTCCGCTTTCCGTCGAAATGAAAGCGAATATGAAAGCGGTCAAAGACGCGTTGGTCGGCACCGGCTACTTCACCGAAAAAGATATCGAAGTCTCGCTCAGCTCCGCGGGCGAAATCTCGATCGAATATAAGGGCGAATACACCGCGACTTATGTCGATATCCTCACGGCGTCGACGAATCGTAAGGAGCTGAAAGTCAACGTCGCGCTGCGTCAGAAGGGCGTGGCGGGCACGGAATTTGCCGTCAACCAAACGACCGCAAACAACCAGCGCTTCGCCGCCATCGGCATGGAACCGGACGGCTCCTTCGTCGTCTCCTGGACCTCTTGGGGACAGGACGCCGACTCCCCGATCGAATCGAACATCTACGCGCGTAAATTCGCGTCGAACCACGTCGTTTCCTCCTCGGTCGGCACGCTCGAAGAAATGACGACCGCTCGGAAATCCCAAGATGTCGTTTCGGTCAGCGGCGCGACTTACGAAGCCTCGAAAGTCATCACGACCGACGATATTAACTACCATCGAATCTACGCCGGTCAAGGCTATGAGTCGGTCTGTATGGTTACGATCGGCGCCGAAGCGGCCGCAGGCGCAGGCACGGGCGGCACAGGCGCCGACCAAGGCGATATCGACGCGATCGGCAGCGGCGCGCTCTTGACGTCCCGTTGGCACGTCCTCACCGCGGCGCACGTCGTCTGCGACGAATCGGGCGTTCCGGTCGACCCGACGGAAGAACAAGTGTACTGCACGTTCGAGACGTCCTCCGGCGTCGTCCGCATCCGCGTCGAAGAAATTTACGTCCATCCGACCTACGCGGGCGATCCTGCCGACAACCAAGTCGACTTGGCCGTTTTGGTCCTCTCGTCCTCGGCTCCGTCCTCCCTGAGAGGCTACGACCTCTACACCGGCAACAACGAAGTCGGTCAAACGGTTACCTTCGTCGGGTACGGAACCTACGGCGACGTCAGCGACGAATACGACGCCGACCCCGAAGCGGCTCGCAGCTTCGGCGTGAAGCACGAAGGTCAAAACGTTTACGAATTGACGGGCGCGCACTTCGACGAAGCGGGCAACCCGAACACCTTGATCTACGACTTCGACGACGGAACCTACGCGAACGACTACCTCGGCAACTACTACGGTATCCGCAACCTCGGTCTCGGCCTCGACGAAGCGATTACGGCGCCCGGCGACTCCGGCAGCCCGACCTTCATCAACGGTCAGATCGCGGGCGTCTGCTCCTACGGTTCCGACTTCAGCGGCGACGGCCTCTTCGGTCCGGGCAACTACCAGGTCGACGTTCGCGTCTCCGCGTACGCCGACTGGATTAACTCCGTCATGTTGAGCGGGCTCGGCAACGAGTTCCTCGTCAACACCGAGCGCAGCATCTTTGTCGAAGTTACCGACGACGACGATACCGGAACCGGCGCCGGTACTGGAACGGACACAGGCGAGGTTACGGTCGTCGATTACAACGACTTCTGGCAGAAGGGTTCGCAAATTTGGTCGAGCGTCGGCATGGACGGCGAAGGCAACTTCGTTATCTCCTGGACCGGCTACAACCAAGACCGGAACGGCGACGCGCTCACCGGCGGCTCGAACAACGGGCTCGGCGGCGTCTTCATGCGCGTCTTCCGCAGCTCTGCGGAAACTGCCGATATGGCTTCCTCCCGGGTCTACCAGGTCAACGAGTACACCGCGTACGATCAGATTCATTCTCAAGTCGCGATGGCTGACAACGGCAATTTCGTTATTGCCTACGAAAGCTACCAAGATCCGACCAACGAAGAAAATTCCGATATGGTCGACAACTTCGGTATCTACGCGCGCCGTTACGCGCTGACTTCGGAAAGCATCGCCGTCGTCGCGCCGACAGGCGACGCGGCGGAGGATATCGTTACGTACCAAACGAACTACAAGCTCGACGAAATCGGCGCCGAATTCCGCGTCTCGCGCTCCAATCCGTTTGACGTGAACGCGGACGACGACGATCAAATCGGCGCGGCCGTCGCGGTCGACGCGAACGGCGATATGGTCTTCGTCTGGACCGACCTCTCTTATCCGCAAGAGAATATCGAATCGGTCGTGTGCATGCGCTCCATCTCGCTGCCGAAAGACACGACGCCTCCGTACGTTACGCGTTCGAACGCCGTCTTCACCGACTCCAACGACAATGCGCAGCAAGTTTCGCTCTATGCGAACTCCGTTACCTTCGCGTCCGGCCACGGTCCGACCGCGCTGGTCTACTCGTTCAGCGAATACATGTACACCGCGCAGATGAACGCGGACGTCAAAGCGGATCTCTTCGAAGCGCTCGAAAAGTACAACGACGTCTACGAGTACTCCGACGCCAGAGACCTTGAAAACAAGGACGTGAAGAGCGTTATCAACTTCAACGACTGGACCTTCATGAAGGACGGGCACAACGTAACGTCGACCTACGTCCAAGACATTATCTACGGTTATAACGCGTCCACTAAGGTCGTCGATTATCTCCGCAGTCAGGGCTTGGATCCGGCGGACTACTACACCGTGTGCGACCCCGCGTACGCTACCGATTCCTACGAATTGGTCATCATCTTCAAGGAAGAGCTGCCGGACGGCTCCTACGTCATGACGTTGGCGGACAAAGTTACCGACGCCAGCGGCAAGAACTGCCTCGACGGCGACTACGACGGCGAGGCAGGCGGCGCGTTCACCGTGCGCTTTACCGTCGGCATTCCGTCGATCGGCGCCATTGACGACTATGTTCCCAATAACGACGTGGAAGCGTTCATCGGTCAATACGGCGGCGAAGGCAAACCGGTCGTCGCCTCCAACGCCGACGGATTCATCATCGTTACGGAACAACAGGTCCTCTACGAAGTCGGAACCTCTACGGGAACTGGCGGCACCGGCGGAACCGGCGGCACGGGCGGAACTGGCGGTACCGGCGCGACGGGCGTCGACGACGCCGTCTACGGTTATTACAACACCGTCGTCGTCGACGGAACGACCTACCGTATCGAGTCGGATATTATCATGCGCGCCTTCAATGCGGACGGCAGTCCAAGCGGCGTCGAAACCAGAGTCAACCCGTACTCCGAAGGCAACCAGATCGATCCCGATATCGATATGACCGAAAGCGGCAGTTACGTCGTCGTCTGGAACGGCGAAAGCGAAGACGCCCTGAACGGCGTGTGCGCGCGCTTCTATCCTGGCGGCAAGCCGCAAAAGGCGCAGGTCCAAATCGCGGGCGAACGCGGCACGCGATGCTGGGATCCCGACGTCTGCATCAACGAATCGACCGGTCTCGTCCTGATTACGTGGCTCCAGGGCTCGAAAGACAACCCGAACAAGTCCGACGAAATGTACGGCCGCTTCTACGACCTGAACGGCAACGCCAAGGGCGCCGCCTTCAAGATCATCAGCGAACAAGAGACGATGTCGATCGAAAGCTTCGACGTCGGAAGCGTCGTCGTCAACGGACAAATCAAATACGTGCTCGTCTGGGAAGCGTACGTCGAACGGACCAAGTCGTTCGAGGTCTTCCAGAAGACTGTTACCGCGCGTGAAAACCAAGGATTCTACTCGGTCCTGAACGGTACGATTTCGCAAGTCAACCAGTCGATCTACCGCGGTCAATACGATCCGCAGATCGCGACCAACCAGGATAACGGCGAATACTACATTACGTGGGTTTCCGACCACAACAGCGCCAACGGCGCCGATATTTACGCGCGACGATACGACGGCAACGGCGTTCCGATCCCGTTCATGGGCACGACGAACGAAGTGATTGTGAACACGATCGTCAAGAACGTCCAAGGCGCGCCGAGCGTCTCCTGCAACAACGACGGCGTCGTCTTCGCGTGGGAATCCTATGACGCGGAAGAATTCAACTACGACTCCTCGTCCGGCGTCAAGATCGAACGCCACGACTACGGCGTGGCGGCGCGCGTCTTCAACAGCGCGGGCTACCCCGTCTACATCGACGGTTACGTCTACGAGGTTATCGACGGTATCAGGCAAGTTGTTCCGCGTAAGCTCGGACAACAGCTCAAGCTTGACGAAGGCGAATTCATCGTCAACACGACGACCGCAGGCAACCAGTTTGCGCCGTCCGTCTCGATATTCCCGTGGGACGTCTCTTCCGAATCCGATTCCCTCGTTCCGCGCTTCGTCGTGGCTTGGGCGGGTCCGAATAAGAACGCCGGCACGGAAATCGTCATGGACGAAAGTTTGACAGGCGGCGGCGGAACCGGAGGCGCAGGCGCGACCGGCGGCACGGGCGGCACAGGCGCGACCGACGCCGCAACGGGCTACATTGGACCGTACTCGGTCTTCTATAAGTACGTTGCGACGAACACGGCGACTGCCGCAAACTCGGAGATTACGATCAATTC
>JAQVHZ010000011.1 GCA_028695965.1 Thermoguttaceae bacterium | reverse complement strand
ACAGGTAGTGTTGGGGCGATTTTGTCAAATTGTTCTCTTGTAAGTTCCATAATGAGAACAATAGCCATTTTACCCGTATTATTCAAGGGGAAATGCGAATGAAAAAATTAGCGTCAACACGCCCTAGAAAGCTGAACGAACCATGAAACGTCAGAAGTCCGGTTTTACGCTGGTCGAGCTGTTGGTCGTTATTGCGATCATCGGTATCTTGATTGGCTTGCTTCTCCCCGCTGTTCAAGCGGCGCGCGAAGCGGCAAGACGCATGCAGTGTACGAACAATTTGAAACAATACGTTCTGGCCCTGCACAACTATCACGACGCGAACGGCGTTCTCCCCGCGTCGCGCATGAACTTCTACAACTACAACACCAACCAATACAGCGACCCCGCTTACGGAGGATTTGTCAGCGCTACGGTCGCGCTCCTTCCATTTATGGAACA
This sequence comes from Thermoguttaceae bacterium, assembly GCA_028695965.1. Lineage (GTDB taxonomy): Bacteria > Planctomycetota > Planctomycetia > Pirellulales > Thermoguttaceae > RUG369. The sequence continues at coordinate 50,662 of JAQVHZ010000011.1, read as the reverse complement.
ACAAGCGCGTTACGACGCAATTTCCGCACGCGCGCAGGCGCTCGGTCCAAACTCGTGGCCCTTCGAAAACCGTCCGGAATTCACGAGCAAGATCCCCACGATTCTTTGCCCGAGCGACGGTAACGCGCAGCTGCCTTCTCCGCACCAAAATATGTGCCGCTCCAGCGTGTGCGTCAGCTTGGGCGACGGTATGTGGCATAACGCGCGGCCCGACTGGGGCGAAGGCGTCGCCGCAAAAGTCGACTCGCGCGGCCTCTTCTGCCCCCTTGGATGGCGACCGCTCGCAATTGTTTCGGACGGAACCTCAAACACAGCCGCCATCTCCGAAATGGTTGGCGACCGAAACGGTTCGACTCAAGTGAAAGGGGGCGTCTTCAAGACGGGCTCCCTCTATGACGGACGCGCTAAGCCGGCCGCTTGCTTGACCGAATCGCGCCGCGCCGACGACCCGAACGCGTTGAACTCGGGAACCGACACCTGGCGCGCCCTGCTCTGGACCGACGGACGTTCCGTCAATGGCGCGTTCACAACCGTTCTTCCCCCGAACAGCCCGAGCTGCATCTACTCCTGGCCGCCCATCGACAACTACGCCTGGGGTTGTTTTGCCGCGCAAAGCTATCACTCCGGCGGCGTCAACGTCGGCATGGCGGACGGCTCCGTTCGTTTCGTGTCCGACACTATCGACGCCGGTTCTGCAAACTCCTACGCCGTCACCTCTGGAAAATCCCCCTACGGCGTCTGGGGTGCGATGGGTTCGCCCGCGGGGGGCGAAACGACGTCGTCCTCTAACTGACCTCGTCGCTAACGTCTAATAGTGCAAGGGACGTCGCCCGTTTTACGGCGGCGTCCCCTCGACGTCTTTAACAACTAGCAAAGGTTCAACAATGCAAAGAGCCCTCATCATAGCCCTGATTTCCGCGCCGATTCTAGCGTTTTGCGGATGCGGCGGCGAGAAAACGCCGCCCGATATGCCGAAATTGCAGCCGACCTCGATAACGATCGTTCAAGAAGGAACCCCAGTCGAAGGCGCGAGCGTCCAGCTGCAAAAGAAAGACGACCTTGCCTACAAATGGTTTGCCGGCGGCGTTACCGACGCGCAAGGCGTCTGCGTCATTAGAACGTTAGGCAAATACAACGGCGCGCCGGAAGGCGACTTCCAAGTCGTCGTCTATAAGACCACGCGCACCGAAAGCGAAACGCGCAAAAACCAACCTTCGCCGCCCCAGGATCCGGAAGGCCCCAAGAGTGGGTCAAAAAAGTCTCCGCTGAAGAAAAAGAGTACGAAGAAATTGACCCCAAATACAAAAAAGTCGAGCTGACAGACCTCGCTATCACCATTGTTCCTGGCAAGAACGCGCAAACGTTCGACGTCGGTCCAAAGGTCCGTATTGAAAATAAGCAGATGTTGACGAAGTGATTTTTACTCGCAGCGCAATAGCGCCCAGGCAACCTAAACGCCACGGTTTTCCTAGTCGAAAAACGCGGCGTTTTCTCTTCTTAAAGAGTGCGCTAAACCCCGGAAACTCACTTGACGACATAGCGTTTTTTAAGTAGACTTCGAAGGATTACATTCGGTCGAAAAGTATTTCGGCTCGGAGCACGACGCGCGAACGCAGGAGGCGGACGCGCCCAAATAGTCTAAGGACGGTTCCCATGAACTCTACAGCATATCTTAGATGGATTTTCCATTTATTCTCCGAAAGGCGCGCTTTTGCCGCATACACGATCGTCGGTCTGGCGGCGCTCTGCGTCCTCGGATGCACGAGCCGTAAACAGTACGCGATTAACGAAGCGATTCTAATCAGCGAACGCCGACAGCTCGAAGACGAGATCTACCGCGCAAAATTCGAACTGCGCGACGCGCTGAGAGAAAACGAACAGCTGCGCGCCCAATTGGAAAAAAATAGGGCGGAAAATTCGGCTAAGGGAAAAGCGAACTCAAGGAGACCCGTCGACGAATACGTCTATCCTGGCGGAAGTATGTTGGAAGTCGATCCCGCAAGGCTCGCGCCTTCCTATCAAAATGGAATCGACCCAGACCGATACGATTCCTCGCCGACGTCGAACACGGAGACGCTTCCGGATTTCGCGCCCGTACCGCGCTCAAATTCAGGACCAAGATTCTCCCAGGCGGAGCCGCCGCAGCCGCTGAGACAAGTCGGCGCGACAGAGCCCGCCTCGAAAAAATCTTTTGGCGTTACGCAGCCGATTAACCTTCAAGCTGCGCCGCCCCAAGAAGAAGAATACCAAGAGCCCGAAGGTCCGGCGCCAGGATTCGCCGACGGTGAAAGCTCTTGGTCCCCCTTTGGGCAATAATTTGCCTGAGATTCAGCGTCAACGCGCAGAGACGGCTTCAACCGGTCGGCGACGCGCGTCAACGCGATTATGTAATATTAGTTAGGAGCGCCGCGCGCTTGACGTTCCTAGTTTCCTAACTTTTAAATAATAAACCACGCTTGGTTTTCAAGCTGGTCGGCTTTGCGCCGAACTTTAGATTTTGGTATTTCGGATGAAAAAAGACTTCTTTAAAGAATATGGTTTTCGAATCCTCTTTGTAGTCGTCTTCCTTCTCGCCTTCATTTGGATGGGAACGAAACAGACCCTTAAGAGCAACTCGAACGACGCCGCAGACTGGCTGCCGCCCAACTATCAGCAAACTAGAGACCACGCCTGGTATCTCAAGATATTCCCGTTTGAAAGCAGCGTCGTTGTCAGCTGGGAAGGGTGCGAAGTTGGGGACGACCGTATCGAACTCTTCGCGCAAAAACTCGTTCCGGAACAAACGATCGATAATTTCTCGCTGGGCGCCTCCACAACCGCGCTCACGGCAGAATTCCAAGTGTCCGACGTTCCCGGCGAATTGAGCGAACTTGCCGGCGAGCCGACAAACGTCTCCACGCAAGCGCTCGTCGACGCGACGGGCGCCGAGCTTCCAGAAAAAAAAGCCGAAGAACCAGAAGAAGTTGAAGAGCGGTTCTTCCAGTCAGTTTTGACGGGGCCGCGGCTCATCCGGCTCCTTTCTCATGCGTACGAAAGAACAGAACGGCGTCCTGGGCGCGGTCAAGACCAAGAGGAAGCCCTCGACGAAGACGGCTTGAACCCGACAGAACGCAAGATCCGCGAACGTCTTAAGGGCACGCTCATCGGGCCCGACGGCAAGAGCACGGCGCTCATCGTTACGCTCACCGAAGGCAAGCGCAACGGGAAAGAACTTCAGCGCGTCCTCAACAAGATCCGCGAAATCTCCGTCGAATGCGGACTGCCGGACACTACCGAGGTCAAGACCGGTTCCGTCGCGTCCCGAATGGTCAAAAACTTCACCGGCATGATCGACGAAATATTGCACGGCCGAAAGGTGCGCATGGACGGCGTCATTCTTGGCGGTCCTCCCTTTGACAACGTCGCGCTCGACCAGGAAGGGCAGCGCACCCTCTTCCGGCTCGCCGGTATCTGCGCCGTCGTTGGTATTACGATCGCGTTCATCTGCCTGCGAAGCTTCAGGCTGACGATGTTCGTCTTCTGGGTCGCCATCATATCAGCGGGCGTCTCGCTCGCCATCGTCTCGCTGACCGGAGGAACGTGCGACTCCATCTTGCTCAGTATGCCCGCGCTCGTCTATATTATCGGTATGTCGGGCTCCGTCCATATGATTAACTACTACCACGACGCGATCCGCGAAAACGGGCTCGAGGGAGCGACGGAACGCGCCGTGCGGCACGCCTTTACGCCCAGTTTCTTCGCGCAGCTCACCACAGCGATCGGGCTCGCCTCGCTCTTCGTCGGTCGGCTTGTTCCGATTACGAAATTCGGGGTCTATTCGGCGATCGGCGTCTTGTGTACGCTCATTCTTATCTTCCTCTACTTGCCCGCGCTCCTGCACTTCTACCCGTCGAGGAAATTCGCGGCGAAATATGGCGGCAAAGGCAAAGACACGAGCAAGAACATCATCCTGATCTTCTGGGAGCATGTCGGCGGATTCATCATTAAATACAACTACATTGTGATTATTTGCTGCGTTGCGATGCTCTGCTTCTTCGCCTCTCAGCTGCCAAAAATGAAGACCTCGGTCAAGATGATGAGCTTCTTCACCGACGACGCTGAAATCATCCGGAATTACACCTGGCTCGAAGAGAAGCTCGGACCGCTCGTCCCGATGGAGCTGATTATCTGCTTCGACAACAGCAAATTGTACCACAACTCGTTCCGAACCGCCGAAAGGCTCGAACTCATTAATAAAATGAATGAAAGGCTCAAGGCGGAACTCTCAGAAGATATTGGAGGAACCCTGTCGGTAGCTCTCTTTGCGCCCGACGCAAGCGAATTGACTGCAAAAGGAGGCGCCGCATACCGCGCCGTCTCGACCGTAGTCGGCAAGGCTGTAGACGAAAATAGAGCCGCCTTGAGAGACTATCTCGCCATCGAAGGCAATCCGTCCCTTAAGGAACTCCACGAGTTCCTCGCCGAAGCTGCGGAAGCGAAACGCGTCGAATTTGAGAACAAAGTCGTCGAATTCAACGCGGAACTCGCCAACGACGAAAATGTCAGCGCAAAAGGGCTCGATTACGACGCGTTTGTCGCCGACATAGGAAATCCGCACGACGACGACGAATTCCTCACGCCGTACTACGCAAAATTCCAAGCGCTAAGAACGCTCGAGCTGGACAAAGAAAAGGCCGAGCGCGCCGCGTTTGTCCTGCTCGACAATAAAGAGTACCTGGAGAGACAAGGCGTCAGCGACCTGCAAACGCTCCTCGCGTCAACGAGGCTCGATCGTTCGCTCCGGAAAATCGACCCGAGCGACGTCGACCTATTGCACAACGGCGCGATAAAGTGGCGAGTAGAACAAGGCGTCGAAGTCTGGCGTATCAGCATCCGCGTATGGGCGTTGAAAAAGGATATCGACTACTCCGTCCTCATTGAAGACGTGAAAAACGTCGTCGAACCGATGTTGGCGGAAGCCTCGATCGCGCTGACGACCTCGATCGCAATGGCGCAGCAGGAGGGAAGCGTGACTGAAGCGTCGCCCTTTGAATCGGAAGCGGTTCTAGCAAAAATTGCAGAAGCAAAAGCGTACGTCGATCAAAAATTACCCGCTGAAACGGCTAAAAAGAAAGGCAAAGACGCCAAAACCCTCATGCGGGAATTCACGCTCGGAGATATGTCCGAAGCGGAGCAGGACGCGCTGCAGCATTCCATGGGCGACACGCATATGGAAGACTGGATCTACCCTGCGGGCTTCTCTGCAAAATATACCGGGACGGTCCCGCTCGTCTATAAGACTCAGCACGAGCTCATCCGAGGGCTCGGGGCAAGTTTGCTCATGTCCTTTACCCTCATCTTGATCATCTTTATCTTCCTGATGCGCAACATACCCGCAGGATTCGTCGCGATGCTTCCGAACATCTTCCCGGTCATCGTCGTCTTCGGGTTCATGTCCTGGGCGGGCATACTTGTCGACGTCGGAACCATGATGACTGCGTCCGTGGCGCTCGGCGTCGCCGTCGACAATACGATGCACTACCTGACCTGGTTCAACGTGGCGACCGGAGAAGGCATGGAGCCCAAAGACGCCGTGCTCAGCGCTTACGAACGCTGCGCGACCGCGATGACCCAAGCGGCGCTCATCTCCGGCTTCGGACTCTTCAGCTTCGCATTCAGCACCTTCATACCGACCCAGCGATTCGGTATCATGATGCTCGCGATCCTGATGACCTCGCTCTTTGGCGACTTGATCTTCCTGCCCTCGCTCCTCTCGAGCAAGCTCTTCGGCAGGTTCTTCCAGAAGCGGCGGCACGGACTCAAGCCGGACGGGCAAGAATCCTGATCGCCCCATAGCGCTCAGCGCATAACGACAACAACGCGTCGGTTCTCGGAATCGGCGCGTTTTTTATTGCGGCTCAACCGCGTCCCGTAACAAAGAATTTCCAAGAAATATTTGCAATTGGGAAAAAGCGCGTTAAAATTAAGAAATCGGTTCTGTTCCTTCAATTCAGTCCTAAAAAATCGAGTCCCAAAATGAGCGAGCCTATCTTCGACAAATCGAAAATGTCAGAAGAGGACATTAAGTTCCACTACATTACGCCCGCAATCACGAAGAAGTGGCAAAGAGCGAAAATCAGCATGGAATTCACGGCGGGCCAAATTGTTCTCCAAGGCTCCAAAGCGGGGAGGAAGAGCAGCAAACGCGCCGATTACGTCCTCTTTTTGAACGCGCACACGCCCCTCGCCGTCGTGGAAGCGAAATCGAACGCGCACAGCCCCGCGCGCGGGCTCCAACAGGCGATGGAATACGCACAAGCGCTCGACGCGCCCTTTGCGTACAGCTCCAACGGCGACGCGTTTGTCGAACACGACTTCCTTACCGGACAAGAGCGCGAATTCCCGCTCGACGAGTTCCCGACCGAAGCGGAGCTCACGGCGCGCTACTTCGCTGAAAAAGGATTTTCTCCCGACCAAGAGCGCGTCGCCAACCAAGCCTATTATGAAGGGATGAAACTAGGCGACAAAGAAGCGCGCTACTACCAGCGCGTCGCAATCAACCGAACGGTCGACGCGATCGCGGGCGGGCAGGACCGCGTGCTGCTCGTGATGGCGACCGGAACCGGCAAGACCTACACGGCGTTTCAGATCGTCTGGAGGCTCCTCGAAAGCGGCTTGAAGAAAAAGGTCCTCTACCTTGCCGACCGGAACGTCCTCGTCGACCAATCGATCCAACAGGATTTCAGCCCGTTGGAGAAGACTGTTCACAAGATCAGCGTCTCCAAGGACGACCCTACCCTCCTCTCCGCCTACGAAGTCTATTTCGCGCTCTACCAGCAGCTCGTCGGCGACGACGACCAAGAGCATTACAGCGAGCTCTTTGCTCCCGACTACTTCGACCTTATCATCGTCGACGAATGTCATCGCGGCTCGGCAAAAGAAGAGAGCCGATGGCGTCGCATCCTCGAATATTTCAGCTCCGCGACGCAAATCGGGATGACGGCGACCCCAAAAGAGACGAAATACGTCTCAAATATCAATTACTTCGGCGACCCAATCTACACCTATTCGCTCCGCCAAGGGATCGAAGACGGGTTCCTCGCGCCCTTCCGCGTCGTCAATATCACGCTCGATATCGGCGAAGGCTGGAGACCCAAGCCCGGCCAGGTCGACAAATTCGGAAACGTCATTGAAGATCGAATCTACGACAACTCCGACTACGACAGAACGATCGTCTTGGAAGACCGGACCCAAAAAGTTGCCGAACAGATCACCGAGTACCTGAAAAAAACCGACCGGATGGCAAAAACGATCGTCTTCTGCCAGACCATTGACGCCGCTGAACGGATGCGCATGACGCTCGTCAATTTGAACGAGGATATGGTGAAGGAGAACCCCGACTACGTCGTCAAAATCACCGGAGACGACGAATATGGCAAAGGAAAATTAGACTACTTCATCTCCGTCTCCGAGCCCTTCCCTGTTATTGTGACAACCTCCAAGATGCTCACAACCGGCGTCGACTGCAAAATGACTAAACTAATCGTCCTTGATATGCCAATAGGCTCGATGACCGAATTCAAGCAGATCATCGGGCGAGGAACAAGGCTGCGCGCCGACGAAGGCAAGACCCATTTCGTCGTCATGGATTTCCGGGGCGTTACGCGCCTGTTTGCCGACGAAGATTGGGACGGCGAAGTCCAAGTCGACGAAGGATTCGACCCCGACACAGCGCCCGTGCAGGTTGGTCCGCGGAGCGAAGATCCGGAAACCCCTAAGAAGACTAAGCCGGTCGTCGACCGATACGGCTGCGCCGTCGAGGTCGTCGGCAAGCTCGTGAGAATCTACGACCCGACGTCCGACGCCCTACGCACCGAAAGCCTCGTCGATTACACGCGCCGGAACGTTCAAGGACAATTCGGAAAATTGGACGAGTTTATCGACGAATGGCGCTCTAATCCGAAAAAAGAGGCTATCCGCGAGCTCTTTAGGGGCTGGGGAGTCGACCTCGAAGAATTCAAAGAACAGGAAAAGATGACGAACTACGACGATTTCGATTTCATCTGTCATCTGGCGTACAACCAAAAGCCCCTCACCCGAAAGGAACGCGCCCAACGCGTGAAACAAAGCGGCTGGCTCGACCGATTCGTCAATCCCGCGCGCGAAGTCCTCGAAGCCCTGCTCGACAAATACGCCGACAATGGCGTCTACGAAATTGAAGATATCGCAGTCTTAAATCTCGAACCGTTCCTGAAAATGGGCAAGTTGAGCAGAATCGTCTCCTATTTCGGCGGAAAAGAAAATTACCTGAAAACAGTTCACGAACTCGCACAAACTATCTATAAAGGAGAAGCGGCGTAATTATGAGCAACGTAGGAAGCTTCGTCAAACGGTTCCGCGACGTCATGCGCAACGACGCGGGCGTCAATGGAGACGCGCAGCGCATCGAGCAGATCGCATGGATATTGTTTCTCAAAGTCTACGACGTCAAAGAGCAAGCATGGGAACTGACCGAAGAAAACTATCGCTCGATTATGCCGGAACAATGCCGCTGGAGGAACTGGGCGCATAATCCGGACGGAAAAGCGCCGACGGGAGACACGCTCCTGAAATTTGTCAACAACGAGCTCTTCCCGACCCTCAAAAATCTTTCCGTCGCAGGACGCCCGATTCGCGAACGAATCGTTCAAGCAGTCTTCGCCGACGCCAACAACTACATGAAAGACGGGGTCCTGCTCCGTCAAATTGTCGATATCGTCGACGAGCTCGACCTGGAAGACTATGAAGAATCGCACGCGTTCGGCAATATCTACGAATCGATCCTGAAAGATCTCCAAAGCGCGGGCTCCGCGGGCGAATTCTATACGCCCCGCGCCGTTACCGACTTCATGGCGCAAATGATCGGCCCGCAAATCGGAGAGACAATGGCTGACTTCGCTTGCGGAACCGGCGGATTTATCGTCTCGTGGCTGAAAGAGCTCGAAAAGAAGATCAAGCTGACCGGCGACTATGAAGAATATCAAAATTCTGTCTACGGTATCGAAAAAAAACAGTTCCCCTACCTGCTCTGCATAACAAACCTGCTCTTGAACGGCCTCGACTCGCCAAAAATCTACCACGACAACGCGCTCATAAAAGACCTGCTCGACTATACCGAGAAAGATCAATTCGACGTCGTGCTCATGAATCCCCCTTATGGAGGTTCGGAAAAAGAGGACGTCAAAAACCATTTCCCCAAAGACCTTGCCTCAAGCGAAACAGCAGACCTCTTTATGGCGGTCATTATGTACCGACTCAAGCAAAACGGTCGCGCTGCCGTCGTCTTGCCCGACGGGTTCCTCTTCGGAACTGACAACGCAAAAATCAATATCAAGACGAAACTGCTCAAAGAGTTTGACTTACACACAATCATAAGGTTGCCCGGCAGCGTCTTCTCGCCGTATACCTCAATCACGACGAATATCCTCTTTTTCGACAAGACGGGACAGACGAAAGAAACTTGGTACTACCGGCTCGATATGCCCGAAGGATATAAGAATTTCAGCAAGACCAAGCCAATGAAAATCGAACATTTCGATCCCGTTAAGGAATGGTGGTTCGATAGGAAAGAAATTGTCATTGACGGGTTCGATAAAGCAAAAAAATTCTCCTATCGGCAACTCGTCGAAGAACAGGAGTATAATCTCGACCTATGCGGATTTCCGCATGAAGAGGAGGAAATCCTTGACCCGTATGACCTCATTCAGCGTTATCAAAATAAACGCGCTAGTCTAAATGCTGAAATTGATCGCGTACTCGAACAAATTACCTCGATTCTGGAAGGCGACGACCAATGACTCCTGCTGATTTAAGAAATAGCGTCTTGCAGTTGGCGATTCAAGGACGGCTCGTCGAACAACGACCAGAAGAAGGAACCGCTGAAGAACTCTATCTCGAAATTATCGCCGAAAAAACTCGTTTGATAAAAAAAGGGAAACTTAAAAAAGAAAAGGCTTTGCCAGAGATTAAGGAAGACGAGATTCCCTTTGAGATTCCAGAAAGTTGGAAATGGGTGCGGTTCTCTGAAATAATCGACGTTAGAGACGGAACTCATGATACGCCAAGTTATACTTCAGAAGGCATTCCATTAGTTACAAGCAAAAACCTCGTTAGTGGAACGATCAATTTTGAAACAGCTAAAAACATTTCTCATAAGGACGCCGATTTAATTAATGCACGTTCTGCAGTGGATGATGGAGACGTATTATTTGCGATGATAGGGACTGTTGGAAATCCCGTCCTTGTAAAAAAAGATCGTGAATTTTGCATCAAAAATATGGCTTTATTCAAGCCAATCCGAAAAGATTTATTCTCCATGAAATTCTTCTCGTACTTTCTTCTTTACGAGCAAAGGATTATGAAAACGAAGGCAAGCGGAGGTATTCAACGTTTTGTCTCTTTAAAATTTTTGCGTTCATATTTACTCCCCCTTCCGCCCCTATCTGAACAGAAGCGCATTGTATCTCGACTTGAAACGCTTTTGCCTTATATAGACCGTTATGGCGAGGCATGGAGCCGCCTTGAGGAGTGTAACGAACGTTTTCCGGTCGATCTTCAAAAGAGTCTCTTGCAGTCGGCGATTCAAGGGCGGCTCGTCGAACAACGACAAGAAGAAGGAACCGGCGAAGAACTCTATCATGAAATTCTAGCTGAAAAATCTCGTTTGATAAAAGAAGGGAAGATTAAAAAAGAAAAGGCTTTGCCCGAGATTAAGGACGACGAAATTCCCTCTGAAATTCCAGAAAGTTGGAAGTGGGTGCGACTTGGCAGCTGCACTACTTACAATCAAACAAAAGAAAAAGTAAAAGGGACAGAAATTTCTCCTGAAACGTGGTCGTTAGATTTGGAAGATATTGAAAAAGAAACAGGACGTGTTCTTGAAAGAGTATTTGCCAAAAGCCGTAAAATATCTGGCGAGAGAGTCGTTTTTCACAAGGGTGAGATTCTTTACAGCAAACTACGTCCATATTTAAAGAAAATTTTGGTCGCGGATGCAGACGGCGTCTGTTCTTCGGAAATGGTACCGTTCCATTCCTATGGAAAAATGTTACATGAGTACCTTGCTTATGTTTTAAAATCTCCGTATGCTGACTTCACCGTCAACTCAGCAACCTATGGCATGAAAATGCCAAGAGTCGGAACAGAAACGATGCTTAACCTCCTCATCCCTCTCCCGCCGCTCGCCGAACAGAAACGCATCGTAGCAAAGTTAGAGGAGCTTCTCCCGCTTTGCGAGCGTTTGACGCAGAACAATTCATAACCGCCACGCGCGCGTTCCGCCGCGCGTTATGTTTTACAAGGAAAGATCGTATGGAAATTCTATTGCTGTTTGCCGAGAGCGGTTCCGCTTCCCTTGGACCGATCATTGGTCTTCTTGCCGTGTTGATCATCATTGGTCTTCTTGCTGTGTTGATCACCATTGGGATACTCAGCAAGACGGCGCTTGCCGGGGGCAGCGGCGGTTCTCGTCACAAGCCGAAGGCCTACTCCCCTATCGGCAATTACACGTACTACCGGCACGACATTATGTCGGCTGCGGAACGCGCTTTTTTTGAGAAGCTCTATGCGGCGGTCCGCGATCAATATTGGGTCTTCACGAAAGTCTCCCTTTGGGAGATTGCGCGGAACCGCGAGCAAGGCGGGTGGAACAAAATCGCGCAGAAGCACGCCGATTTCGTCTTGTGCGACCCTCGTCAGAAAGGCAAAGTCGTCTTAGTCGTCGAGCTCGACGACCGCTCCCACAACTCCGCAAGCGTGCAGAAGCGGGACGCCCAAAAGGAGGCCGTCCTCGCTTCCGCAGGGGTTCCTCTGCTCAGAATCAAAGGGGTCGGGAACCCTGACGCCGCCGCGCGCGAGGTCCTCAAGAAGCTCGAGGAGACGCGCCGCTAGTTCAGCTCCCAGCACGCGTGGCTGCCCGACGCGTCTTTGGTCACGATCAGCTGGTCGTCGATCGCCTGCTTGAGCTCGGCGACGTGCGAGATAACGCCGATGAGCCGCGTCCCACCGGCGATCTGCTTGAGGACTTTGACCGCCTCGAGCCGCGACCGGTCGTCTAAGGACCCGAACCCTTCGTCGATGAACATCATATCGAGCCGAATCGCCGACGACCGGCTCTGAATAAGGTCCGCCATGCCGAGCGCAAGCGCAAGCGCCGCGATGAACGACTCGCCCCCGGAGAGCGTGTTCACTTCGCGCTCCTTGTCGGTAACGGTCGAATAGACGCACAAGTCGAGCCCGCGGTTCTTGCCGTCGCCGGCCCGTTCGTCGCTCAACATCCGCAGCTCGTATTCCCCGCCCGACATTCCGCGGTAGCGCGCGTTCGCAGAATCCAGGATCTGAGCGAGGTAGTAACGCTGAACCCAGGTCTCCAGGTCCATTCTGGCGCCGGTGTATTTCCCAGCCAGGCGCTTGTAGAGATCCTCGAGCCGCGCGTGTTTCGCGCCAAGTTCGCCGCTCTTGGCAAGCTCCTTGCTCAGCGCGCCGCAGACGTCGTCGTTGGTCGCCCGGCGCGTCTTCACGTCGTCGAGCGCCTTTTTCGCGCTTGCAAGCTCGCTTTCGCGCGCCGCTAACGCGCCGTCTAAGGCGGTTTTGTCGGGCCGCGCCTGCTCTCCGATCGCGCCGAGCGCCGCGCGCTTCAGCGTCTCCGCCTTCTCCCTCTTGCGCGTATGCTCTTCAATGCGCTTGCGGATCTCTTCCGACTCGGTCCGCTCGTGCTCCAGAACGAGCCGTTTCCACGCCGCTTCGTCGACGCCTTTGTCCGCCAGCGTCTTTTCGTACGCGGCGCGGCGCTCGTCCCGTTCTTGTTCTCGACCCGGAAGCTCCCCTTCGAACTGCGCGACGAGCGCGTTGGCTTTATCGACGGCTTCTTTGGCATTTGCGGCGGCGGCCCGCGCTTCCGCGCAGCGTCTGTCGGCGGCGTCCTTGACGCTTTGCGCGCCGCTCCGAGCGGCTTCCGCCTCTTTTCGCGATTCGTACGTCTTATTCTTCAGCGCGTCGTTCAAGCTGGTCTGCGCGGCGGTGAGCGCGTTCTTCGCCTGCTCGACTTCGCGCGCGGCGCTCTCGTTCTTCTCGCGCAGCTTGTTCTTTTGCGCGTCGACGCCCGCGAGGTTCGCGCGCAGCGTCGTCAATTCGTCGTTGGAACGCGCAAGCTCCGCGCCCCTTTCGTCGAGCTGCGCTTCCCACAGACCGAGCGCTGTTTCGGCGTCCGCCAAACTCAATTCCTCGGCAATGTCGGGCCGATGGTCCGCAAGACGCGCGCGGAGGTTCTTCGTCTGATTCTTCAGCGCCTCTTGTTTCTCCGCCAAGCTCGCCGACTTGCCAGTATAAGCGTTGGTCTTCTCCGACAGACTCTTCTGGAGCTTGTCGACCTGCGCGCGCAACGCGTCAAGTTCCTCTTTCGTGAGAGTCGTCTCCCCCTCGCCGCGCTCATAAGGGCTAGGATGCTCGACCGAACCGCAGACCGGGCACGGCTCCCCTTCTCTAAGCTCCTGAGCGACAATTCCCGCGGCGCTGTTAATATACGCCGAAAACTCAGCGGTATAAGCGGCGTTCTTCTCTTCCCAGTTCGTTTTAGCGTTCGCGACGTCCTGTTGCGCCGCGGCGACGTTCCGCTCCTGCGCCGCGACGTCCTTCTCGGTCGCCCGCGCGTCGTCGCGCGCCTGTTGGAGCGTTTCCAACGTCTCCTTCTCGGCGTTCCACTGCGCTAAGTTCGCGGGCGCGTCTTTCAGCTCGCCCTCGCGGCGCCGCCAGTCGGCTTCCTGCTCTTCGAACTTCTTCAACGCGTCGCTTGCGGCTGCCGCTTCGGCTTCTTTCGCCTTGAATCCAGCCTCGGCGGCGTTGACCGAACCTTGCAATTCGTCGATGAGATCAAAATTCTTCAGCGCTTTCTCCACCCGTTCGGAAAGGGCGGCAAACTCTTTCGACGCCTGCTCCCGTTCGGCGTCCGTCTCTTTCGCCGCTCTCTCCGCGTCGGCGCCCCTCTTCTCCAGCTCCGGCAAAGCGCCTTTTTGCTCCTGCAAATTCTTGCGCGTGGCTGCAATTCCCTTTTCCAGCTGGTCGTAGAGTTCCCAGACGCCTTTCAGTTCAAAAGCGGCGTCGAGACTCTTGCGAAGCTCGGCTGCGGCGTGCATCTCCTCTTCCTGGGCGGCGCAGTCCTTGAGATCGAGCTCCGCTTGGTCGAACTGTTCGTACAAGCTGAGCAGCGAATCGGCGGCGCTGCGCGCGTCTCGAGCGGCGTCGCGCGCCTTTTGCGCGGCGTCGTAAGCGGCGTCCTTTTCCGCCTGAACCTTTTGCTGGCCGTCGCAAACGCTCTTGAGGCAGTTCAAAAAATCCTCAACTTTAACGAGGGACGGTTTCTTATCCTTAGCGCCGACGATCTCTTCCCAAAGCGCGCTCGCCTCGGCAAAGCCTTCGTCCTCTTCCGAAACGGCAGCGCGAGCGACTTGCGCATGACACGCGACGGCGACGCTGTCGAGCTCGCCGCCGGCTTCGTCCAGCCGCGCTTTCAGGGCGTCGACGATCTCGCTGAAGACGCCGGTCTTGAACAGCTTGCTGAAGATCGCCTTCTTAGTCGGCGAATCGGCGCGTAAGACGCGCATGAATTCGCCTTGCGCGATCATCGCCACCTGCGTGAATTGGTCCTTGTTCAAGCCGACAAGTTCTTCCAACTTAACGTCGGCGCCCTCTTTCTTCTGCAGCTGAGCGCCGTCGGGGAGCGTCAGCGTTACTTCTTCCGATTTCTCGACGGCGCCGTCTTCCGACTTGCCGCGCAGTCTTGGCCGAACCCGCTTCGGCTTGCGTTCGACCAAATAGTCTTTTCCGTCTTGTTCGAACTCCAATTTGACGAACGGTTCCAAGGCAATGTCGACAAAATGGCTTTGCAGGTCGTCGCCGCTCTTCTTATTTTTATTGGACGAACTGACGTCCCCATAGAGCGCGAAAACGATCGCGTCGAAGATCGTCGTCTTTCCGGAACCGGTGGCGCCGCTGATCAGAAAGAGGTTCTGGCGCGGGGTAGTCAGATCGATAACCGTCTCTTTTCCGTAGGATCCAAACGCTTGTAAGGTCAGTTTTTTCAGACGCATATCAGTTCTCTCCCTTCACGCTGTTCACAATCTCGCTCAGAATCTCGTCTTCTTCCGGAGTCGTTTCACCTAAAAACAAACAGCACAATTCGAACGGGTCGTTAGTAACGCCGACGCTCCCCGAACCGCTAACGCCGCTCGACCGGATATGCTTGCGGCGCATCTCCAACATCTTTGAGAACTTCGCGATAAGCCGCTCGCGAACGTTGACGAGCGCCTCGCCCGCCGGGTCGGTCAGCACGATCCTGACGAAGTCGTCGCAGCCCTCTTCTAAGACGTCGTCCAGAAGCCCTTCGATCGTTCGAACGGCGCGTTTCGGCACGAGCGGCAAGACGCGCGTTGTAATCGTTCCCTTCGCGCCCATCTCGACGACGACCGTTCCTTTCTCCTGCCCTTCTTCGTCGATCGAATAGGGGTACGGCGTTCCGCAGTAGCGCTTGCAGGGATCGGAGCCGAGGAGCCACGGCTTGTGGATATGCCCGAGCGCCGCGTAGTCGAACGGGCTCAAAAGTTCGGCGCTCACCGCGTCGATGTTCCCGACCGTCCTGCCGATCTCCTCCGATTCCATCCGTTCGACGTCGGCAGGGTCCTTGCCCGTCGGATAATAGAACTGGTGGCTGACAAGGACGTTGCGCTCCGATCGGTCGATCTTCTCGCGCTCGAAAAGGCGTCGGAGCGATTCCTGGTACGAAAGATTGTTCCCTTTTTCGTCGGTTCCGACGACGCCTTTGACCATCGTCGGCTTGATAAATGGGAGCAGATAGAAATTGACGGGCCCGAATTCGTCGTTGAGGGTAACTTTTTCAATATACTCGTCTTCATTTTGCGGGGGCAAGCCGACCATATGGAGCTTCATGCGCTTCAGAAAAGAGCGGTACTGATCGAGCCGCTGCGGACTGTCGTGATTCCCGCTGATGATCATAATCTCCGCGTTCGGGGCCGCCTCGTGCAGCTGAAGGAGAAAATCGTCGAAGAGACGAATCGCTTCGGCAGAAGGAACCGTTTTGTCGTAGACGTCCCCCGCGACGAGCACGGCGTCCGGCTGTTCTTCCTTAACTTGTTCCGTCGCTTGACGCAATATGTCTTCTTGCTCTTCTGTAAGGTCGTAATTATATAACCTCAGCCCAATATGCAGATCCGAAAGATGAACGAATTTCATCAAAAAGCCCTTGTTCAAAAAGGTTGCTGAACAGCGAACGCCCCTTAACTTCCATCATTGCCGCAAACGCAAAGATTACAGGTCGGCTGAAGTCGCGGCTTTGCCGTTCCGAAGCCCTAAAGAAACGAAGCTGGCGTCTGTTCTGCCCTCATTATACAAAGGAACAAAAGAGACGCCAGTATTAAAATGATAAATAATAGCAACAGAACGCTAATTAAACGCGCTTCTGACGCTTTATTGCTCAATCGACCAACGCGTAACGGTTCGCAATCACGACGCCGGAGACCAACGCGCCGACGATGCCGACCATGCCCTGATCCGCGCCGCACACAAACAGGTTCTTAAAGGGCGTCGTGCCGTCGTATTTCTTATCGGACGCGCCGTAAATGGCGCCGCGAACACGGCCCGTGAACCGCTCGATCGTGAGCGGCGTGAACATATCGACGTCAATGACGTGGCCGCGGAACTCAGGCACGAATCGCGCGGCGGATTCGAGCGTCTTTTCGTACCAGCGCAGCTTTTCGCGCTTGTATTCTTCCGGGGACAATTTTCGCCAAAGATCGTAGTTGGCCAGCGCGGTGATGCGCATCATATTCTCTTCGAGCGGCTTGGAATACGCGAAATTGTTCGGCGAGCAGACGACGCCGCTACGATAGTCGACGAGCGCGTCGGGGTTCCGATAGTCGAAACGCTCGGAATCGTTGAAGAAGATGATCGTCTTATCGTGCCCGAATTTCTTTGGGGGCGTGTCTAAGACGCTGATCGTTTCAATAAACGCCAATTTGCCCGCGGGGCATTGGTCGACAACCTCAGGCTGCGCGCCGCAAAGCTTCATCGTCTCGGGCCAGCCCGCTGACGAAAGGAACCGCCTCGCGCGAATCTCTTCGCCGCTTTCCAAAACGACGCTCGAAACCTCGCCGTTACGGGTCTCCAAGCGGCTCACGCCCGATTTCAAACGAAGTTCGCCCCCAAGGGAACGGAATTTCTTGAGCAGTTTCAGCAGGATATGACGCACGCCGTCGAACGGACGCGCAAAGCCTTCCAGGAAAATCGAGCGGAACATGACGCAGAACTGTCCAAATTCCATATCTTGTTCGCGCGCCCCGCCATAATAGAGCAGCGGGCAGAAGATCATATCGACCAGTTGAGGGTCGGAAATGTGCTGCGACACATACTCGCGCGCGGAACCGCCCGCCGTGCCGTCTCCAAGCTGGTCGTAGCCGGCAAGCCCCGCGACCATCCGGCGAAAACCGTCGATTTGCGTCGGGAAATGTTTCGCTATCTCCGACTCAAAGAGTTCGAAATCGTTCGTAAAATTCAGTTCAACGCCCGGAAAAGCGATCGACGAACCGTTCTGCTGCGTGAGGCCGAATTCGTCCCAGGGCATACGCAAATGGCGTATGATGCGCGCGAGAGGACCGACTTTCGTGCCTTTCGGAACATAGTTCGTCATTGCGTGCAAACCGACGTCGTAATTCCGACCGCCGCGGCGATAGAAAGAATTCAGACCGCCGATCATGCTGTGCTTTTCCAAGATGCACACGTTGCGTTCGTATTGCGCCAAGCGGACTCCAGCCGCTAACCCCGACATTCCCGCGCCGACAATCACTGCATCGTAGACTTTATCCGACATATATGCTCGTTCTGCCTTTCAACGAAAATCAAGTCTGCTGAATCTCCCCGCGCCGCGCTCTTGCAATAACGCAACACACGTTCATTATACGCGCAATTTTGGAAACCGTAAAGGAGAGGGTCAGCCCTACTTTTGTTCGGGAAATCGGGTCAATTGGGCAAAGATCTCCGCGAAATCAGCGCGCGAAACGAGATCGACCGGCTCGACGGAAAATATTGTCTCTTCGAGAGAATTCCAGCGGAACCGTTCCAAAAGCGCGTCGAGCGCGCCGAAAAGCGAGGTGTTCCCGCCGTAATAGACCCGATCGATCGGCGTCGACGACGGAATCGCCCCAACCCGGCGCGCGTTCGCGCAGTTCAACGACCCCCCAAAGCCGCCGCTCAGGAAGAACGCGTCGAGTTCCGACGCCGCAATTCCCGCGGCCTCGAGCGTCAAGCGCAACCCTGCCTTCATCGCGCCAAGCGCAAGCTGCGCTTCCCGAACGTCCTGCTGCGTCAGCCAGACGGGGAACTCTTCGTCGTTGGAAATCAGCAACTTGCGTTCCTTGCACTTCCCTCGCGACCGGGCCGCCTCGTCGCTCGATTCGCGGATCCTGCCGTCGGGCGCAAGGAGCCCGAACTCGAGCGCCGCCGCTAGCGCGTCGATTAACCCGGAACCGCAGACGCTCTTAGAAGGAGCGCCGCCGAGCGTCCGAGCGTTCCAAAGCCCTTGCGAAACGTCGTGCTCGACCGAAGCGATCGCGCCCGGAACCGCCAGCGAACCCTGCGAAATCCTGCCCCCTTCAAACGCGGGCCCAGCCGCCGTCGACGACGTGTAGAAACTTCCGTCGACGCCGAGGAACGTCTCGCCGTTCGTGCCGACGTCGAATAGGAGCGCCTTTTTGTCCTGTTCAAAAACGCCCTTAAGCCGCAAATGCTCGACTCCGGCAAGGACGTCCCCGCCGACAAACGCTGAAAAGACGGGAAAGACCAGAACGGGAGCGTTAGGAAAAGACGTCCATCCAAACGCGGCGGCGCGATATTCCGGAAACGTCTTAACGTCGACGCAAAAGGGCGCTTCCCCAAGGGGCGCGGCGTCCCGGCCCGTCAAGAGGAACTCCATCGTCGTGTTCCCCGCTATAATAACAGAAACGAGCTTCTTAGCCGAGACGCCGGCGTCTCGTAAAAGGTCCAAGCCGAGCCGCTCGATCGTCTCGCAGACGACCTGGCGCAGCGCCGCGGCGGTCTCCGGAGCTCGAGCGGCGGCAATTCGAGAAAGAACGTCCCGACCATACGCGGTCTGTGGATTCCGCGTCGACTGAACCCCAAAGACGCGCCCGGAGCTCAACGACGCCAGCGTGCAAACGATCGTCGTCGTGCCAAGATCGACCGCTAAGCCAAACGTTCCTCGGCGTTCCGCGTCGGTTGGCGCAGCCGATAGCTCGAGCGGCGACTCCGGAACATAGATTTTAGGCGCCGAGCGCGCCAAACGCGCGACGTCGACCCACGCGGCGTCCGCGCTCCCGTAGGTTCGGCACGCTAAGACTGCGCGGCGTGTTCCGGACGTCGAATAGACGTCGACGAGGCACTTCCCGCAGACGCCGACGCCGCCGCAAGCGAGGTCGAGCGCATAGCCGGACGCGCGCAGAACCTCGGCGACCAGCGCGCCGGGCGGGATCGGTAATTTGTTGGAAGATTCGTTTGTCATGCGTCGGCGCTTCTGCCTCGTTAAAAAAACCCACGATAGGATCGCCGATTCTATCGTGGGTTAATCTTATCACGCGTCAGACTGTTCGTCAACGAGTTCAGTCGTCATCGTCGTCGGAAAGGAGCTCGGGCGTCTCGATTATTTCTTGAACGAACTCGGGGTTTTCAAAGACCGACCTGTCGATTTGGTCGAAGCGGACGTCGTCTTCAGTTCCAGGAATCGGAGGAATTAAGCCTTCGCTCTGTTTGAAGAACGCGTTGTCGTCGTCGAACCCGGCGCCGCGCGCTTCGTCTGGAGTTACGTTAAACGCATAGGAGCCGTCGACGTCCCTGGCAACTTGCGTTTTCGCCGCGAAGCTGCCGGGCAGATCGAACGTTTCGTCGACCTGACCGCCGTGTCGGTGATCCCAACGCGCTTCGCGATATTTCTTGAAGCCTGTTCCCGCAGGAATCAGACGACCAAGGATGACGTTTTCTTTCAAGCCGACGAGCTGATCGACCTTGTACGCAAGCGCCGCTTCCGTCAAGACTTTCGTCGTCTCCTGGAAGGACGCCGCAGAAAGGAACGAATCGCTCTGGATCGCCGCTTTTGTGATACCCAAGAGCTGCGTTTGACCAGCCGCCATCTTCGGCTTTTCGCCGGTCGCGGCCGCGCCGCCGGCTTCGGTGAACTTCTCGTTCGTCGCGTCGAAGACTTCGCGAGGAACGACGTCGCCAACTTGCAAGTCGGTGTCGCCGGGGAACTTGACCTTAACGCAGTCGCGCAATTCGCGGTTGCGGCGATTGAATTCAAACTTATCGACAACGTCGCCTGCGAGCAGGGTCGTGTCGCCGCCGTCTTCAATCTTGACCTTACGAAGCATCTGCGCGACGATGATTTCGATATGCTTGTCGTTAATGCCTACAGCTTGGTTGCGGTAAACTTCCTGAACCTCTTGGACCAAGTAATCTTGAATCGCTTGTTCGCCCGAAATACGAAGAATGTCTTTCGGATCGAGCTGTCCGTCCGTAATCGGTTGACCGGCTTGAATTTCGTCGCCCGTGAAGACGCGGATGCGCTTCCCTTGCGGGACTTCATGGACGCGTTCGAGCACGTCGCCGTCAACGCCGGGCCGGCGGACGACGACGAGCTTCTTGCCGTGGCTGCGCTTTTCGGAAATTTCGATCATTCCGGAGATTTCCGCAACGACTGCTGGATCTTTCGGAGAACGCGCTTCAAAGACCTCCGTTACGCGCGGCAGACCGCTCGTGATATCCTGCGCGCCGACGGCGCTTTGGGGCATCTTCGCAAGCACGTCGCCGCGTTCCACGAACGAGCCGTCGGAGACGAGAATTGTCGTCTTGCTCGGAAGCTGATAGCTTTCGTTGATTTTCGTGCCGTCCGCGTGTTGGACGTTGATACGCGGGTGTCGGTCGCCTTTCAGTTCGAGCACCAACAAGGACTTTTGACCGGTTCGAATATCTTCTTCCTCTTGGACGGTGTCGCCCGACTCGATATCTTCGAACCTGACAATACCGTTAGATTTTGCGATCAGCAGCTTGCTGTGCGGATCGAAGACGGCCAGGGTCGTGCCGGCGTCGACGGCGTCCCCTTCTTTAACTTTAAGGGTCGCGCCTTCAAGAATGCGATATACCTCGCGCGCTTGACCGCGATTGTTGCAGATCTGGACGCCGCCTGCGGGAGGACAGCTCATGACGAGGTCGTTGACGACGTCCATCTTGGAAAACTTGATCGTACCGGCGTATTTCGTCTTGACCTCGTTGGTTTCCGCGCTGTGGGACGCCGCGCCGCCGATGTGGAACGTACGCATCGTCAGCTGCGTGCCCGGCTCGCCGATCGACTGAGCCGCGATGATGCCGACCGCCATGCCTTCTTCGACAAGACGAGACGTCGACAGGTCCATACCGTAGCACAAAGCGCAGACGCCAAGCTCCGCGTCGCACGTCATCGGGCTGCGGACCTTTAGGCGCGGAATGTTGAGCTCGTCGATTTTACGCGCAATGTCGATCGTGATGAGTTCGCCGGCGCGGACGATCGATTCGTCGTCGTTGATCGGGTCGGCGACGTTCACGCAAGAGACGCGCCCGACGATCGATTGAGAAAGGGGTACCTTCTTATCGCCGTCTTGAATGACGCTCTTGACAACGCCGTTGCGAGAACCGCAATCGTGCATAGTAACGACGCAGTTTTGCGCGACGTCCGCAAGTTTACGAGTAAGGTAACCGGAGTCCGCCGTCTTCAACGCCGTGTCGGAAAGGCCTTTACGAGCGCCGTGCGTCGAGCTGAAGTATTCGAGCACCGTCAGTCCTTCGAGGAAGTTCGCCTTAACGGGGGACTCGATAATCTCGCCGTTCGGCTTAGCCATAAGACCGCGCATACCGGCGAGCTGACGAATCTGTTCGGTGCCGCCGCGCGCCCCGGAGAACGCCATCAGGTAAACGGGATTGACGTAGCCGTAAGGACGGCGCTTGACCGAAGGCTTCTCTTCGAATTCTTCGTCGGTTCGGTAAACGTCGTTCCGGAACGACTCCATCATCTTCTCGGTAACCGACTTAATGACTTCGCCCCAAATATCGATAACGTTGTTGTGACGTTCGTCTTCGGAGATAAGACCGGAGTCCGCGCGGTCGAGAACCTCTTGAACTCTGAGGTCCCCCGCTTCAAGGAGCGCTTTCTTTTCGGGAGGCGTAATGAGGTCGTCCGCCGCAAAGGACAGGCCGCTCTTCGTGCTCTCCTCGAATCCAAGCCGCATCATCTTGTCGAGCAAATCGATCGTTTCTTTGCGGCCTTGGCGTTCGTAGCAGTCGCTGATAACGATCGCGAGCTCTCTTGCCGTCTGGGGAATATTGTAGTAAGGACCTTCTTTCAGAATCTGATTGAAGATGATTCTGCCGGGCGTCGTTTCGAAGATCTTGCCTTCCTTGACCTTAGGATCGGTCTTGAGGAAACGCCCTTTCGGCATACGGACTTTAATCTTCGCTTGAAGATGGACCTTGCCGAGCGAGAACGCGAGCATACATTCGTCGACCGACGAAAAGATCATGCCTTCGCCCTTCATGCCCGGCTGTTCGAGGGTAACGTAGTAGCAGCCCAAGACGATGTCCTGGGACGGCGAGATAATCGGTCGGCCGCTCGCAGGGCTGAAAATGTTGTTCGTCGACAACATAAGCGTATGCGCTTCCACTTGAGCTTCAAGGGACAGCGGAAGGTGAACCGCCATCTGGTCGCCGTCGAAGTCGGCGTTAAAGCCCTTACAGACGAGCGGATGAAGCTTGATCGCGTTGCCCTCGACGAGGATCGGTTCGAACGCTTGGATACCCATGCGGTGCAGGGTCGGCGCGCGGTTCAACAAGACGGGGTGATTCTGAATGACTTCTTCGAGAATATCCCAGACTTCAATATCGCGGCGTTCGAGCATCTTCTTAGCGCTCTTAAGCGTGTCCGCAAGATTGCGCTCCTTGAGCTTCCGAATGATGAACGGCTGATAAAGCTCGAGCGCGATCGGCTTCGGAAGACCGCATTGGTGCAAAAGCAGGCGCGGACCGACGACGATAACGCTTCGCGCCGAGTAGTCGACGCGCTTGCCAAGCAAGTTTTCGCGGAAACGTCCTTGCTTGCCTTTGATCATGTCCGTCAGCGACTTAAGCGGACGGTTGCTCGTGCCCATGACGGGGCGCTTGCAGCGCATATTGTCGAACAGCGCGTCGACCGCCTGCTGCAGCATACGCTTTTCGTTGCGGATGATGACGTCCGGCGCGTTCAATCCCTTGAGTTTTTCCAAGCGGTTGTTGCGGTTGATGATACGGCGGTAAAGGTCGTTGAGGTCCGACGTCGCAAAGGTGCCGGAATCGAGCAGAACGAGCGGACGAAGATCCGGCGGAATGACCGGAATCACTTCCAGAACCATCCACGCAGGGTTGTTCTCATGTTTGCAGTTACGGAGCGCTTCGACGAGCCTGAGTCGGCTGATGAGATCCTTTCTCTTCTGTTTGGCCCTAGTCTGAACGAGCTCTTCGCGGAGCTGCTTGGACAATTCGACGACGTCGAGCTTCTTGAGCAGTTCGCGAATCGCTTCGGCGCCCATGTCCGCTTTGAAGGCGTCCGCGCCGTATTCGACAACCGCTTCGCGGTACTCTTCTTCAGAGAGAAGATCGCATTCTTTCAGAGACGTGTCGCCGCCGTCGATGACGACGTAGTCTTGGAAATAAACGACTTTTTCCAAGGCGGACGCCTTCATCCCGAGCAACGTCGCCAACCGGCTGTAAGACGCGCGGAAGAACCAAATATGAACGACCGGAGCCGCCAATTCGATATGGCCCATTCTCTTGCGCCGAACGCGGCTGTGCGTGATTTTGACGTGGCACCGGTCGCACGTCATGCCCTTATATTTCATGCCGCGGTACTTGCCGCACGAGCATTCCCAGTCCTTCTCAGGACCGAAAATTCGTTCGCAGAAAAGACCGTCGCGTTCCGGCTTATACGAACGGTAATTGACCGTCTCAGGCTTCTTAACTTCGCCCTTAGACTCTTCTCGGATTTTTTTCGGATCCGCAAGACTGATCTTAACAGCGTTAAAATCATTGATTTTGTCGAAATTTTCGCCGCCGTTGTTTGACACTATCGTCCTCGTTTCGAAAATATATTGTGGAAGATTGCCGCCGCGCGACGCTCGAGTCGACTGCGAACGAAGCGCGCTCACGCGCGACTATGCGAAACGACAACCCTATTTGGTGAAATGACGGGTCGCAATGGCGCGCCATTGCGAGAGCTTAGCGAACCGCGCTTGATCGCGCGGTTCTAGCAGTAAAGGACTGTTGAGGCTCAGTAGGCGAAACCAGCACGGTCGGCGGGCAAAGGCAGAACGTCTTTGTTCTGGGCTGGCACAAGGCTCATATCGAGCGCAAGCCCCTTGACCTCGTTGACGAGAACGTCAAAGCTCGCGGGCGTGCCGGCTTCCAGGGTGTTGGTGCTGCTGACCATCGCTTCGTAGATCTTCGTACGGCCTTCAACGTCGTCCGACTTGACCGTCATGAGCTCTTGAAGCGTGTACGCCGCTCCATAAGCTTCCAACGCCCAAACTTCCATTTCACCGTAACGCTGGCCGCCGGAGCGCGCCTTGCCGCCAAGAGGCTGTTGCGTAATGAGCGAGTA
Organism: Thermoguttaceae bacterium; assembly: GCA_028695965.1. Taxonomy (GTDB): domain Bacteria; phylum Planctomycetota; class Planctomycetia; order Pirellulales; family Thermoguttaceae; genus RUG369. The sequence goes on along the minus strand of JAQVHZ010000011.1, from coordinate 25,932 downwards.
AGGACCGGTGCTGCGCGCATGGACCTTGTCGTCGACAAGGTGGTGCAGTTTCATCATGTAGATGTAGCCGACCGTCGTCTCTTGCGCAAAAGGTTCGCCGGTGCGGCCGTCGTACAATTGGACTTTACCATTGCGCGGCAAGCCGGCTTTTTCAAGTTCTTCGTTGGCGATCGGCTCAGTTGCGCCGTCGAAACACGGCGTAATCGCGCGGTAGCCCATCGTAACCGCCGCCCAACCCAAGTGGGTTTCCAGAATCTGACCGACGTTCATACGAGACGGAACGCCCAACGGATTTAACATGATCTGGATCGGCGTGCCGTCCGCCAGGAACGGCATGTCTTCTTTCGGAAGAATCTTTGCGATAACGCCCTTGTTGCCGTGTCGGCCCGCCATCTTGTCGCCGACCGAAATCGTGCGCTTGGTCGCAATGTATACTTTGACCATCTGCAGGACGCCGCGCTTGAGCTGGTCGCCGCAGTCGATCGCGCTGACGTCGCGGTCGCGTTCGTCGATCGCCTTTTCGAGACTGCCTCGCATTTCAGCATAGACGCGTCGGCATTCGTCGTATTCGTCCGACCCGACCTCGATCCCGTTGTTATCGCACATTCTGACGAAGGAGTAGGTCTTGGCCAGCATGGTGATTTCTTCAAGTTTACGTTCTTCGATGAGGGCTGCGCCGTCGTGAGCGTTGATGGTGTTGCCGACAATTTCGGTCATGCGATTGATCATTTCCGCAAAGACGTCGGCGACCTTCATATTGCCGCGCATCGTGATTTCGGTCTTTTCGGCGTCGAATTGACGGCGTTCGTCCGCCGAGAGGCTCGCGCTGCTGCGGAAGTGATAGGTTCCCAAAACGACGCCTTCGACGCCTGCGGGCACGACGAGCGATTCGTCTTTGACGTCTTCGCCCGCGCGGCCGAATATAGCGTGCAGAAGCTTCTCTTCCGGAGAGAGTTCCGTCTTGCTCTTCGGCGCCGTTTTACCGACGAGGACGTCGCCGCGGTTGACGTAGGTTCCGACATAGACGATGCCGTTTTCGTCGAGATTGACGCGCGCTTTTTCGGAAACGTTCGGAATATCTTTCGTGAATTGTTCGCGGCCGAGCTTCGTCTCACGGACTTCAGCTTCGTATTCTTCGATGTGGATGGACGTGTAGACGTCTTTTTCAACGAGCTCTTCGCTGAGAATAATCGCGTCTTCGTAGTTGAAGCCGTCCCAAACCATAAACGCGACGAGCACGTTGCGGCCGAGCGCCAAGACGCCGTTGTCGGTGCATGCGCCGTCTGCAATAACCTGGCCTTCTTCCACTTCTTGCCCGAGCTGAACGATCGGGCGCTGGTTTTGGCAGGTGCAGCCGTTCAAGCCGGCAAACTTGCGCAAGGCGTAAACATCGTCGTCGATAATAATCTTGAGCGCGTCGACATACGTAACAGTTCCCGCCTTTTTCGCGCGAACAAGCAAGCTGGAGTTGAGCGCCACCGCGTCTTCAAGACCAGTCGCAACGACCGGCGCTTCGGAAACGAGAAGCGGCACCGCCTGCCGCTGCATATTCGAGCCCATGAGCGCGCGGTTCGCGTCGTCATGTTCAAGGAACGGGATGAGACCTGCGGAAACGCCGATCATTTGGTTCGGAGCGACGTCGATGTAGTCGACGTCTTCAGGAGCGATTTGAACGTATTCGCCGGCGTGGCGCACAAGAACCAAGCCCGTGGTCGGGTCTGGAACCAGGACGCCGTAAGGATGTTTCTTAGAACGTTCAACTTGCGTGTCGGCAGGAGCCAAGCGCATATAGTGTTCCCTATCGGCGCGCAGGAAATCGACTTCGTCGGTCAAGACGCCCTTGACGACGCGGCGGTAAGGAGAGGTCAAGAATCCGAATTCGTCGATGCTCGCGTAGAGGGACAAATAGGAAATAAGACCGATGTTCTGACCTTCAGGCGTCTCGATCGGGCAAATGCGCCCGTAGTGAGACGAGTGGACGTCGCGAACTTCGAAGCCGGCGCGTTTACGATTCAAGCCGCCGGGACCCAACGCGGACAAACGGCGTTCGTGCGTGAGCATCGACAACGGGTTCGTTTGGTCGACGACCTGCGACAATTCGCAGCGGCCAAAGAAGGAGTCGATCGCGAACGAAATATTCTTGGTGTTGACGATTTGGCAAGGACGCTCTTGATCGCGCAGACGCTCTTGAACGGTGCGTCTCAGCTTCAAGAAGCCTTTGCGGATTTCTTCGCTTGCGAGTTCGTCGATCGTGCGCAGACGACGGTTCCCCAAGTGGTCGATATCGTCGAGCGAAACGCCGTCTTCGCCGCCCCAAAGCTTATTGAGGTACGTAACGCAGTCGATGACGTCTTCGGCGCGCAGAACGGTATCGTCAAGATTAGCTTCAGGCGAATCTGGATCGATATTGGGATGAAGCTTGCGGATCATCCGGAAACGTCCGACGCGGCCTAATCGGTACCGGGTCGGATCGAAGAATTTATCGCGGAAAAGGTCTCTGGCTTTTTCGAGGATCGCGGGGTTGCCCGGTCGGAGCCTCTTGAAGATCGTCAGCAGCGCGTGCTCGTGCGAGATTGTTTTGTCTTCGGCAAGCGAGTTCAGGAGCAGCTTATTGCGCGGATTGCTCATCACTTCGACGCGAGTAACGCCGGAAGTGCAGATCTGTTCGGCAAGCTGGTTGTTGATGAGCGAGCCCGACTCAACAATGATTTCGTCGGCGTGCGCCGAATCGCCCGGATAGACGACGTCCCCAACCGCGATCTTGTTTTCGAGGTCGGCGACCGATTCAGGACCGACAATCTTGACGACTTTCGTCTTGTAGAACGCGCGGATAATCGCCGCGTCGGAGCTGTATTTCTCGTCCATCGCGCGGAGAAGCGTCATCACTGCAAGCTTTTGGCTTTGGTCGATACGAACGGAAATCGTCGCTTTACGCGTAATTTCAAATTCGATCCAGCTTCCGCGCTCCGGAATGATGCGGCAGCTGTAAATCTTGCGATCTGCGTCGTCTTTCGTAAGGAAGTCGACGCCGGGGCTGCGGTGCAATTGGTTGACGACGACGCGCTCCGCGCCGTTGATGATGAATTCGCCGCCGCCAAGCATGATCGGAAGCTCGCCAAGATAGACGTCTTCTTCTATCGCGTCTTGACCGTCTTTTACAAGTCGAAGGCGGACGCGGAACGGACGGCCGTACGTCAAGTGCAGACGGCGGCATTCGTCAGGAGAATATCGGGGCTTTTCGAGTTCGTAACTAACATACTCAAGACGAGCCGTCTTTTCGTAGTTCTCAATAGGAAACGCTTCTCGTAATACAGATTCAAGACCTTGGTCTTCACGTTCATTTGGGGGAACGTCGAGTTGTAAGAAATTCGCATAACTTTGCGTTTGCAGAATCGTCAAGTCGGGGACCTGAAACGTCGCGCTGTGGTTGCCGAAGTGGCGCGTATCGTTCAGCGTTAACTTCCGTTGTGATGTAACCGCCATTCAGAGCTTTCCTCCCGGTCAGGTATAGAACGTATGATTCTAATTGGCAAAAAATGCCGAACCTTGAGTATACATCAGTTTTGGAAACTTAAAAGGGGGATATTTCCGCTTTTGAGGGTGTTTTTAAGGTTTCTAAAAAAATTTTTAATATAAAAACGAATAGAAGAATTAAAACGCCTAAGATTTTTTTAATATTTTTTAAAATATTTTTCCGGCTTTTTTAGACATCTTGAAAAACTATCGATTATTTAGCAAAACCTGTTTCGTACAATCGTTATATTCCATCTTGTTTAACTCACAGTTTTTCAAACAAATGCGTTTTGTATGCTTTTATGCGAACAAAGAGCGATTGTGTTGATTATTTTGTTTTTAACAATAAAATCGCCTGAAACGGCAAAAGATAAAAGGCTCATGTTCAAAAAAAGAGAGAATATTCCCGCATTCAAGGCGTCGCGCCGATTAATGTCCAGAACGGACGTCCCCTCTCCTGTTCTTCCTTGGCGCTCTCGACGAGTAAGCGCGGCGCTCTTGCCTGAAAGGACGGCGCAGCGCTCAATGTCGACGTCTGTGAGACGTTGGCGTGCAGACTGTCTCGAATAAGGGGGCGCGTCCGGCGTCAAGGCGCATAAAAAAAGAGCCCCAAGACAAAATTCTCAGGGCCCTTTATCGTCGATTGTAAGAAGTATCAAATACTGAGGTCAATCTTACTTGATCGAGACTTTACCGCCAGCTTCTTCGAGTTCTTTCTTGAGTTTGTCGGCTTCGTCTTTGGGGAGACCGGTCTTGATCGCTTTGGGAGCGCCTTCAACCATGCCTTTGGCGTCGCCAAGGCTCGCGCCGGTGGCAGCGCGGACGACCTTGATGACCGCGATCTTAGCGGTAGCGTCGAAACCTTCGAGGACGACGTCAAATTCGGTCTTTACTTCTTCGGCAGGAGCGACTTCGGCGCCAGCGGCGGGACCAGCCATCATGACGGCGCCGCCAGCGGCGGGTTCAACGCCGTATTCGTCTTTGAGGTAATCGCTGAGCTCTTTGGCTTCTTTCAGCGTCATACCCATGATCTTGTCGCCCATCGCTTTGATTTCGTCGGAGAAAACGCGTTCTTCAGACATTTTAAATTCCTTTCTGGTGGTTGCGGGGATCTTCCACAACTTCGGTCGCGACCCTGTATCGCGGAAAGCGTGGTCGGCGAGCCCGCGCAAAAAATAGTATTTTTCTTATGTCGTAAAATTACGACCTAATATACAATCGTCCGATCTGACGACCGGTCGACGCCTCGAGCCGAGCGAACTGAAAACAATTCGCTCGGCTCAAAGGACGCGATTTTATCGTAAACTCATTCAGCGGCGGATTCTTCCGCTTCGCCTTCGCCGTCTTTGTCCCAACGCTGCTTGATTTGGCTCGCGAGATTCGAGCTGCAGGCAATGAGTTGAGAGGACAGTTTCGAACCGACGCCGGTGATCTGACCGAGAAGAATCGCAATTTGTTCTTCGCGAGTAGGCCACTTGCTGATTTCAACAGCCTGAGGCGCGGCAAAAGATTCGCCGTCCATAACGCCGCCAAGAATGCTGAACTTGGCGAAACGCTTGTCCTTAGTAACATTGACGACCTCTTTGGCAAGCGCGACAATGTCGGACGCGCCCCAGCAGACCGCCGCGTTCCCGGTAAGACCGTCGAACGCAGGACCCAAGGGATCGTCCGCAAAAGCGCGAGCGGCCAAGCTGTTCTTAACGACCATAACCTTGACGCCCTTTTCGGCGAGCGTGGCGCGAAGGCTATTGCTGTCGTTCACTTTCATACCGACAACATTGACGAGAAGAGCGTTGTCAACGCCGTCAAGGCGTCTTTTCAGATCTTCGGTAATAATATTTTTTACAAATTTACTCATTGTTAGTTGCTTCGATTAAAGGGCGGTTCTTGACTAGATAATCGACCGTTGCCCGAAATCATTGGGGCAAAACGCGGACGCCAGGGCTCATCGTGGCGGAAATCGCGATCGATTTAACGTAAACGCCCTTCACGGACGCCGGCTTCAAGGTGTTGACATAGCTAATAAACGTGGTGATGTTTTCAACGAGTTTATCAGCCTCAAAGCTGAGCTTGCCAACGACGCCGTGGACGACGCCGCCCTTGTCGTTGCGGAATTCAACTTTACCAGCCTTGTATTCTTTGACCGTCTTCTCGACGTCCATCGTAACGGTGCCCGCCTTAGGAGACGGCATCAAGCCGCGAGGTCCAAGGACGCGACCGAGCGAACCGACGACGCCCATCATATCCGGGCACGCGATACAGACGTCAAAGTCAAACCAACCGCCCTTAATCTTTTCAGCCAATTCGGCGCCGCCAACATAATCAGCGCCTGCCGCCGTAGCTTCTTCAGCTTTATCGTCTTTGGCGAAGACCAAGACGCGGAGCGTCTTACCAATACCATTTGGAAGAACAACAGAACCGCGGACAATCTGATCCGATTGCTTAGGATCGACGCCCAAACGCATCGAAATTTCGACCGTTTGATCAAATTTCGTCGTGTTGAATTCTTTCAGCAAGGAAACCGCGTCAGCCAATGGCATAGCAGTTTTGCCCTTAGGAAGCTTGGCTTCCATAGCCTTCATGCGCTTAGAAACTTTACCCATTATATCGTCTTATTCTTTTCAAGTGTTTTTATTCTCAATTGTCAACCTGCCGACCTTACGGCAAGAGCCAGTCTCGTTCTATTCGAGAAGAGTTTGCGCCAGCGATCTGCGTAGTCTTGATCGCGTTCTCGAATCGACGAACGAACGACGCGGTTAGTCGACGACCTCAACGCCCATGCTACGGGCTGTTCCGGCGAGGATATGGACGGCGCGTTCCAATTCGCGAGCGTTCAAGTCCTTTTGTTTCGTCTTGACAATTTCTTGGAGGTTAGCGACGGTAACCGTTCCGACCTTTTCCTTCGGAACACGGGACGAACCCTTATCGATTCCGGCGGCTTGCTTAATCAAGTCGACGGAGTGAGGGCTCTTAGTTTCTAATTCGAACGTACGATCAGCATAGACGCGGACAACGACGGGAATACGCATTCCCATCGAGACCTTCGTGCGATCGTTAAATTCCTTGACAAATTGACCAAGGTTAAGTCCATACTTACCGAGCGCGGTACCGACCGGCGGAGCCGCCGTCGCTTGACCGCCCGTGGCATGGAACTTCACGATTGCTTGCAGTTGCTTAGCCATTGTTAAAATCCTTTAATTGTGCGTCAACCGTCCTTTTCTTCCCAAGCCGACTATATCGACGTCGATATTTGGCGCTTTGACCCAGGAATAGAAAAACTTGCGTTTTTCAGAACTGGCTGACTTCTACTTTTTCCACCTGCCAATATTCGAAAGCGACAGATGTGTTTCTCCCGAGGAAAACGATGTCGACGGTAACATTGCCGTCCGCCTCGATCAAGGAGACGATTCCCTCAGTATCTTTAAACGTTCCGTCTTTGATCTTGACGCGATCGCCGACGGCATACGGTATTTCCAATTTAGGCTGTTCGGAAGCCTCGTCCTCCGTTTTCAGCATCCGTTCAACGTCTTCAGCCGTCATCGGGAGGGGTTTGCCGTAGGAACCTGTAAAGTCGCCTACGCCAGGAGTTTCGCGCATGAGGAACCAGGTGTCGTCGTTCAGGACCATCTTCACAATGATGTAACCTGGATAAAGCTTGCGCGTCTTTGTAATATGCTCTTTCTTGGCGTTCCTTGCGGGAACGATATAACGCTCAACAGGAACAAGGACCTGTTCAATGTATTTTTCTAATCCGGCAATTTTGACGCGGTCTTTGAGCTCGCGTTGAACCCGTTCCTCGCGATTCACTTGAACTTTGAGGATGTACCATTGAGCTTCTGTTTCCGCTGCTGTTTCCGCTCGGGCGTCGGTTTGTTCAACGTTGTCTTTTTTGTCAACGTTTTCTGCTTTGTCAACGTAGTCGGCCATGGCGTCGTCCTTGAATGTCTGCGTCGAAATTATTCGCAACGTTCAGACTCGAGGGACCGTCGCGCCGAAACGCTTTCACGTAAATTTCGACCAATGTTACCATTAAAATACCATTCGTCAAGGGTAGGAGTCGACGCAATTTTCTTCTTGCGTTCAAACCACGACGAACGCTTTATATCTTTAAAAAACTGAAGACCCCTGCGAAAATGACGTCGTATACATAGATAAGGATCGTGAACAGGAGCATAAAGATCAAAACGACCTTAGTGTTCGCCAAAAGTTCTTTCTTCGAAGGCCAGGAGACTTTGTTCATTTCCGCTTCTACGGAAACGAGGAAGTCGGCGAACGTCGGGTAGTTGACCATACGGAAGGAGAACCAGGTTCCAAGCGCGGCGACCAGAATTGCGGCAATGTTCGAGAACGAACTCCAAGGTCCAGACCCGTCGAACAAATTATAAGAGCCAAGGAGAAAAACAAGCGTCAAGCCGACAAAGGTGCTTCGGCGAACAATACGTCCTTGCGAACTCTTATAAAGGTTCGTCGAAAGAAGAACTTTGAGAAATTTCATAGCTACAGTCCCTACGATGGATAGGTAATCGACTCACGAACGAGGCGCCTGCCTTGTTGATTGTGCGTTTCGCCTGGTTGTGCGTCGTTCAAAAAAGGCGCTCTCGATTACCTCGACGAGCGCCTTTCTCAGAGTTAAAAGCAGGGGAGAAGAGACTCGAACTCCCAACAGCCGGTTTTGGAGACCGGTGCCCTACCAATTGGACGACTCCCCTAGTTGACGAACGCGCCAAACGGCTGTTCGTCGATCAGCAGCGCGCGGCGGATGCGTGAATCGCCGCGCTCGCTTTGTGTGCAGATACTACTTAATGATCTTCGTAACGACGCCAGAACCGACCGTTCTGCCGCCTTCGCGGATAGCGAAACGAACGTTTTGCTCCATCGCGATCGGAGCGATGAGGTCGACGGTCATCTTGACGTGGTCGCCGGGCATGCACATTTGGACGTCTTCGGGCAAGTTGACCGAGCCGGTAACGTCGGTCGTGCGGAAGTAGAATTGCGGACGGTAGCCAGACACGAACGGGGTGCTGCGGCCGCCTTCTTCCTTGCTCAGGACATAGACGTCAGCTTCGAATTCCATATGCGGGGCAACGGAACCGGGCTTGCAGATGCACTGACCGCGTTGGATATCTTCGCGCTTGATACCGCGGAGAAGAAGGCCGACGTTGTCGCCGGCTTCGCCGCATTCCATGCTCTTCTTGAACATTTCAACGCCGGTGCAGACGGTTTTGCGAGATTCGCCAAGACCGACGATTTCGACTTCGTCAGAAACTTTGACGACGCCGCGCTCGATACGACCGGTGGCGACAGTACCGCGGCCTTCGATCGAGAAGACGTCTTCAACAGCCAACAGGAACGGCTTGTCGACTTCGCGGACAGGTTCCGGAATGTCGTTGTCGATCGCGTCCATGAGTTCGTCGATGCACTTGGCGGCGGCTGGATCGGTCGGATTTTGCTGCGCGGCAAGAGCGGCGCCCCGGATGACCGTGACATTGTCGCCGTCGAAATCGTACTTCGTGAGAAGTTCGCGGATTTCGAGTTCAACCAATTCGAGGAGTTCTTCGTCTTCGACGAGGTCGCACTTGTTCATGAAGACGACGAGCTTCGGAACGTTAACCTGACGAGCCAAAAGAACGTGTTCAGCAGTTTGCGGCATCGGACCGTCAACGGCGGAGACGACGAGAATCGCGCCGTCCATTTGCGCCGCGCCGGTGATCATGTTTTTGATGAAGTCGGCGTGTCCGGGGCAGTCGATGTGCGCATAGTGGCGTTTTTCGGTTTCGTATTCAACGTGCGCGGCGGCAATGGTAACCGTTTTAGTCGCGTCGCGAACCGTACCGCCCTTAGCGATTTCAGCGTAGGACTTAACTTTAGCGAGACTCTTGACGGCTTGAACAGCCAAAATCGCGCTGGTAAGAGTCGTTTTGCCGTGGTCGATGTGTCCAATGGTACCGACGTTGACGTGCGGTTTGTTACGAACGAAAGTTTCCTTCGCCATTTAATAATCTCCCTACAATAGGAACGGGGCATTCAAGGTACAATAAAGCGATAACTCCCCTCTCAGGGCCTCGAAAAAAAGCACCCGATGAGATTCGAACTCATGACCTCGTCCTTACCAAGGACGCGCTCTGCCGACTGAGCTACGGGTGCGCCATAGGACCTGATTGGGGCGCCTGAATCGCCGGGTGGAGCGAAGCCCCAAATTCCTCCGACGATTAACGCCGTCCGTCGAAACAATTCGACAGATCGTAAAGCGGGTGAAGGGAGTCGAACCCTCGTCGTCAGCTTGGAAGGCTGTCGCTCTACCGTTGAGCTACACCCGCGCTATGCGCTTCTGCGTTTTTCGCCTTCCGGCTTCTCCGCAATTGCCAGTTGAACGACAGCTAACTGGCGTTTCTCTTTCGAGAATCGAGTGGGGGTTGAAGGATTCGAACCTCCGAAAGCAATGCTAACAGATTTACAGTCTGCTCCCTTTGACCACTCGGGAAAACCCCCAATATTGTCAAAAGTTCCAACGTCAAAAAAATGACGCCAAAATCAGGGTTATCATTTACAAGTTACGCAATCGGCGAGTGGGGGTTGAAGGATTCGAACCTCCGAAAGCAATGCTAACAGATTTACAGTCTGCTCCCTTTGACCACTCGGGAAAACCCCCAGTAAAGCTGACGCTTTAATAGACGCCGACCCGTTGTTGCAGCCACCCTCTTGCGTAGAGCTAGCGCGGGGAATCGAACCCCGAACCTGTTGATTACAAATCAACTGCTCTGCCGATTGAGCTACGCTAGCCTTTTAGCTTTTGGCAAGCGCGACTTTCGCCGATTTTAGCGCCGTTTTTAGGTTCGTCAAGAGGATTTAAAAAAATACTCTCCCTAGGTTCAGCGCTCAACGCGGCGTTTTCCAGCGCTCGAGCTATTCGTCAATTGGCCGTTTGAACAATCGACGGAAGAAGTATAACCCCCTTGAGATTTTCCGCAAGGGGGATCGTCGTCATTTTCTCTTGTTTTTCGTTCAAAAACTTTTTTATTTCTTTCGCTTAGGCGCGGTTCCGACGCGCCTCAATCAGCCGAGTTTCTCACAGCTCGCGCCATGGTCTCTATCGAGAGATCGCCGAAAGACTATACGCCCACGCCTCGACAACATAGGGCAAATTCACATTTCGATCGACTTTTTCCATTGCGTCGAGCGTAAGGTCGACGCATTCGAGCGCTTCCTCGGGCGTGAACCGACCGTTTTCCACAATCTTTTTGACGTAAGAAGCGTATTTGCTCGAGCGGACGTCCGACGGCGATTCAAGCGCTAAAAATGTTTCGCGGAAAAACGTGATCGACGCCCTGAATATATTCTGCAGACGGCGTCGGCGCAACACTGCCTCTTTCCCCGCGGCGTCGACAAATTCGCAGAGTTGGACCGCAAAGTCGACGCCCGCGATCGGATTGCGCGCGAGCTCCGTAAAAAGGGCGTTTTGAAACTCGGAGAAATTGGCGTCGAGCGCTTTTTCCGCCTCTTCAAGAGACCCTTCTGAATTTCGCGCGATAGCGTCCGCTTCCTCAGGCGAGTCGACTTTTCCTTGACTGAGCAGAATACTCGCCAGCGCGTCGTTCGTCAGCGCGTTGAATCGGAACAGCTGGCAACGGGACCGAACCGTCGGCAGCTGTTTCGCGGCGCTCGTTCCTATCAAGACGATCAGCGAATTTGGGGGCGGTTCTTCGAGCGTCTTGAGGAGCGCGTTGGCGCCCTCGAGGTTAAAATAGTCGGCGTCGTCGATAATCGCGATTTTTCTGCCGCCCATAAACGCCGTCTGATTGAGTTCGAAACACAGGCCCGACCGCATACGCGACTCTTTATCGCCGACGAGCAATTCCAAAGGCAACAGCGATTTGTCGTCGGGCTTGCAGACATAATGAAAATCGGGATGCGTCGGAATCGTTTTCGGCAAGTCGGCGCGCCACTCGAACTGCTTGCAGGAGTCGCACTCTCCGCAAGGCTGGAACCACTCGAGTTCCGCGACGGGGTCGAACGGCGCGTCCGCCTCTACCCCCTCTGAACGCTCGCGCGGCTCCGAATCCGACTTCTGAAAATGACGCCGACAAAGAAGGGTCTTCGCCAAAGCGAACGCAAAGGTTCGCTTGCCGACGCCTGCCGGTCCGAAGAAAAGAAAGCTTCCGCCGAGCCGCTGGCGGCGGTTCGCGCGAGCAAATTGGAGCGCGAGCTCGTCGACTCCGTGTATTCCTAGCCACGTCATTTTCTTTAAGGCCGTTCGTTAAAAGCGAGGACGCCCGTCATTCTTTGGTCCAAACGCAAACGCCGCCCGGACGGTCTTCGAGCGCGATTCCAATTTCCTTGAGGCGATTGCGGATTGCGTCGGCGGTTGCAAAGTCCTTGTTTTTCTTTGCGTCGCTGCGAAGCCCAATCAGCACGTTCATGAGCCGGTCGAGAAGCTCGTCGTTTTGCGCGGATTCTTCTCGAATCGGCTCGCGGAAGAGCCCGAGCGTCGACGCAATTTCGCGGAAGATTGTCGTCGCCGCGACGAGCGCTTGGCGCGCGTCGGCAGTTTCTGCGTCGGGCGCGGTTTCTAACTTGTTCGACTCGATGAACTTGTTCAGCGCGCGCGCGAAATCGAAGAGGACCGCGACAACTCCGGCAGTATTGAAGTCGTCGTCCATTACTTCGAGGAATTTCGCGCGGAACTCCTTGACGCGCTCGCCGAACTCGCCTTCAAGAGCAGTGTTCTTTTCGAACTCGTCTCCTTCGGCGCGGGTCTTAGGCGCGTCGAGCGCGTAGAACGATTCGCCCGTTACTTCTTCGAAACGGTCAAAGTAACGATAGAATCCCTCCAGCCCCTTCCCGACTTCTTGCAAGCGTTCTTCGCTGTAGTCGATCGGGCGGCGATAGTGGCTCGAAAGCAGGAAGAAGCGAATGTTTTCCGGCTGGAACTTCTTGAGAAGTTCGCTAAACGCAGAAGAGCCCTTCGACTTGCTGATCTTGCCCGCCTCTTGAGACGCCAAGTCGCCCGCCTTAGCTTCTGGTTCCGCGTCGCGCGTCTTACGGCCGCCAACTTTGCCGACTTCGCGCGACGCCTGCATCAAACCGTTATGCATCCAGTACTTCGCCATCGGTTTGCCGTTGCGCGCCTCGCTCTGCGCAATTTCATTTTCGTGGTGCGGGAATTGGAGGTCAAGCCCGCCCCCGTGAATGTCGAACGTTTCGCCTAAGAGGCTGTTGCTCATCACGCTGCATTCGATATGCCAGCCCGGCCGCCCCTTGCCCCAGGGAGAATCCCAAGACGGCTCGCCCGGCTTAGCCGATTTCCAGAGCGCAAAGTCGAACTGCGAATGCTTGCGGTCCGCCATGCCGCCCCCTTCGCCGCTCATCTGGTCGAGCGTTCGGTTGCTCAACTTGCCGTACTCGGAGAATTTTGCGACCTCAAAGTAGACGTCTCCTTCGGACTCGTAGGCGAATCCTTTGTCGATTAAGTCGGAAGTGAACTCGATGATTTCGTCGATGTAGTCGGTCGCTTTCGGGAAATCGTCGACTGTGTCGACGCCCATCGCGGCAAGATTGCTCTTGTAATCTTCGGTCATTTCCTCAGCGACGGCGTCCATCGGGACGCCGCGCTTGTTCGCTTCCGCGATCAATTTGTCGTCGACGTCCGTAATATTGACGACCCACTTCGTTTCGTATCCGGAATAGGCGAGGTAGCGCTTGATCGAGTCGAAAATAACCGGCCCGACCATATGACCAATATGACACGGTTTATAAACGGTCGGTCCGCAAAGATATATGCCGACTTTACCCGGCGTTACCGGCTGGAATTCCTCTTTCGTACGGGACAACGTATTAAAAACTCGAAGCATATTAACGCGCCTATATTTTACAAGTGTTATCGTGCTGTTCTCTTCTTTAGCGGCGTCGAGCCAAAAACTAAACGAACAATTTGGTTAATCATATATCGCCGCGAAAAATTTTCAAGGACGGGCAAAATTGGCAAGCCGTCTAAAGAACGCAAAAAAGCGTCTGGAACGCAAAACGCCGCCAAACGCTTTTTTATAGCAAAAGCTTTGCTCGCAATGCCTTAGATCGCCAGCTAAACGAACTATTCAGCCGGTTGTCCTCCCTGCGCGCGAAAACTCAGACGCAAAATCATTGCTTGCCTTCGCCGGAATATTTAATCTCTAAGACGTCGCCCTTCTTCTTCACCGTAACCGTAATTTCTTCGGTAAAGACCTGAGAGGGGAAATCTTCATATACGTTCGCCATTCTGTCAGGATAAAGAGGATCCGCAGGCGCCTCGCCGACAACCTTAGAGCCAAGGCAGGTTACCTTCTTTGTGCCGGTCGTCGTTTCACACTCGAACTCTCCGTTGATAATCCGAGCGCCGTCGTTTATGCCAGTATCGACGTCGATTAACGTAACCGCGCCGGTTTCGACTTTTTCGCCCGCGACAGTTACCGTACCGGTTACGAGAACTTTTTTGGGCCCTTTGTTACAGCCAAGCGTAAGGGTCGCGCAGAGACAGAGCGCCAACGCTAGGATAAAATATTTGTTCTTCATTATCTATACCTTTAAATCAAGACGGCAAAGCGTCAAAAGGAGCCGCTTCGCCGCCGTTCGTTATGCAAACAATCAAAGCCGTCCGATTAAAATCACGGGGTAGCGACCGTTTCGCCGCCAAAGGTCGAACCGAGCGCCCTCCAGACGTCTGCGGCGACCGTGTCGGAGAAGAAGCGCACGGAACCGTCGCCCATCGCCGCGTTGACGCCGCCGCTGTGGTTGCTGCGTGCCGCATAGTATTCAGTAGCGGCGACTTCGACGCAAGGACGACGCTTGTTCGTCGAACCTGCCGATTGGGTAATGTCGGGGCACATACCGGCGGCCATGACGTCAGGGGACGTGGAGTTCGGCGTGAGAAGCGTCGCAAACATTGAGCCCATGCATTCGTCGTTGTAGACGTCCCCGCGCTTGTCGGCGTCAACGATGCTGTCGACGAGCAAGAGCTCCGAATACATCAGCGTGTTCGAAAGACCGTCCGTAACGTTTGACATCGTGTTGACTTTGCTCAACCCAAAGATCGAACCTTCGAACGTCGTATAGAGGTGCGTATGTTGCGATTGAACGGCGTTGCCGTGCGTGTACGCGTGATAGCCGTGGCAGCCGACGTAGTTGCAACGCGAGCGGCCGTACGTCTGGCTCGGTCCGATTTCGTTGCCCGGTTTGTCGCTCGGGCAATAGAGCATATCGAACTTGGCGCTTTCAACCGCCATGGGATTCCGGTTCGAGTTGCCTTCTTGGTTGTTCGGATACTGATAGAAGTGGAGACTGAAATCGTATTGATTCGCCAGCGCTTGTTGTTCGATGAACGCATACATACGAGGAAGCCACGTGCAGCGCTTGTCCATACCGACTAAGCCCGCAGAAGAGTCGTTCGCGGCGCCGGGCGGGAACGTCTGCTTGTTCGCGTCGCAGTAGGTGTGCGTCGCCAAGCCCCATTGCTTCAAGTTGTTCGTGCATTGCATACGACGAGCCGCTTCACGAGCCGCTTGAACGGCGGGAAGCAAAAGGCCGATCAAAATACCGATGATCGCAATAACGACCAAGAGTTCGACGAGGGTAAAACCACGACGATTTGAGGTAGTGTTCATAAGTAGACCCTTTGAAAAATAAAAACCGCAAATTACTGCGCCCGATTACTCTTAGGAAAACGGGCGAAGCCATCTTTATTACGCGTCCGAGCGCTCTGCACGAACCGCTTATATATTATGAAGCCATACTGACTCGGCGGTCCTTATCAATTCCGCCGATTAGCAAGGCTTAGCGTTGTTGCGTCTTAAAACGTCGATCAGTGATTCTTATCTGAATCGACCAAAAAAGTTCTCTTCTTGATTCTGGTTTCTCGACGTCTAGGATTATACGGTATTTTTTTAAATCGCCAACCGCCCCAAAGGGGCGATGTCGCAAACAGGAAACAAATTGCGGCTTGGCAACGCGGTCTCTTAACAGTCGGTTTTCATCGAGAAAAGCGGCTGTTTAGTCGAAACGCTTAAAACCTTTCGCTTCTGAAAAGGCTCGCTTTTTTAGGGAAAATTGGCCAAAAATATCGGCAATTCTCACGGAGAATAACGGTCGGGCTCTTGTCGCGCGCGCCTCGGCGTGATATGATTACGCAAGCAAACTAGCGGAACATTTCGTCGCGCGCGCGTCGAGATCGCGCTTTTACACTATAAGAAAACAACACAATAAAATGACCTATATACTACAAACACTCGCCGACGCGCTGACGTCGCCCGTGCTTCTTCAACTCTCCGTCGCAGCAGGCGCGCTGCTCATGACCCATTGCGGATGCGGACGCTGCGAACACAACCATAACGACGAAGACGAAGAAGATGATGATGAAAATGATGATGAAGATGAAGAAGACGACGACGATTACGGCGACTACATCGACTACGAATCGGACTTCAATTTCACCAGCGAGGAACTGCGTGAATATAACGAAATGGTCGAAGAAACTGACAGGAGAATCGAAGAACTCGTCGACCTGATCGAGCAGGACCCCGAAAACATCCAGGAGCTTCAGGACGAACTCATCAGGGCGTATCTGTCGCGCGCCGCAAGACAGCAAGAAGAAGGCGAAGACGCCGACGCGTTCGAAGACTACGCCGCCGCGTTCGATATAATCGACGAATACATCGACGCTTATGGCGAATCGGTCGAAATCCTTAAAGTGATCGCTGCGGCGTGCCTCAATTATGGCATTCTGCTCAACGATTGCGACAGACTCGACGACGCCGATTACGAATACGAGCTCGCCGCGCAAGCAAACGAGAAACTCGTCGCCTTTGGGGATAAAGACGCAAAGCTCGACCTTCTCGGGATCAAATTGAACCGCGCGGCGCTCGCGTTCGAAAATGGCGTGCATTCTGACTCGTTCAATATGCTTGACGAGGTGATTGGAGATTTTGAACAGCTTGCCGAAACGGAACCGACGATAAAAGACAACGTCCTCTATTATCTCGCCAAAGCCCTCACGGTTAAGTCCGATTTCATCCGCTCGACCCTCGAAGAAGGCGACGTCGACAGCTCAGAAGCGGCGGAAGCCAGAGAAGCGTCCGGCCGCGCCGTCGACGTCTTTAGGGCGCTCGTCAACGCGGGACACACCGATTACAAACGCGACCTTGCCGAATCGCTCGTCTCGTATGTCGAGACGTCCCCGCAACGCTCCCGCGAGGACCTTGTCGACGCTATCAACGCGCTCTCGGAAGCGTGCGGCGCTTACGAATCCGTCGTTGCCTTCGGACAAACTGACGCGATCGTCGAACTCTTCGAAGCTACGATGAAGCGCGCCGATCTTCTCATGCAGGCGGAAATGCCAAAAGAAGCGCTCGCCCTCTACGATTATGTCGTCGAATCCTTTGAGAAATTTAGCGACTCAAACGAGTTGCCCTTGCTCGAATGGCTCGCTACGGCGTACCAACGCTGCGCCCAGCTGCGAAAAGGACATGTCGACCCCGACAAGACGATCGCCGATCTGACAAAAGCGATCGACTTACAGATGAAAATCGCCGACGACCTGATCGCGACCCTCAAGGAATTAGATGAAGAACACGAGTGCGAAGGATGCGGATGCGAACATTCTGAAAGCGAGCGGCAACACGAGCATTGCCGGTGCGGAAGCGAATGCGGTTGCGCCGAGCGCAAGTTTCTCGTCGAACATTGGGTCAACGATAATTTCCACGCGCTCACCGAGTGTCTCTATGAACGAGCGTGCGCGCACTTGGAAAACCAACATTCCGCCGACGCCGGAAACGATTGCTTGACTGCCGCCGCCGTTGAAAAAGCGTACCGACTCGTCCTGCGTGAAGACGAAAAGCTCAATATGGAATTCGCGCGCCTCCTGCGCGATATGCAGGCGGTCATGTAATTCTCCCAACCGTTTCGCATACTGACGAGAAAGAAAGGCGGATCGCATTGGTCCGGCTTTCTTCGTTTTATACGCCTCAGCTCAGCAATGAGCGTCACCAACGACAAGACGCTTGCAAAGATTATTGTCATTGTTCCCGTTCATGTTGTTCCGTAGAAAACGCAGCTAGCGCCAAGGCGTCGCTGCATTAACGCTAAGGACTCCGAAATAATTCGTCATTCGCAACTCCTTAAAACAAAATCAATAACGCCAATCAAGATTTTTATGCGCAATTTTTTTGACTCCGTGAAACTTTACTTGACGCCGCTTTTCTTTTTGTTACGATAAAGAATCAGGCAGGCGCCCTGCGCAGCTGTTTCATAACATTATTTCAAACGTAAATCACGAGCGAGCGCTCCTAGTTAATCTATGGAACGTCCGCAACGTCAGGGAGAAAAATAAACGCTTTACACTCTATGAATACGCAAGCGTTTCTAAAATGGAATCTTGCTTTGCCGCCCTGAACATGGAGCGTTCTGCGAACGCTCTAACTATTAGCTAAGCGGAATTGACATAGCCGGCTAGCTATTGCATCTGTTGATAGTTCCATCTGTTGATAAATACGCCGTTCGCGCAAGAGCGCGGGCGCGCGAGCGTATGTCGTATGCCTGCTTGAGTACAACAAAACAGGCAGGACCCGTTGTTTTAATATTTTGTCACGAGGAACTACAATGAAAACTACACCAAATCGTCGCGGATTTACCCTCGTCGAACTGTTGGTCGTCATCGCGATCATCGGTATCTTAATCGGTCTCCTGCTGCCTGCCGTCCAGGCCGCTCGCGAAGCGGCGCGGCGTATGCAATGCACGAACCACATGAAGCAAATCGGACTTGCCGTTCATAATTTTGAGTCGGCGACCGGCAAGTTGCCGCCCATGGATATCCACTTTGGGCACGCGGGCATTCTCGTCTTGCTCTGGCCTTACATGGAACAACAAGCGCTCTACGAAGTGATTGAAGGCTGGCGCGGCGGAAACGATCCCACGTCAGGGTTCGGTCAAGACCTCTGCCGTTCCAGTTCTGGAGCGGGCGACACGTTCTGGCTCAACACCGAATACATGACGGACGCCCTGCGCAGAGAGCTCAGCAGCGTGCCGTTCGTTAAATGCCCGTCTCGACGCGCTGGAATCGCGGGCGCCCCGCTCACGAACACCGCGCTCGACACGAACACCACCATCCAGGGCTGTCAATCGATCGTCTCTTACGGTCCTTTCGCCGACTATGCTCAGGTCCTTTACACCACTTACCAGGCGCCCGACTGCACGAACTTCCAATGGGTCGGAAGCGGCGACAATGGCGGAACTTATGCCATGAACCCCGGCAACAAGAGCCCGTTCCGACGCGCCATCGTTACGACCGCTGGCGACGAACGATCATGGACCCCGCGCGACCCTATGTCCTACTGGGTTGACGGCACGAGCAACCAATTCATCTTCGGCGAAAAGCATATTCCAATCGACATTATGGGAACAGAGACTGTCGCCTTCCGTCACGACCAAAACTACCTTGCCTGGACCGGCGGAAACGGACGAGACTGGGCTTGCGGACGAACCGTCTGCGAACAATATCCGCTTGCGATGCCGCGCGACGTCAATACCCCGCAGCGTTACTTCGGAAGCTGGCACGCCGGCGTCTGCAACTTCCTGCTCGGCGACGGCTCCGTTCGCTCGGTTTCCGTTACCGCGCCAGGCGCAACCCTTGGGCGCTTCGCGCACGTCAGCGACGGCGGAACTACTTCCCTCTAAGCCTAGAATTTCGTTCGTTTCCACAAGGCGGCTGACCGCCGCCGCAACTTGACATTAACTTTGATAGAAAAGTCGAATTAGAAATATGAGAAATTTAAGACGACTCCTCATTCTCCCTGCGCTTCTGCTAATCGTCGGCTGCTCGGGCAACGTTAAAATTACCGGGACCGTCTCCTATTCGGACGACGGCGCGCCCGTCGAGACCGGCACGGTCTGCTTCATCTCGACGACCAGCGACTTCATGTCCCGCGGAACCATCACGAACGGAACCTTCACGATGGGTTCGCTCAAAGCTGACGACGGCTTGCCCCCGGATACTTACGACGTCTACTTCACCGGCGTCGAAGGCGTCGTGAAAAAGGGCGAAACGGTGGGCGACGTTACCTATGAAGACCAAACAGCGCCTACGATCGACCTGAAATATCTCAGCGCCGCAACCTCGGGGATTCAGCAAACGGTCGACAAGTCGACGAAAACAGTCGAATTCAAACTCGACCGCAACCCGGATTTCAAGCCGCTCTGAGCGCGATGAAACTCCAATAACCTAAAAATAGAGCCGAGGGCAAATTTGTTCTCGGCTCTATTTACAGACGCAGCAAATCTTGATTCTCTAAAAACGCGCAACAGAACTTGGACGTTACCCGACGGCGTCCTTTCTTACATTTCTGAAAAGTTCTGCTATCTCTTTATCCAGAACCGCAGGCTCCTCGTCTCTAATACCGTTACCAAAGGGGTCGTTTGACCTTAAGGACTTCTTCGTACGGATCTTTTTTAAAAAATCCTACAGGAATATCAACAAAGCCTGTTGACTTTGGCGATATAATAAGTATGATTAGTTATACAAATCATACTTATTGCACTTGGAGAAGGATTATGAAAAAACCAAAAGGAAAGTATGCGTGGACGGTTACGGTCGGGGAAAAGGGGCAGATAGTCGTCCCTAAGCAGGCTCGCGACGTCTTCGATATCAAGCCGGGCGACACATTAATAATCTTAGGGGACATAAAAAGAGGGCTGGCAATTCCTCCTAAAAGTATGTTTGCTCAAATTGCTTCAGCTGTTTTTGAAACTGACGCAGAGAAAGAAAGGGATGAAGAAAATTGAGGAAACACTATCTCGACAATATCCGTTGGACGGTCGTTATCCTCGTGCTGATTTTCCACGTTTTCTACATATTCAACGGGGTCGGCGTCCCGGGCGGCATTCCTGACGCAAAGAATATTCCAGCGTTTGACACGGCGGCGGCTGTTGCTAATCCGTGGTCTATGGTGCTCTTGTTTATTGTTGCGGGCATAAGCGCAAGGTATTCCTTGCAAAAGCGGACTTCCAGGCAGTTTATAAAAGAAAGAGCCGTTAAACTGCTGATCCCTTCGACCTTGGGCTTGTTTGTTGTTCACTGGATAACGGGATATTTAAACCTCAAAATCAGCGGCGGTCTTGCGCACATACCTAAGCCTTTGGTTTATCCGTTCTCTGTCTTAACCGGCATTGGCCCTCTTTGGTTCATCCAAGTGTTGTTTCTCTTTTCATGCATACTCGTCCTGCTCAGAAAAGCGGATAAAAATGATAAAATATGGGCGCTGTGCGGAAAGGCAAATTTGCCGGTAATCTTGCTCCTTTTTCTTTTGATTTTCGGATCTGCTCAAGTCCTGAATATGCCCGTTTTGACCATGTGCCGCTTCGGAATTTATTTTACGTCGTTCCTTATTGGCTACTATCTTTTTTCACATGAAAACGTGCAGGAAACGCTAGAAAAAGTTTGTCTTCCTATGCTGTGCCTTGCCATATTCGGCGCTGTTCTTTACGCTTTCCGTTATGGCGGCGGCAACTACGCGTCCTCTGACTGCCTGGAAAGCATGACGACTAATCTCTATCTATGGATAGCCGTCCTCGCAATTATGGGATGTTACAAGAAATATTTCAATAACGAAACCGCCTTCACTCGGTATATGACAAAGTCAAGCTTTGGAATATATGTTTTGCATTACCCCGTTCTCCTTATAATATGCTATATTCTGCATTTTCATTTTGATTTTCCAGCGCTTTGCAATTATATAATTGCCCTAGTCGTTGAACTTATAATGACCTTTATCGTCTATGAGATCGTCAAGAGGATCCCTCTTATTCGGTTTATGGTCCTGGGAATACGAAGAAAAGCGTAATGGAAGAAACGCTGAACTTAAAACCCCCTTCCTCTATCCTAATGACAGGCAAGACACGCCAATCAATGTGAAACAGCTGAACAGGTCCGTTCTCTAATCGCCGACCACAATTAGCTCCTGAAAAGAACAAAAAATTTTCAAGCAAAAACAAAAACAGTCTTCGTTTCTGCACGAGACAATTTCATCGAAATGTAGGATAGATTGCGTTATAGATAATGCCGCTGAAACCTCCCGCCATTCGCAGCTCCTAAAACAAATCGATAATACTGACCAAAATTTTCTCACAATTTAAAAAATTATTTGATACTGTGCGATTTTACTTGACGCCGCCGTTTATTTTTGATACGATAAATCGCAGAAGTCAGCTATCATGCATGGCTGTTTTTAAAATCTCAATTGTTATTGACAAGCGAGTACTCCGAAATACTCCTGGAAGTCTCGACTACTTCCGGGCAGATCCCGCCTTTTGCCCTCGTTGAACTTCCCGGCGCCGATTTGGATGAACAAGCAAGCGTTTCCGAAATGGAAATTCTGCTTTTACGTCCCGAAGACAGAGCGTTCTATCAACGTTCAGGATTATCTAGACGAGATCGTCAAGACCGTCTAGTGTTGCAACTTTTGACAAATCAGCGGTTCGCGTAACGCGCGACACGCAAATATATAACGCATGTCTGCTCTATGATAAGAAATAAAGCAGGCGAGCAACTGTTGTTTTAGCATTTTTTAAGGGACAACTAATGAATACTACGCCAAATCGTCGCGGATTTACCCTCGTCGAACTGTTGGTCGTTATCGCGATCATCGGTATCTTAATCGGTCTTCTGCTGCCCGCCGTCTAAGCCGCTCGCGAGGCTGCGCGGCGTATGCAATGCACCAACCACATGAAACAAATCGGTCTTGCCGTTCATAACTTCGAATCGGCGACCGGCAAGTTGCCGCCCATGGATATCCACTTCGGCCACGCGACTACTCTCCTGCTGCTCTGGCCCTACATGGAACAGCAAGCGCTTTACGACGTCATTGACAACTGGCGCGGTGGAAACGATCCGTCCTCAGGGTTTGGTCAAGACCTCTGCCGTTCCCCTTCCGAACCCGGCGACACGTTCTGGCGCAATACCGAATACATGACGGACGCCCTGCGCAGGCAGCTTAGCAGCGTGACGTATGTCAAATGCCCGTCTCGACGCGCCGGCGTTGCCGGAGCCCCGCTCACGGACGTTGAACTCAGCACGGGCACGACCATCAGCGGCTGCCAATCGATCGTCTCGTACGGTCCCTTCGCCGACTATGGAATCGTTATTTACACGACCTATCAACAGCCTGACTGCACTAACCTCCAGTGGGTCGGAAGCGGCGACAATGGCGGAGCTTATGCCATGAACCCCGGCAATAAGAGCCCGTTCCGACGCGCTATCGTTTCAACGCCAGGCGACGAACGATCTTGGGCGCCCCACGACCCCATGTCTTACTGGGTGGACGGCACGAGCAACCAGTTCATCTTTGGGGAAAAGCATATGCCGATCGGCATTCTAGGAACGGAAACTGTCGCCTTCAGACACGACCAAAACTACCTTGCCGCCACTAACGGAAACGGGCGCGACTGGGCTTGCGGACGCGCCGTCTGCGAACAATACCCGCTCGCGACGCCCCGTGATACCAATGCTCCGCAGCGCTACTTCGGAAGCTGGCACGCCGGCGTCTGCAACTTCCTGCTCGGGGACGGGGCCGTTCGCGCGGTTTCCGTTACTGCGCCCGGGAAAACCCTCGGTCATTTCGCGCACGTCAGCGACGGCGGGACTGCTTCGCTCTAAGCCTGGAGTTTTCGTTCGTTTTCACAAGGCGGCTGACCGCCGCCGCAGTTTTGACATTAACTTTGATAGAAAAGTCGAATTAGAAATATGAGAAATTTAAAACGACTCCTCATTCTCCCAATGCTTCTGCTAATCGTCGGATGCTCGGGCAACGTTAAAATTACCGGGACCGTCACCTATTCGGACGACAGCGCTCCTGTCGAGACCGGTACGGTCTGCTTTATCTCGACGACGAGCGACTTCATGTCTCGCGGAACCATCACGAACGGAACCTTCACGATGGGTTCGCTCAAAGCCAACGACGGCTTGCCCCCGGATACTTACGACGTCTACTTCACCGGCGTCGAAGGCGTCGTGAAAAAGGGCGAGACGGTGGGCGACGTTACCTATGAAGACCAAACTGCCCCCACGATCGACCTGAAATATCTCAGCGCCGCAACCTCGGGGATTCAGCAAACGGTCGACAAGTCGACGAAAACAGTCGAATTTAAACTCGACCGCAACCCGGATTTCAAGCCGCTCTGACCATAATGAAACTCCGATAACCTAAAAATAGAGCCGAGGGCAAATTTGTTCTCGGCTTTTTTGCCGACGCCGCAAATCTTGATTCTCCAAAGGCGCTTTGGTAAAATCAATGGCGTCGCCGAACTCGGCGTCTTCTAATCGCCCTAAATGCAAAGGGGCTGCGCTCGGCTATCCACAGCCAAGCGCAGCCTTATGATTTTCTGCCGTCTCAAAAACGCGGTCAGTCTTCGAGCACAATCTCGATTTCTTTACTTCCGCCCGCAGGAACTTCAATTTCGAGGGGGCTGTTCATCGGGTCAAGGTATTTTGCCGGAAGAAGTTGTTCCATCTTGATCTTACTCTTATCAAAACTAACTTCGCCGTTTCCTTCCGAGTCGTTCGCTTTGATATACTCGTCGCGCGTCATGCCGTCGATCATTTCGACTTCTTTTTTGACAACGGCGCGGTATTTGCCGGGCATAGCTCCGTCGCCAGGACGGTCGGTCATCAAGGAGAACGCGCCTTCTTCGTCGGTGCGAGCAGTTGCGACGCAGTTCGTGATCGACGGGTCGGTCGGGCGCATCTCGATTATGGCGTCCACAACCGGCGCGCCGTTATACGTTACCGTGCCCGACGCCTTGACAAGACCGTCGCGCGATCCGCCGCCGCCCTTTTTGCAGCCTGCAAAGACGCAGCTCAGCGCGCAAAGCGCCGCTAAACAAAAGAAAAATCTATTGAATTTCATCTTTATTCTTTCCAAATTGGTTTCTATTCAAGAACGCGGCGCTCGCGTCTACGTCAATGCGCAAACGCGAACGCCAAAGATCAAACGCGTTTAACAAAACGCTGGACGTAGGATGGGCTAAAATTACAGGCTCGTCGTGGTTTCGCCGCCGTTGATCGAACCGAGCGCGCCCCAAGCGCCGTAGGGGCTAGCGCCCGCAAGCGAACGCGTGCCAGTGCCGGTTACCGCCAAAACGCAGTCGACAGAAAGGTTGCCGCAGTCGATCGTTTCGCTGACAAACCGAACAGAGCCGTCCGCCATGACGCAATTGACGCCGCCGCTGTGATAGCTCGTCGCCGAAGAGATGAGCGTGTCGTTCCATGCATTGCCACAGGAAGGACCGTTCGGCGGCATAATCGTGTGGAACGTTGTGAAGTTCGGGTAATACATACCGTACAACGAACCAGAACCAGCGTAGGTCGACGCAGTAGCGATGTAGGTATCGTTGTTGCCGACAAGGGTCATGCACGACGACTGCGGGTTGCCGCCCCACATATTCGCGACAGCCCAACCGGTCTTAATCTTGGGGTCCGGATCGGAAGTGTAACGTCCGCGAGGATTCGCGCAGCGTTCCGACATAAAGAGCGTGTTGCTCGTGCCGTCGGTAACTGCGGCAAGACTCGGGCAGTAGCCGGTGCCGGTGCTGCGGTCGACGTTCTTCATCGTGAATGCAGAACGCGAGTTATGCGGACAACGCGCTTCTTTCGTGCGGCAGTCGTTCCACCAGCCGCGGCCGTTGACGGCGTCCGCATGGCTGAAACGATAGTTGCAGATAGTAAAGGGTCCGGCGTGTCCGGTCTCTGTGTATCCTTTACCTCCAGCCGGGTCGGACGGGCAAATGATTGTCGAAATGACGCCCTGGAACGCGGAGCTGTTGTCAAACGGCTCAATTTCCCACACGCCTCGGGAGTCGCCGGCGGCAAGGGTCGCGTAACGCGCTTGTTGTTCATAGTACGGCAACATACCGATGTACGGGGTGTAGTCGTAAGGACCAATTCCGCCCATTCCGTAACCGGGCAGGCAGTTGTGGGTATCGTGATAGTTTTGGATCGCGAGACCGAGCTGTTTCAAGTTGTTCGTGCATTGCATCCTGCGGGCCGCTTCACGAGCCGCTTGGACTGCAGGCAGGAGCAACCCAATCAAAATGCCGATAATCGCAATGACGACCAAGAGTTCGACGAGGGTAAAACCCCAGCGAGAAATCTGACGCTTCATAATGACACCTCTGTGTGACGTTAAAACGCAACAATAATAAAGGGAGGCAGTAAATAAAGCCCGCTTTTGGCAACTCCCCACAGTTTTGCCCAAAAGAACGAACTGCGCTCAGTATATTATGGGAAGTTCTCAAAACTTCCAGCATTTTTCCCAAAATTGGTCGCCAAAGTCTATACCAATATCATTTTTATGATATAACATATTGAAATAATTTAAGTTACCAACAATCAGAGGTTCAAAAATGCAT
>JAQVHZ010000089.1 GCA_028695965.1 Thermoguttaceae bacterium | reverse complement strand
AGACGATTTCTCGCGTTGGCGTCGACGTCGTCGATGCGATCGACGTCAAGTTTGCCCAAAAACTCGGCCGCAGAATTCGCTTGCTCGCGATCGCGGAACGTTCTGAGGAAGGTCTCGTCTTGAAAGTCTGCCCGACGCTCATTCCGGAAGACTCTGCGCTTGCCAAAGTTACAAACGCATACAACGGCGTCGAGATTGTCGGCGATTTTGTCGGCTCCGTCTTCTATCAAGGCTGGGGCGCGGGCCGTCGTCCTACGGCGTCCGCCGTTTGCAGCGACGTCATCGACGCGGCGCTCGGACGCGCCAAAATCACGTTCGATTCTCTCCAGCTTTGGAGCGAAGGCCGCGAAACAGTCGCCGTTATGGACGCTAAGAAGATCAGCGGACGCGCCTACCTGCGTCTTCGCGTCGAAGACAAGCCGGGTATGATGGCGAAAATCGCCGCGATACTCGCTAAGCGCGACGTCTCCATTGAATCGATGCTCCAGCCGCCGAAGACGTCGCCGGACGAAGAACTTGCAACCCTCATCATCTTGACCCATGAGGCGAGAAGCGAAGCGCTTGACGACGCCGTCGCCGAACTGGACGCCGCTCCGTACATTCATGGCAAAACGATCCGCCTTGCCGTTCGCGACTGAGCGCGGCGTCAAATGGAACGCCGTTTGGCTCGTCGAATATTCGGACGGCGCCCTTGTTGTTGTAGAACCTAGACGTTTATATTCACCGTCTTTTTTCGGGAGTTTCTTATGATTAACGCTTTGTCGAATCTCGCGCGTTCGCCGTCGCGACGCGCCAAAATGTGTTTGGTTTGCGCGCTCGTTTGCGTCGGCGCGCTTGTCGTAGGGGACGCGGCCTACTGTCAACGTCCTGGCGGCGTTCCCGGAGAACGTCCCAATTGGAACGAACGCGGCGACCGGCAGCGCGGCGATCGTCAACGCGGCGATCAACAAGAGGGCGCGCCGCAAGAAGGAGAGTTGCCGCAACAAGGAGGCCCGCAGCAACAAGGCGAATTCCCCAATTGGCAGCAACAAGGCGGCTTTCCTCAACAACAAGAGGGGAACTTTCAACAAGGCGGCGACAGAGGCGGCAAAGGCGACAGGGAACGTGAACCGAGGGAGTCTTTGGACGACGCTCTTCAAAAAGCCAACGGCACGACTCCTGTTCAGTTGAACCAGGACGAGTTCACCGCGATGGACGGCGTTCAGTTGACCGCAACTTACTTTAAGGGCAAAGGCGACCAAGACACGCCCGTCGTTATTTTGCTCCATGACCTCAATGGCAAGAGCGAAGCGTATATGCCGATGGCGCAGCTGCTTGCGAAGCAAGGCTGCGGCGTCCTTATCCCAGACCTTCGCGGCTCGGGCGGCAGCGGCGTCGCGCAGAGGGGGCCCCGCGACAACAATCCGCCGAACGACCGTCCGCAAGTGCAGCAGCAGGTTTCTCCGCGCGATATGATGGCGATGATTGATCTCGACCGCGAAGTCTGGTTCAATTTTCTTGCGTATCTGAACAACAAAGAGCTTTGCAACATCAAGAAGACGGTTATTGTCGGCTCGGGATTTGGCGCGGCGCTCGCTTCGTCATGGGCGAAGACCGACTGGACGTCGAAAGGTTCCGTCTCGCAAAACGTCGTTGGAATTGTCCTTTTGAGCCCTGACGCCTCGGACGACGAAGGCAAATACAACTCGTTAGTTTCTCTCGAAGCGATCAAGCGGCGCGCGAAGTTCCCGACGCTCGGCTACCTAGTCTTCGTTGGCAAGATGGACGAAGCCAAATTCAAAGACGCGCAGGAGATTCAACAGAAGATTGGCGGCAAAGTCGCCGACGAATCGACTCCGATGGAAGATCGCGCGTGTCCGCTCGTTGCGATTCAAACGGAGCTGCAAGGGGACGAGCTCCTTGCTTTTGAATCGTTTGGCGTTGCGAATACGATCGTTCAATTTGTCGCGCTTCGTATGGATAAGCTGCCGAAGAAGCGGGCAAAGTGGGCGGAGATTGTCGAGAAGAAGCCGCGTCGTTAATTGACGGGTCTAACGGCGCAGACTCAAATAAAAAGCCCTCCAGCGCGCGCTGCGTTGGAGGGCTTTTTTTGACGCTCTCGTTGGAGAGCCGACTCATTTTGACCTTGGCGGCGACTACCGCGTTAAAATCTCTTCAGGCGTTCCTCTTCGATTTCTTCGAGCGAATAGAGTTTTCCTTCCGGATTATTGCACCCTTTGCACCGTTTCGCGGCGCGGCTCCACGAGCTCGGCCGATCAAGGTTAGTCTCCCAGAAGGGCCAGGTTCGGCATTGGAGCGGACGCGACTCGTAGACTAGGCATTTCCTCGTTTTAGCGTCAAGCAGGGCGCAGTCTCCGTTTGCGCGTTCCGTGAGGCTCTTCCTTTTACCGGCAATGAGCCGCACGAACGATTCGGTGAATTGCGCAGGAGTGAACCCAAGTTCTTTGGCTATCGCGGCGATTTCTTCGTCGGTAACCCATACGAACCCAGGAGCGCCTCCGCAGCAACCGCCGCACTGCTTGCAGCCGAACCGAAGACCGTCTTTATACCAAGGTAGTGATTCCAAAATGTAAACTCTCTTTGAATTAAAGCGTCAGTGAAATTAAATGTTCGCGTCTCGAACCTTGATTTTCGGTCCGGATCCTGCCGCAGGATTCTCGTAAATTCTGTCGTCCGACGGGGCGTCGTACGCGTCGTCGTCTCGTCCAAACGGATCGAACGGTCCGGGCCGCCGCACGACGGGCGCCGTCTCCAAGCGCGGAGTAATGGAGAGCCAGTCGCTGCCTTGGAATTTCGGATCGGGCAGGTTGTAAATATCGTCCGTGCCCATGTAGGGGCACATCGCGTCGACCCAGCAGATCATCCTAAGCATCTCGACAGGATCGAGCTTAACGCCGTAATGTTCCTCGACGCAATACTTATTGATAAGTCGGCTTGCGTAGGACAATTTCTCCATCGGCTTGGGCGTCGCGTAACCTTCCGGATCGGTGGTGGTATACGCTTCCACATGGATTGTGTCGGCAATTCCGAATCCCGGAGGCGCTTCGGGTAGTTCTTCTTCAGTGGAGCCGTTCCAAGCAGTGCGGCTGCCGGATCGATAGATTTTCGGAGGCGCCGCCCAGCTCGGATTGCCAATGAGCGTAATATACGGTTCTTTGAAGTGAATGAAGCCGGGGCGCAGGGTCGTGTCGAAGATCTCGCGCGCTTCTCCGTCGCCAGAATGGCATTCTCCGCAATGCTTGTCGAGGGTCGGCTGAACGTAGCGTTCGTAGCTGACGGAGATATCGTCCCACGGAGGCGGCAAGATCGTCGACGGCTCGCGCGACGTCGCGATCGATCGGACCTGAGCGCCTGACGTCGCCACTTGCGATTCGTGGCATCCGACGCATCCTCTTCGTTCCCCGGGCATGACTCCGGTGAAAGAGCGCATCGTCTGCAGACATTTCTGGTCTTCGTCCAGGAGTTGGAAATGGAGCGCGACGCCGGAGGGCGCGTAGAACGAAACGCTGCCGTCTTCTTCGACGGGGACCGTGCCCAGAATGCGCTTCACGCCTTCCGACTGGACCATGGAGACGGCGGGCCCGGTCGAGATGTACGGTCGGGAATTCCACATTGTGTACGTCTTCGGCTCGATGTTCCAGATTCTCAGGTATTTTGCTTTACCTCGCAGTTCCTCGGGCGCTTCTTCGTAGACGTCGGGGCTGTAAATGACGCCCGGCTTCGGATTAGCGCGTTCTTCCCAGGTCGGCCAAGCGACGCGGTCGACGATCGAGGGCGGGACCGGACGTTCGCGAATCGGCTGCGCGTAGAGGACGTTGTGCGTCCCTTCGCAGATTAATTCGCGGTCGCCGTCGACGTTCATCAGCAACAAAACATATTTGCCGTTGCGCCTTGCGGAGACGAGGAAATCCCGTTCGCTCAACGGGTAGGGCGAATCGTACGCTTCATATTTGCCGGAGACGTAATAGAAGGGCGATTCGATCGGATCGACGGGACCGTTGCCGCATTCCGGCCAAATGAGCTCGGCGGTTACTTTAGTGAGTCCGTCGGGGAAATTAAGCCCTTGCTTCGGATCGATAATGCCGATCGAGCCCGCAAACCAGTTGTGGTGCGCGCTGCCGGTGAACATAATCCGCGAGCTGCCCGGGATTTGACGCGCGTCTTTGGGCAGGTCGGGCCAGACGGTCTGATTGCCCCAGAGGACTTGGGTCTGCGTTCCGTCCGGATTCATTGTCCAGAGGCTGACGCAGCGCCAGAGCGGTTTGTCGGTGTATTCCCAGCGGCTGAACAGGACGCGCCCGTCCGAGAGGACCGAAGGCAGGTAGTCCGGCTCGTTGTTGCGCGAGACGAGATACAGATTAGTCGAATCGAGCTTCATGCGCGCCAAAATGAACGCGTTTGTCGGGGGCATACAGCGCACGTACGAATAGCCGCGCGTCGTTGTGAAGACGATATTTTCGCCGTCAGGAAGATAGATCGGATCGAAATCGTCGAAATTGCCCGCCGTCAACTGGCGCAGATCTTGCCCGTCGATTCCAATTTCATAGAGATGGAACGCTTTTTCGTTGTGCGGCTTGAAGCAGAATAAGACTTTTTTAGCGTCGTAGGAGAGGTCCGGACGCCAGAACGAGCCGGAAAGGGGCTCCGAAGGGGCCAGCGACGTCTGTTTGCCGGCGGGCGAAAGCCCTTGGCGCGTCATCAGACGGCCGCCGGGCACAGCCATGTAGCCGAGTCGGTGCCGGGTCTCGTGCTGCCACTCGCTCCCCTGAGGATAGGGCGAGTCGATATAGAGAATCGAGTCGAAATCGACGACTGGATTGCGCATAAAGACGTCGCGCTTGAACGCTCGAACCTTGACGTACAGGGCGCGAATCGTCTCGGCGTTGGCGTCTTTCGCGCGGTTCGCTTCCGCAACGAGCCGGACGAGCTCCGATTTTTCGTCGCTGAATTCGTCTTCCTCTTCATATTCGTCAATGAGGGTCGCCGCGCGGTCGAGTTCGAAATGGACGCGCTCGAGGGTCGGAGCGCCGTCGCATTGGAAGAGCCATTCTTTTTCGAGCTGCACGCGTTCTTCGTCGGGAGTCAGATCGACGACAGGGGGCGTATGCGGGGTAACGTACGGCGCGACCGCTTCTCGCTCATAAGGGCGCTCTTGTACTTCCTTTGCCGTCTCGAACGCCAACTCGAGCCATACTTCCTCGTCGACGGAATCTGGATTAGCGACCGCCTCGTCAAGACGTTTTGTAACTTCCTTGACGCGCGTCCAACGTTCGTTTTCTTCGGGCGTTAGGAGCGACCACTGTTCGTCGGTCAGCGGCATATATTCGGTATAAAGGATCCGGAGCCGTTCGGCTTCTTCACGCGCTCTTGAACTCGGCGCGAGCGCGAATTCTCCGGCGCTCGTTTGGAACCGCTGCGCGAAAAACTCGGAATCTTCTGGAAAATCTTCGCGCATACGGCGCGAGAAGACGCTTTGCGCGGCCGCGTTGAATTTCGCGCGAATCGATTCGTCCGCTGAAATCGCGCGTCGCGCGGAGGCGAGCGTTTCCACAAACGAGCCCTTTTTCTGATAAAACTCGTTGATAAAATCGATCGCGACCGCTTCTTGCTTATCAAGTTCGGCGCGTCCTTCGCGATAGAGCGCGGCGATTTCGTCAGCGGTCAGGGCGCGCGAGAAGACGCGCAGATCGTCGAGCGAGCCTTGGAAATACTCGCCCGTGCCGGAACTCGAGCCGATCATGACGGGCGCTTTAGTTCCGATCGTCAATTTGCCCGGC
Organism: Thermoguttaceae bacterium; assembly: GCA_028695965.1. Classification (GTDB taxonomy): domain Bacteria; phylum Planctomycetota; class Planctomycetia; order Pirellulales; family Thermoguttaceae; genus RUG369. The sequence goes on along the minus strand of JAQVHZ010000089.1, from coordinate 7,717 downwards.
TGTTCAAGCTTTTGGATTTCGACGCCGTCGACGTAGACGCGATATGCCTCTCCGTCAAAAGTCGCCGCGATAAAGCGCCAGGAGCCGTCAAGGAAATCGATCGGCGAGATTTCCGCGTCGCATTCCTGATAGGAACCTCCGACGTTCAAGCCGAGCGCGAGGACGTGCCCGCTGTTCTGAAAAGAGAAGAGGAAGCGTTGTTCGTGGTCTTCCTTACGGATGATCTCGCGGTAGTTGCTGAGATCGCGCGGGCGGACCCATGCGGAAAACGCAAGTTGTTCGACGTCGCCGGGCACGAATTCGGTCGGCAGGGGGAGCTGATAGGCGCCCGAGAGGTCGAGCGCGGCGCCAAAGACTCCTTCGACGCGCGGGAGCGGAACAGAGGGCGTAACAGAGAAATCCGGTCTTGCGGCGTTTTCAAGGTTGGCGTCGGCGGCAGATTCGTCGAATTTCCAGTAACCGAGCAGGGCGGGGTCGTTGGCGAGCGTTTCTTGCGCCGCTGCAGTCGGCGCAAATATACAAAGCAGGGCCGCGACGAGGAGTAGCGAAGTTCCGCTTAATTGGTAAGGCGTCATAGCGTCGTCCTCAACAGATGGGAAAGGTTGTTAGGTTATATCGGACGTTCAAAATTCGACGCGTCGTCGAGTTTAAAGGTCCACGCATCTGAGACACTTACAATTTTAGAAAAGAAATTTTGATTTTCAAGCGTTTGCTGGAATTTCGTCTAAACTCCTTTGCTCTTTCTTTGCCTGTTCGTAACTTCTTTGTTCTTTTTTTGCTTGTTCGAAAATTTCCCGCGCTCGTTTTAGCGCGGAACAATTGCCGTCTTTTCGCATGGCCTCGTACATGGCGTCGGCGAATCGTTTCGTCTCCGGATGCATATTGACGGGGACGCGCTGTCTCCTTTGCCACCATTGGTAGAGAATCTCATAGCTGAAATTCCGACCGTTATACGCGCGCGACGCGGCGATCGTGTCGCAAATCGATTCGAGCGCGTATTCGTAGGGCATAGCGATCGGATACCACTGTCCGTATTTTGGAGCGGCGGTTCCGAACGCGTCGATGACGTCGGTCCAGAATTCGAAATGGTGCCTGTTGCGCCCTTTATGATGGAGCCATGCGAACGAATACCCTTCGATTTCCCGGCAAAGACCGACCGGAGAACGACGACCGTTGAAGTATTTAACAGAGGCGAAGAATTCGGCGGGAGAGTATTTCGACCAGTCGTGCATGAACCCGCGCCAAGGATGGCCCGCGTAAGCGCAATAGATAAAGACGTAAAATTTGTGCCGCGTTACAAGAGCAAAGTGACGGCACGCGCGTTCGATCCACGGCATTTGGCTCGCGACGACGCATAAGGCGACGGCGCGCTTCGATTTGCCTCGAAAACGCGGGTTACGGCGCGCGGCGAGCACGGCACGATAGATTTTCTGCAATCGACGACGAGATAGAACTGGACGCATGGAAACTAACGCAGGGAAAACAATGATACGAAATAAGGCGTTAAAACCCAAGTTGAATTTCAACGCCTTATTTCTAGTTTAAACAGGATTCGAGCGATTAACGCTGATCGTCAAGGCGCGGGATCCAGATCCATTCGAACCCAGCTTTCTTTTGAAGCTGCTTCACGAAGTCTTCGTGGAACTTGTCGAGGCTGATGCGGTTGAACCACATCGTGACGAAAGCGACAGATTGGTCGGCGTCGATCGAATCGAAGTTATCGCGAATTTGGTCTTCGGGGTCCATTTCAGTAACCTTGACGACAAACGCGCGATCTTCAATTTGGTTCAAGCAGGAGCCGACGCCCCCTTGCTCGAGACCGAAAACGGTTTCGTAGAAGTCCCAGCCGGGCGCGACAAGTTCTTTGTTGTCGCGGTCTGCCGAACCGACTTCGACGCCAACTTCGCGGATTTCGCTCGGTTGAGCGTAAGCGCCGTAAGCGCCAAAGGAGCTGCGGAACCAAGAGAATTTTTCCGTCTCGACGACAGTCGCGTTCGCTCCAGCGGCAAGCGCGTCGAAATCGGCGCCGGCTTCTTGAGCCTTCGTCGCGAATTCGTCCGCTTTCGCCTTGGCGATTTCAGCGGCTTTTTGCATCTTGTACGATTCGACGACGATCGCTTTCGTCTCTTCGTTGACGCCTTTTGTCTCCTGGTCTTCGTATTCGAGCCGCGTTTGAGGTTTCGATTCCGTTACGCGATAGACGTAGAAAGTCGTTGGCGGCTGCCAAGACTGCTGCGGATCGGAAGAATCATAACGACCAACGCGCTGCGGCGAGAACGGCAGCGGCGCGGACGCGTAGATGCGGTCAAGTTCGTCGGCAGGAAGGAGTTCGGCAAGCGCGGCAGTTTCTTGCGCGACCATAATTGCGGCTTCGTTACCGGCTTCGTCCCCGCCCGACGTTATGTGGTATTGAAGATTGTTGTCGGCTGCGAATTGCGCCATATCGACGCCGCTGACTTCAGTTTCTTCGATCGTGCGAGCGCGGAATTCCGCTTGAAGGTCTTTGTGCAATTGCGCCATTTGCGCTTCAAGGCGTTCGGAAGCGATACGACTGCGAATCAGACCTTCAACATAGCTGAGCGGCAAGAAGTCGGGATCCTCTTCTTCTGCGGCTTCCTCAACCGGGAAGTCTTCAATGGGAAAATCGTCGATTAGAAGTTCATCAACCGGAGTTTCTTCAACCGGAGTTTCCTCAACTGGAGCTTCTGCAACTACCGCTTCTTCGACAGGCGCTTCTTCTGTGGGAACTTCCTCAGCCGGAGTCTCCACAGCCGGAGCTTCTTCAACCGGAGTTTCCCCAACCGGAGCTTCTGCAACTACCGCTTCTTCGGCAGGCGTTTCTTCTGCGGGAACTTCCTCAGCCGGAGTCTCCTCAGCTGGAGCTTCTTCGACCGGGGCTTCAACAACTACCGCTTCTTCGGCAGGCGTTTCTTCTGCGGGAACTTCTTCAACAGGAGCTTCTGCAATGGGTTCAACTTCTTGTTGATACGCAATTAAGGAGTCGGCTGCTTGGTAATTGAAAGCGGCTTCGTCAGCAGGCGCTTCTTCAACCGGGACCTCTTCAGCAGGCGCTTCAACAGCCGGCGTTTCTTCCGCAGGGACTTCTTCCGCCGGAGTCTCCTCTGCCGGGGCTTCTTCAACTACTGCTTCTTCTGCCGGGGCTTCTTCAACCGGGGTTTCGTCAGCCGGAATCTCTTGAACTGGCGCTTCGTCGACTAAAACTTCTTCAGCGGGGACCGCTTCGTCTTCGTCGAGCAGATCGAGCCCGTCTAGCGGCAGGAGATTCAGCGAGGCGTCAGAGCCTTCAAGCGTAACGGCTTCTTGCGTGGGGGCTTCGTCCTCTTCTTCAATTTCAGGAACGGCGGGCCTCGGAATACGGAATTCTTCTTTATGTTCTTCGTAGAACGCCTTGACTTCTTCGTCGGTAATCGAATCGAGCAGGGCTTCGTCGACGTCGGCTCGGACGATTTCCAGCGCGAGCAGCTGCGGCTGAGTGAAGCCGGGCTCTTTCGAGTTAGTGCGATAGACAATATCCTTGTACTGCTCATAGAACGCGCGCGCTTGGTCGTCGGTCGGATCGGCGACCTCGGAGACGTAATCGCTCGCCTTGAAGACGGCGACTTTAGCCTTCGCCATACGGTTCAGCGCGGCGTAAGCGCTAAGTTTTTCGGAGGGCGAAATTGGAATGGGGCCGTGTCCGTATCCCATCTGAGCGAGCCCCATTTGGGCGTAGAGGGACGCCATGCGGTTGCCGCCGTCATATTTGCGAATCATACGCTCGTAGGCGATTTGCTTTTTGATAAGATCGCTGAGCATTTTGATGCTGAGTCCGGCGGAGGCGCGCGCGTTGTTGATAACGTCGTTGCCGAAGTGATCGTTTGTGGCGCCCCCCTTGTCGTCGAACCGAACGAACCTCGTCAGGAGTTGGAGGTATTCGACGACGGCGTCGTCGTTCGGAACGAGTTTTTCAGCTTCCGCATATTTCAGAACGAGCCAGCGCGTAACGAGCGCTTCAGCGTCGGTCGACGCATAGTTGACTTGCATACGCAATGCAGACAATTCAGCCGACGGCATGGCTTGCAGCTCTTGCGCCGCAGACGTCAAATAATTCAGGAACGACTCCAAACGAATCATTTCTTGACGCAGACCGAGGAACTCGTTGTAATCGAGCGTTCCGAATTTTTGCGTCTTTGCGATTTCGCCGACGAACTGAGGGCCCATTCCTTGGTTGCGCTGTCCCACGCATTGGAGCATCGAGCCCAAAGCGATAAAAGAAAACATCGTAAAGAGGGTCAGCCCCGCCATCCAGGCCTTCTGGTTGCGGCGGAATACGCTAAAAGGGTTATGTTTTTTGGCCATTGGAATTGTCTGTCCTACGCGGATCTAATGTTCGCGCGCTCACCTCAACAGCGCCGTCAATTTTGCGACGTCATAAGAGCGCTTCTGTTTACTATCGCCGAACGCGGCGATCGGCCGGAAGAGCGGCGCTCGCCGACCGAAAGCCCCAGGTCCCTCAAAGCGAACTCAAGAGAATCCGGAGCATATCCCAGGTAGTATAGCGACTTCTTGGTTTTTTTCAAACCTCGAAAAGAAAAAAATAAGTAATTGTTTTAAGTTTTGTGCAACTTTTAACGATTATAACAAATGAGACTGCGCATAGTTTTGCCGCGCCGATACCACTGGCGCGGCGCTGGCGCGCGCGTTTGTCGCGCTTTTTTACTTTTCACTTTAAAACGACGACGTTCCAAGGAGTTTGACATGCGCTTTTCTGCTTTTCAGCGCCGGTTGTCCGCGTGTTGTTCGCGGCTGACCGTCGTCGCGTTGGGCGCTTGCGTCTTTGCGGCGGCTTCTTCATTTGCGTCGGCTACGATTTTCCCGGAAGGCATTTACACGTCCTCTTACGAGCGCCGCGGCGTCTTTGAGGAGATTCTCGGTGAAACGCCCGACCTTTCGAGCGGCGTCTTTTGGGAAGAACAAGGGGCTTTTGAAGAAGAACTTGCGTCGTACGAACGGGCGTTTGACGGCGCGTCGACCGCGCAAGCGTCGGGCGTCTTTACCGACGAGCTCTATCGAGGATTTGAGGAACGGCAGGTCGTCGAGAGTTCGCAAGGTTACTATACCGGCTCTGCGTTCGGCGTCTCTCGCGACGCCGTCGTTCGCGGGGCGGTGAATCTGCCGCCGATCGAGGCGATTCAGTTCTGGGGGAACGGGTACTACGGGAGCGGGCATATTAGGCCTAGGAATTGGGACGAACGGATTAAAACGAACAACACGGGCGCCGCGTTAGGGCTCAATTTGCCCCTTGGAAACGCCACAATCTCCGCCTACTATAATTACCAGCGCAACCGAACGAATCTCTCGCAGCGCCGCGTTCGACAAGAAGACAACGGCGTCGGTATGGCGTTCTATTTGAACTCAGGCGGATTCTACATAACCGCGCTTGGGGTCTATGGCGACGATAACTACAAGGCGCGAGATATTACGGGCCAGCTCGGCGCCATATCTTTCGGCGGCTATCAGGCGACCGGATTTTTCGAGACGGGCTACGAGATGGCGACTCGGGGTATGTTCGTTCTGAAGCCGTTTGGCTCGTACCAGTACACGAACTTGAAACATGGCGCCTTCGACGTGCAAACGCTCCGTCAATTCCCCGGCAAGCGCAACTATAACTCGTGCCTCATGACGCTCGGATCCCGCGTCGACTTGAACCTCGCCGGACTCGACGTCTTCACCATGGAAGGGCGTATGGCGTGGGTAACGCAGCTACGCAAGCGCGACGAATCGATCCAGACCTTCTGTTACGGACGCGTCCCCGGCACAGTCAGCATGGCTCAGCCCTACTTCAAAGGGAACGGCGCCGGAAGCGACTTCTTCTGGGGCGGAATTGGGCTCAGGCTCTGCCTGCGCGGTTCCCTCTCCGTTTCCGCAGACTACGACTGCTTAGTCAATAAATATCAGACGTTGAACGAAGGAAGTCTCTCGCTCCTATTCGGGTTCTAAGTTCCGCGAGATAATCCTGCGTCTTTTTGGCCAAGTCTGCCTCGTCCTATCGACGTTGGCAGACTTGGCTTTTTCATGCGGCGACGCCGGTTTTTCTTTGCTTGAAAGGACGCCCTCGACGAATCGTTGGGACTCTTTTTTCTGCAAAAGAGATTAGATTTTTCAAAAAAGCGTCTCAAAACCGTTGTTTTTGTTGAAAAGCGAACAAGAAACGAATAGAATTGCAGAGCAGGGCATTGGGGTTATGGCGTCGCTCGCCAAAACTTATGCTTTTGGCAACAGCCTTTTATCTGCTTTCTCCTTAGCAACTTTTAGATATTAGGAAAGATACGGACGTCATGAAGAGACAAACGAATACGCTGGTATTTTCCGCCGCGCTTGCGTTGGCGTCTTTTACGGCGCTCTTGGCGACTTCTTGCACTGAGCGGCAAGAAGGCCCTGAGACGCCTCTGGTCAAAGAGGCGGCTCCTGTTGTTGTTCCGGAAGCGGGGGATTTGTACGAGATTGAAATCGACGGCGTCTCCTTTCGTTTCCGTTGGTGCCCTCCCGGTGCTTTTGCGATGGGCAGCCCCGTAACAGAAAAGGACCGATCCGGCAACGAAATCCTTCATGACGTCACGTTGACGGAAGGGTTCTGGATGCTTGAAACAGAAACAACGCAGGAGATGTGGGACTTGTTCATGTGGAATAATCCTAGCGAGTTTAAGGGCTTAAGTCTCCCGGTTGAACGAGTGTCTTGGGACGCCTGCCAAGAGTTCATCACTAAGATCAATGGGCGCGGGGCAACTCCGCCTGGAACTTGTTTTGCTCTTCCAACCGAGGCGCAATGGGAATACGCCTGCCGCGCCGGCACGACGACGCCCTTCTCCTGGGGCGATTCTCTCAATGGCGATAAGGCAAATTGCAACGGCAGGTTCCCTTACGGCACGATTGTAGAAGGCGAGCGTTTAGGGAAAACAACGGCCGTTGGCAGTTATGACGCGAATCCTTGGGGGCTTTTTGATATGCACGGCAATGTTTCAGAATGGTGCAAGGATTTGTGGAGCCCCTATCCGTCAGAAGCCGTAACGGACCCTTGCTGCGAATCCTATAGCTGGACCCGCGTGAAGCGCGGCGGAAGCTTTCGTAACGGCGCCCAGTTCTGCCGGTCGGCTTTCCGATTCAACGACAGCCTTGTCGACCAGAGCGTCGTTGGCTTTCGTTTTGTCATAGTTCCTCAACGCTATTAGGCTCCGCTCAGTCTTGCGGCTCAGCCTAGCTTGCTCCGATAGTAGAGAATCAATAGGCGTCGACGTTGGACGAATGAAAGCGTCTCGCGCTCTTTGTGGGCTAAGCTCCGCGAAATGACGCCGCCTCTTTTTTGCTAAGTCTGCCTTGTCCATCGACGTCGGGCGGACTTGTTTATTTGCGCGGCGACGTCGGTCCTCTTCTTCCTAAGGAACGTCGTCAACGAATCTAAGATTTTCTTTTCTTTTGGAATAAAATGGAGAATTCTGAAGGAATCGTTACCAAAAACTCATACTGAAGGGAAGTTCTCAAAACTTCCAGCATTTTTCCCAAAATTGGTCGCCAAAGTCTATACCAATATCATTTTATGATATAACATATTGAAATAATTTAAGTTACCAACAATCAGAGGTTCAAAAATGCATCGCAAACAAGTTCGTAAGGATGTAACGCTTTTCTCCGAAATGATTCGTCGCGAGAAGGTTGAAGC
>JAQVHZ010000088.1 GCA_028695965.1 Thermoguttaceae bacterium | reverse complement strand
CAAGACCGCAATCGACGATTGTTTGGCAAAGCTTGAAACCGACTATAAGAACGACGTCATGTCGATGATGACATTAAATTTTCAAACGTTTGAAAAGGATAACGTACTGGCATTGTGAAGTATATTTTCTAGGAGAGCGGAAACTCGTCCGCGCCGTTCCTTGTATAGCGTTACTGTTGATTCGGCTTCTTTGTTAATCAAAGGATAGGCGGCGCCCTGTCAAGGGTTGGAAGAGAAGCGTTTCTGCTTTTCGAATACGGGACGCCGAGTTGTTCATCGGTTGATAATGGAGGTCTTAGGAATGAGAATACTAACATTGGGCGCGACATTTCTGCTCCTGGCAGTTTCATCCGCCTTCCATGCCGCGGCTCAGGAACCTGAAACATCTCAACTTGAGCTCTTTATTCAGACGACTGAGGAGCTGCGCGATTTCAATACCGCTTGCCTGCGCGGCGGCAATCTGACGTCTTATACCGACGAACGCTGGACGCAAATGGAGCAAACGCTCGCTTCCGCTGCGAAAAAACAAGCGCGGCTTACGATTTGCGACGACGGCGTCTTGGTCTATATGCAAGGCGTCGTCGCCGTTTTTCGCAAAGAGTTCGATTCCGCTTATATCAGGGACTATTTGACAAAGATAACAAGCCCTATGGAATTGGAGTCTCTTGATCTCGTTAAAAGACAAATACCTGGCGAGGCTTTCAGCCAGACGGAAAGGTTGAGCGCAAAATATCCTAAGGATATTGTCGTTCCGTTTTGCGGACGCGGAAGTTGTTTTTACAGGACGGAACTTAATGCCCGCGTTTCGTGGTCGCGTCCTGAATTTTTTCCCAGCTCCCCTTATCCTGACGGCGAATCTACGGACGTCCCCAGCGCGCTTATGAGCCTCGGACGTTATGACAAAGCATGGCGTTCGTTTTGTGAAAGTCTCTATGGCTTAAGTCGAGACGTCAGGGGAGGCGTCCTAGGAGAACGAGCGGCTGATTATTGGTTTTTAGCTTCCGAATGCGCCTATCGAGCGGGCGAAGAGCGGCTCGGCTGGAATTTATTGATGAAAGCGGGCGTCTTTGGAGACGACGCGCTTCTCGAGCGCGTTAAAGAGACGGCGGCGCGCCGCGTGAACGGCGAAGCAAGCGACGTCGTTCTCGTGCAGGACATCGCCGATAGGGAAACTCGCCATGAGCATTGGAACACGGTCATTAACGGCTATGTCAAAATGAACGCTCATCCGAGGGCGTGGGAACTGATCGACGAGTATCGCGACGAGTTCGAATCCCCGTCAAAGCCTTGGGTATTAAGAAAAATGCATCAGAAAACCGGACCAAAGAAAGACGAGGAATTTACCGACGCCGACGCTCTGAAAATGCGAATTCAGGACGATTGGAACGACTTGTTGACCGGGTTCATTGAAGGGGGTAAAAGCCTCGGCGGAAAATGGATTGAGGTTTACGGTCAAGTATTGTTGCAGAAGACGGGCGAGGATGAAAACGGCGACCCCGTCTTTGAGCGCCCCGTTAAGCCGCTCGACGTAACGATTCCCTGGGCTTTTCCAGAAGGAGGCGTCGAACGGGCTAAAGCGGAGCTTCTCAACAAGTTAGATAATTACGAGTCGTCTGAGAAGCGGGAATGACGAGCGTTGTTTTCGCAATAAGTTGGAAAACGTGAGAGGAGAACAAAACCGCTAACGATCGCCTGCAAAACGACCTTGTAGGACGAAAGACTTTGTTGGCAGCGCTTTCTTCAGCAAGGTTTTTTGGAGAACGATTGAAGAACGAGTTTTGGAAAATCAACGGATTGAAACGAAGCCGAAACCTAAAGTATGGCGTTTTTGCCCCAAAGCGCTGTGATTTGGGAAAAATTTTTTAAATTTAATAAGGGGCTTAAAGCTCGTTATTTTCCGACTGGATTGTTTCTTTGGAACAAAAAATGAAAAAATTTTTTTATTTTTATGTTGCATTCCTTAAAATTTTGCGTACTATTATAAGAGCGGGAGGGCGTACGCCCTTCCGAAGTGAAATTTTTGGCGTTTTTCTAAGAGGTCGGTAACCTCGTCCATTTCGTTTTTGCAACGTATTCTTTCTGTATAGACGCGGGAGAGCGCGGCTCTTCCGAAACGAAGATTTGGCGTTTTTCTAAGAGGTCGGTAACCTAGTCCATTTCGTTTTTGCAACGTATTCTTTCTGTATATAGGCGCGGGAGAGCGTAGCTCTTCCAAAAAGAAGGTTTGCGTTTTTCTAAGAGGTTAGTAACCTCGTTCACACCGTTCCTTGTATAGTGTTACTATTGATTCGGCTTCTTTGTTAATCAAGGGATAGGCGGGCAGGTAAAAGTAGTAACAAGGAATAGGTGAACAAATGACTAATAAACGAAAAAATTGGGTGGAGAAACTCTTTGCTCGTACTCCGTCGAGGCGGTCGCCGCAATTCGAACAATACAACAGCGCTCGCCGCAAGTTGCGGCTGGAAACTCTTGAAGACCGCAGTCTATTGACAGCTATCGGCGTCAGCACGATCGATTCGATCGCCGCTGAAGGCGTGGGCCCAACGTCGAAGACGTTTGTAAATGGTCTAGCGCTTGCCGAAATGTTCGCGCGAAGCGCGCCGTTTACAAACGCTCGTCGTAACATACAACGGCTTTACAATTTATTCGCACATAAGTTTAACGACGCGGCGAAGCGCTTTTTCTCCTGCGTTATTCGCAGGGAAATAGAGACGAGATAATTCGTGTCGACAAAACGTATAGTTTGGAGGCTTGAACAATGAATAGACGCCTAATATGCATTCTTCTTATGTTGTCGGGTTTTAGCGCGGCGTTTGGATTAGAATTTGGCGATAATCGAGTCCAGGGTGCGGATCGCGGGGAGTATCCCTCTAAGGATGCAGCGCTTTCTGCCGAGGAAGAATTGACTCCAACGGAATTTATCGTCGTTGACGGTCAACGAGTCCAGTTAGAAGACGGACTCGATCTTCGCGGCAAGAATTTGGCGGGAATTAAGATTAACAATCGAACACTTGCAGACGTTGATTTTTCCGGCGCCAAGCTCAATAATGCCGATTTTTCCAAAACCCAATTTCTGAACTGTTCGTTTCGTAACGCCCTTCTTGAGGGAGTTAACACGGAAAACACAACCTTTGACGGATGTGATTTTACAGACGCACGGCTCTTGAATAATTCCAAATTGGCGATAACGCACGAACAATTTGTATCGGCAAGGAACGTTAAAAAGCGCAGAAGTCTTGTGCATTTCCACGCTCCATCCAATCTTATGCCAAATTATACGAGCAATGTTGATTATTCGAGCTTTACTCTTAGAGAGGCTTTCAATCTTGACGCAGAAGGGGGAACTTTTACTGACGTTGAATTGTATCAGCGTTGTTCGTTCGTTAATATGACAAAAGAACAGTTGATCTCAACTTGGAACTACAAAAAGCGTGAGTTGGACTCGCTTGAGTTGGACAACGCCAAGGAAGAAAAAATATCGCTGTCGGGACTTGAGCTTTCGAACTTCCGAATTCGATACCTTTCCTTAACTAATTACGACGTTACGGACGTTGATTTTAGCGACGCCATATTTTGGGAAGGACTTCGCTTGCATCGTTGCTCCGGCGTAACGAAAGAACAGCTTCAGTCGACATGGAATTGGAAGAATCGGCGTTTCGATTTCGATCTTTCCTCTGTGGAACCGGAACTAGACTGGTCAAACATGTACTTTTCAGGTTTTACATTCAGTTCTGGGAGCTGTTTGAGCGGAAATGTGGCAGACGCAGATTTTACTGACGCTAAATTTCTTGTTGATCATCGTTTGGACAGCAGCCCGAATCGTCTGAAAAAGACGTTAGCGCTGGAACATTGTCAAGGTCTGACGCTCGAGCAAGTGAAATCGACTTGGAATTACAAAACGGGGAATATGGAGGGCGTTGTTCTTCCAGGAGAGGTTCAACAACAACTTGACGCAGAAAAAACGACAGCGGCTTCGTTCTGAAGAAAGGGAAAGCTGCCGTTCGACAAACTGTCAGGTTTGAAATTGTCAGTTTGCTCCTCGTTTGCTTACCGCATTGCCGAGGAGAGCGCAGGAGAAGAAATTCTCAATTGGTTTGCGTATGAGTTCCGTAATGCGAAGAATCGCCTCATTCCCCGCGTTATCCAAGGGGAGACGGAAACAATAAAATTAGCGTCAACAAAACTGTAACTTGGAGACTTGAACAATGAACAAATATCTGATGTACGTTCCTCTTATATTGTGGGGTTTTGCTGCGGCTCTTGGACTAGGATTTGGGGATAATCAAGTCCAAGGGGCGGATCGTGAAGAGTATCCCTTTAAGAACACAATGCTTGCAGTGGGAGATGAATTGCCGCCAACAGAATATACAATAGTCGACGGTCAACTGGTCCGATTAGAACATGGTCTCGACCTTAGCGACAAGGATTTGTCGGGAGTTCAGATTCACAATCGAACCCTCGTGGACGTTGATTTTTCCGGCTCTAATTTCCATAACGCTGATTTGTCCCAGACCCGATTTCTGAACTGTTCGTTTCGAGGCGCCAATTTTAACGGGGTAGTGACGTATGACACAACCTTTGAAGGATGCGATTTTAACGACGTATGGTTCGAGAATGTTTTCTTGTCGTTAACGGGCGAACGACTTATGGCGTCGAGGAACTTTAAAGAGGATAGGTTTCTTTCACATTGCAGCGGCAATTCCCTTCCTTTAACAAGTTATGCGAACAACATTGATTATTCGGGTTTTCTTTTTAGCAGTGTATACAATTTTAACGCAGAAGGAGGGACTTTTACCGACGCTAGCTTTGCGGACTGTGCTTTCATCAATATGACAAAAGACCAGCTGGCTTCGACTTGGAATTACAAAAAACGCGATTTGGATTCGCTTAGCCTGAATAATACCAAGGACGAAAAAATCTCTCTGTCGGGTCTTGATCTTTCGAACTTCCGAATTCGACGCCTTTCCTTAACTAATTACGACGTTACGGACGTTGATTTTACCGACGCGATGATTTGGGAAACGCTTGAATTTATTAGTTGTTCCGGCGTAACGAAAGAACAGCTTCAATCGACATGGAATTGGAAGACTGGGCGCTTTGATTTTTGCTTGTTATCAACAGAACTAGATTGGTCAAATACGGACTTTTCAGGTTTTACGTTCTGTCGTGAAAGTCGATTGAGCGGAAATGTAACGGGCGCAGATTTTACCGACGCCAAGTTTCTTACCGTCCTTAGCCCGAAATTTACGACTAAGTCGTCGGCGCTGGAGCATTGTCAAGGTCTGACGCTTGAGCAGGTGAAATCGACTTGGAATTACAAAACGGGGAATATGGAAGGCGTCGTTCTTCCGGAAGAGGTTCAGCGCCAACTTGACGCCGAAACGACTGCGGCGCCGGAGTAAAGGTTGGAAAAAGCCTCCGTTCATCAAATTGGCGAGTTCGACATTCAACAGCGCCGTTTTACTGACGAAGAGCAACTGCAAAGCCGCAAGCTCTTTTATGAGAACGAGCTTGCAAACCCGCGACCGATTTACACGGATCTTCAAAAAAGATACGTTCAAGAAGAGCTTGACAAATTAAATCGAGCGCTGGAACGAGAACAAAACCGCTGACGATCGCCTGCAAAACGACCTTGTAGGACGAAAGACTTTGTTGGAAGTAGTTTTGTTGTGAGCGATCACAAACAAATTTAGTTCAGTAAGATCTTGACGCTAACCTTTTAGAACAAAGAGAGTTAAATTGTGACAACAAAGGAACTACACGCAAAGCTTTCCACGAAATTGCGGACAAGACGAAAAGGAATCTTAAAGCTGTTGGCGGGAGTTGCATTCGCCTCTCTGGTTGTGTTTGCGGTTTACAGCGCTATTGCAGTTTTATTTGCCTTTTTGGTTCAAAATCCAGATGCAATTAGGAAACTGACGTCGAAGAGTATCTACGAAACGGAATGGAAAGCGGAAAACTATTTCTCCGACCCGAAAACCGTTGAACTTTGCCGCGCTATTGAAAAACAAGACGTTGAAGAAATGCAGCGGATTGTCGATTCAGGCGCGGACGTCAACGCCAAAGGGAAGAATAATATGCCCCTTCTTTTGTGGGCGTATCCCGCAGGCGAACAGGGGATGGAATGTTTGCTAAAAAATGGCGCCGACCCGAATGTTATCCTTGAGTCGAGCTATGGAGCGCCCTTTGAGATTGTATCGATAGGCAGCACGCTGCTTCATACAGCAGTGATAAGTTCACTTGGGGGCGAAGCCAAATTTGAGAATTATGTTGACCTTCTTTTGAAATACGGAGCAGATCCTAATCTTGGCGATAAAAAACCATTGCTCACTGCGTCGACTTTTATTTCTAACCCTAACGCTCGCAAAGCCTTTTTTAGTTTGATAAACGCGGGAGCTGATATTAATCACACTAATGGAGACGGTCGTTCTCCCGTTGTTCTTTGTATTGTGCCAATGTCCTGCGATCTCATCCCCTATTTGCTGGAACGTGGCGCTGTCTATGAGACTAATACGCCGCAAGGCTTTGCGTTGCAGAGGGTGTTCTATGAAATTGCGATAAATAATCCGGAAAAACTTAATGCTTATTCTGAAAAAGACAGAGTGTACGTAAAAAATGCAATAAAATGGCTCGAAGAACGAGGCGTCAGTTTTGACGAACCGGCGCCGGAGCCTGAAAGTCTTGAGAAGCCGTAGAGGACGGGCGAAGCCGTCGGCGCTCCAGCTGGACCTAAAAGAACGCGCTTAGCGCGCCGACCCAGATTGCAACTTTTTTTGAGCGCTCTAAGGCACGACGTCTCGTCGAAAAATTTTTTTTGACGCAGGAACGCCCTTAAAACCTGCTGTTTTCCGACCGATTTCTATCGTTGCGAAAAAATTGTTTGAAAATTTTCTAAAAAATTTTGTTTTTTTGTTGCGTTCTTGCGAGGATTTTGCATACTTTAGAGGCGGAAAATTGGTTGCGATTATCCAGGATGCAGAAGCGTTTATTATCTTCGCAACGGCGGACGCTATAAAATTTACCTCAGAACAAAAGTCCCCGTAAGCCGAATTGACCTTCGGAAAAGAAGTAATCGCGATACTTGCAGAAGACTTCAACCCAAACTGCGTTGTGAAGACTCGAAACAAAAGGTTATGTTGAGTTCTAGTCTGTCAAGTTGTTGAGGAAGAAATTGTTGGGTTTCAAGAACCTCTTCATGATGATTGAGAGCGTATTAGAAAGTTAGTTGATGACAATAAAGGAACTGCTCGCAAAGTTTTTCAGAAAACTATGGTCAAGACGAAAAGTAATCGCAATTGTTTTGATCGTTGTAGGCTGCGCTCATTTAATATCGTTTCTTCTTTACAGCGTTATAGCGTATTTCTTTGCTCTTTCGATTCATAACCCGGAAATGATCCGGAAGGTGATACCAAAAGGTCTTCAGAAGAGTGTTTACGAAACGAAATGGAAAGCGGAAAACTATTTCTCCGACCCGAAAACCATTGAACTTTGCCGCGCGATTGAAAAACAAGACGTCGAAGAAATGCAGCGGATTATCGATTCAGGCGCGGACGTCAACGCCAAAGGCAAAGACAATATGCGCCTTCTTTTGTGGTCGTATCATGGCGGCGAAGAGGTGATGGAATGTTTGTTAAAAAATGGCGCCGACCCGAATTTCATCCTTGAGTCAAATTATGGAATGCCGGAGTATATTATACTGCCGGGAACCTCGTTTCTTCGTATGGCGGCTGTGACAACGACTATTCACGACCCTAAATTTGACAACTATGTCGATCTCCTGCTGAAATACGGAGCGG
Organism: Thermoguttaceae bacterium; assembly: GCA_028695965.1. Taxonomy (GTDB): domain Bacteria; phylum Planctomycetota; class Planctomycetia; order Pirellulales; family Thermoguttaceae; genus RUG369. The sequence continues at coordinate 5,832 of JAQVHZ010000088.1, read as the reverse complement.
ACCCTGATCTTGGCAGACCGACGCCCTTGAGCGCCTTGATTACTTTTCATTCCTCCGAGATCGGTCGCAAGGCGCTTTTCAGCCTGCTCGATGCGGGAGCTGACGTCAATCTCGCAAGTAATAAGAACATTTATAGTAATCTTCCTATCAACAAATGCCTTGTTACTGAGCGCACCGATCTCATTTTCCCTTTGTTGGAACATGGAGTAATCTACGACGTGAACACCCCTCAAGGCGCCGCGCTGCAGAGAAGACTCTATCGGTTTACGGTAAGCCATCCTGAAGTACTCAATACTTTCACTGAGCACGACCGAGAGAATATCAAGAAAGCTGTAGCATGGCTCGAAGAACGAGGCGTCAGTTTTGACGAACCGGCGCCGGAGCCTGAAAGTCTTGAGAAGCCGTAGAGGACGGGCGAAGCCGTCGGCGCGCCAGCTGGACCTAAAAGAACGCGCTTGTTTCAAGATTGAGAACGTATTAGAAAGTTAATTGACGACAATAAAGGAACTGCTTGGAATGTTTTTCAGAAAACGATGGTCAAAAAAGAAAGTAATCGCAATTGTTTTGGTAGTCGCAGGCTGCGCTTCTTTGTTTGCTTTTATTGCTTACAGCGTTACAGCGTATTTCTTTGCTCTTTCGATTAATAATCCTCAGGCGGTTCAGAAGGTTTTTGAAGGCGCGAGGCTGAAGAACCCTCAGGAGAGTATTTACGAAACGAAATGGAAAGCGGAAAACTATTTCTCCGACCCGAAAATCATTGAACTTTGCCGCGCGATTGAGAAACAAGACGTCGAAGAAATGCAGCGGATTATCGATTCAGGCGCGGACGTCAACGCCAAAGGCAAAGACAATATGCCCATTCTTTTGTGGGCGTATCCTGCGGGCGAACAGGGGATGGAATGTTTGCTAAAAAATGGCGCGACCCGAATGTTATCCTTGAGTCGAGCTACGAAGGGCGGTCGGACGTTATTACGCCAGGAAGCGTTCTGCTTCACACGGCGATTATGAGTTCGCTCGGAGGGGACGCTAAATTTGAAAACTATGTCGACCTTCTGTTGAAATATGGCGCCGACCCCGATCTTGGCAAGCCGGCGCCTCTGCCTACGGCGGTGTATTTCAGTTCCAATCCCAATGCTTACAGGGTCTGTTATCGCTTAATCGACGCGGGAGCGGACGTCAATCTCTCTAATGAAGGCGACTTTCCTCCAGTTGTCCGTTCTATTGTTTGTATGTCTTATGACCTTGCCTTCTACTTATTGGAACATGGCGCCTCTTACGACGTCAACACGCCCCAAGGGGCTAAGTTGCAGAGATTCCTTTATAACCTTGTGATAAAGTATCCGGAAAAATTCAACTCTCATTCCGAAAAAGAAAGAGAGCAGATAGAGAAAATAATGGCATGGCTCGAAGAACGAGGCGTCAGTTTTGACGAACTGGCGCCGGAGCCTGAAAGTCTTGAGAAGCCGTAGAGGACGGGCGAAGCCGTCGGCGCGCCAACTGGACCTAAAAGAACGCGCTTAGCGCGCCGACGCAGATTGCAACTTTTTTTGAGCGCTCTAAGGCACGACGTCTCGTCGAAAAATTTTTTTTGACGCAGGAACGCCCTTAAAACCTGCTGTTTTCCGACCGATTTCTATCGTTGCGAAAAATTTGTTTGAAAATCTTCTAAAAAATTTTGTTTTTTTGTTGTATTCTTGCGAAGATTTTGCATACTTCAGAGAAGGACTCGTTACGATAACTCTATCGACGCGAGCAGACGTTGTCGGCGCGTTATCCGACGACTCGCTCCTTACGACCTATAAGGAAAGAAGACCATGAAAAAGATTATCGCTATAATCGTAGTCGTCGCGGTTGTCGTCTACGTCGTCGGATTCGCTATTCCGGACTATCAGACAAAGAAAGCGCAGGAGCGCGCCGCCGGCGAGGCGGGCTCGACGCAGACCGAAGGCGCCGCGACGGGCGGCGGCGGGCCTGGGGGCGGTCCGGGCGGACCGGGCGGCGGTATGCGCGGACCTCGGCGCAACCCGCTTGACGACCTGAAAGACGACGCCGGCAATATCGTCATTGCGAAGCTTGACGAATCGGATATGCCCGCGGAATTTAAAGACCAGATGAAAGCGGACCTGACCGCGGCGGACGCGGACGCCGACGGGCTCCTGAACGAAGAAGAACAACAAGCGTACGAGGACGCCCGACGCGCCCGGATGCTCGACCGCGCCTTCGAGGCGCTGAAGAACGACGAGGGCGCTTACGACCTCTCCAAGTTGGAGGGCGCCCGAATCTTCCCGGCCGTCAAAGAAGCCGCCGCTGAAGCGGACGCCGACGGGGACGGGTTCCTGAACGCCGAAGAGCTCGACGCCGCCAAAGCGTTAGCCGCCGAAAAGACGGCGAACGCTCCCGGTCCTGGCGGTCCTGGCGGAGGCCCTGGCGGACCTGGCATGGGCGGACCTGGCGGTCCCGGCGGACCTGGCGGACCCGGCATGGGCGGACCCGGCATGGGCGGTCCCGGCGGTCCTGGCGGTCCCGGCGGTCCCGGCATGGGCGGCCCTGGCGGTCCTGGCGGGCCTCGACGATCGTCCGCAGCGAAAATATCGTCGTCATTGCGGACCTCGACAAAAAGAATATGCCCGACGACGTCAGAGCGGAGATGAAAGCCTGATTGACCGCCTCCGACGCGGACGGGGACGGGCGGCTTGACTGGGACGAGCAAGTTGCGCTCGTAAAATCCACGCGTGTCGAGGCGTGCGATCGAGCGCTCGACGAACTGAAGAACGACGACGGTCAGTACGATCTCTCCAAGTTGGACGTCGGACGAACACTCCAGCTCTACCCGTTCATTAAAGAAGCCGCCGCTCAATCGGACGCCGACGGGGACGGGTTCCTGAACGCCGAAGAGCTCGCCGCCGCCAAAGCGTTGCTCCTGAAAGATATTGAAGACGATATGAACGCGAGGCTTGGCGGACCGCCCGCAAAACCTGCCGCGCCCGAAGCCGAATGAGCCCCGCTTGACCGGGCGTTTCGGCGCTCTTTGCCATTTAGCCGTAAGAATCCCCGACGCGATTTCTTACGGCTTATTTTTTGCTTGAAAAGGGACGGCGTCGAGAGTAAAATAGAGTCGACCGACGGGTCGGTCCGACGCGGACGGTGACGTCCGAGCATTCACAGAGACGGGAGAGACGATGAGAATCCTAATAGCGATCAATCAAGCGCGGGTATTGTACGACTTCAAGCGGGAGCTAGTCTCGGCGCTTCTGGAGCAGGGGCACGACCTCTTTCTTTCTTTTGAAGAAGACTTTCGCGCCGAACATTTCGAACACACGAACGCGAAGATCGTCGCCACGCACGTGAACCCGCGCGGAATCAACCCGTTTCACGACTACCGGCTCTACCGGTTCTACAAGCGGCAGATCCGCAAGATCCGGCCGGACTTCGTCCTGACCTTCACGATCAAGCCGAACGTCTTCTGCGGCAAGGCGTGTCAGAAGAAACACACGCGCTATATCGCGACGATTTCCGGGATGGGCACGGCGCTGAATTCGCCGGGTCTGCTGGGGAAGATCGCCGCGGCGCTCTACCGTTCGGGGCTTCATGGGGCGGAACGAGTCTTCTGTCAGAACGAATCGATCGAGCGCCGCGCTCTTGCCGAGCATTTTGCGCGTCCTGAGCAGATCGTACGGGTTCCCGGCTCCGGCGTCGACGTCGAGCGTTTCCAGTATCTCGAGTACCCTAGCGCCGACGCGCCGATCGAGCTGCTCTTCATCGGCAGGCTGATGCGGGACAAAGGCGTCGGCGAGTTCCTCGAATGCGCGCGGGTCTTTCACGAGACGCGCCCGGACGTCAAGTTCCGGATCCTCGGCGCGCCGGAGCGCAAGCGCCCCGAGTACCGATACGCGCTCAAGGCCGCGCGCGACGGACACGTCGAATATCTCGGGTACCAGCTCAACGTGATCCCCTACTTGCAGACGGCGGGCGCGGTCGTCCTGCCGAGCTATCACGAGGGCTTGTCGAACGTCCTGCTCGAGGGCGCCGCGTCCGGCAGGCCCGTCCTTGCGTCGAACATCCCGGGCTGCGCGGAGACGTTCGACGAAGGCGTTACCGGGCTCGGGTTCGAGCCTCGAAGCGCCGACGCGCTCGTCGACGCGGTCGGCAGGTTCCTGGAGACCCCTTACGAGGAGCGCAAGGCGATGGGCGTTCGCGGCAGAGAGAAGATCGCCGCGAAGTTCAACCGGAAGGACGTCGTCCAGGTCTATCTCGACGAAATCGCGCGGCTCGTCAAGCGGTGATTGAACGCGCGGCTCGTCGGGGGCGCGTCAGAACCGCCCGTACATCTGAAGCTGATAGTTCTGGTACGCGATAAAGAGGCAGAAGAGGGTCATAATAAAGTTGCCGCGGGCGATAAAGAGGATCGCGAGCGTGATCGCGGCGACGAACGAAATAACGAGCGCCCAGCGCGCGCCTTCTCTCCTGCCGAACAGGCTGGTAAAGACCGCCAAAAGGATATGCCCGCCGTCGAACGGCACGATCGGCGCCAAGTTGAAGAGCCCCCAGACGAGCCCGACCCAGACGAACCCGTAGACGAAAAAGTAGACGAAGTAAAGGAGCGCGGGAACGCGAAGGAACGCAAACGACCGCGGATCCGGCTCCGGAATCGGGACGCCAAGGAAGAAATCGACGCCGAACCGCACCCCGAAGAGCGCGAGAATCAGCGCAAACGCCAGCGACAGCACGATCCCCGCGACCGGACCAGCCGCCGAGACCAGCGCCCGCTTGATTGGGACCGAGTCGGCAACATAGCTGGTCGTCAAGCCGCCGAAGACGAACGCGCCGGACGACGTTCGCCCGATCCCCAAGTCGATTCGGGGCGTTCCGCCGTAGAGCCGACGCATCGCAAGCGCGTGCCCCGTCTCATGCGCCAGGACCGAGAGCAGGAGCGCCGCGGACCAGCCGAAGAGCCCAAAGAGCCAGGGCCCCTCGTACCCTTTCAGGAAGGGCGAGAAGAAAATGCAGATGAGCCAGAACGTAACCATGACCCGGACCAAGACCGACATAAGGAGCGCGCCGCCGTTCAGGGGCAGAATCGGCGCCAAGTTGAAGACGCCCCAGGCGATCCCCGCCGTAACGAACCCGTCGATCAGGTAGTGGACGAGGTAGATGACCGGGAGCAAATAGAGGAACGAAAGCGCTTCCGGATGGAGCGCCGGGACCTGGATGAACCCGAAGACGGGCAGCGTGTAGAAGGGCAGACCGGCGAGCTCGAGGAGCTTCGCGGCAAGGACCGAGAGCGCTATCCCGACGACAGGGCCCGACGCCGCGATCAGCGCCCGTTTCATGGAAGCCTCCTCCAATTTCGCGCACGACGTCAAGCCGCCGAAGACGAGCTCGCCGGACGTCGAGCGCCCGAACCCCAGCTCGATTTGAGGCGTTTCCCCGTACAGGCGCCGCATGAGCGCCGCCTGCGTCAGGTGGTGCGCGAGGAACGCGAGCAGGAGCCCCGCCGTCCAGCTGAGCAGTCCGACGACCCAAGGCCCCTTGAACTCGGTGAAGAAGGGCGAAAAGAGCGCGCAGACGAGCCAGAACGTCGGCATGATCCGGACGCGGACGCCGAACGGCGAGAGGTTCAGGTCGAATTTCGAAAGATTCATAGCGCCGAGTTTCCTTGCGATTAGTCTTTGGGCGGTTCAATTCCGAAATCGGTAATTTTGAGGAGCGACCGGAACGAATAGCCGCGGTCGGCAAACGCTTGAGCGCCCCCTTCCATCCGGTCGAGGATCGCGATCACGCCGTCGACCTTGATTCCGGCTTCTTCGAGCCGTTCGATCGCCTGCAGCGAGC
>JAQVHZ010000087.1 GCA_028695965.1 Thermoguttaceae bacterium | reverse complement strand
CGGTATGGGCGGCATGGGCGGCGGCATGAACCCGCAAGGCGGTATGGGCGGCATGGGCGGCGGTATGAATCCGCAGGGCGGTATGGGCGGCATGGGCGGCGGTATGAATCCGCAGGGCGGTATGGGCGGCGGCATGAATCCGCAAGGCGGCGGAGGAATGTAATCGCTAAAAACGAAGTCGCTTTTAGAGACGTCGTTCTCATCCCATTCTTTGAAATACCGGCTTGGAATTAGCAAAAAGCTTTCTATTCCAAGCCGGTTTCGCAACCTGAAGACGTCGTCCTTTGCCGACGTTTTTCAGGGGTCCTTAGTTCCTTTCACACGCCGCTTTTTTATGTTTAACATTATGAGCGCTATGACGTTTGGAGCCCCCTTTCCGAACAGACGCCTATAACGGACAACGATTCGAGGTTAAAATGAGAAGACCCGCGTTTACATTGCTGGAGCTCTTGCTCGTTTTAGTGATTATCATCATGATTTCCGCGATCGGAATCACGGGGTATCAGCGTCAACACGCTCGTTCAGTCTTCAAAAACGGGGTCGTTCAGCTTCAAGGCGACCTCTCTCTGACGCGTCTTCTTGCGATGCACACGGGCAACACGTATGTCTTTCGTTACGTTCCGGGCTCTGGCGTCTATGAAATAGCGCCGTTGAAGACGCTGCAGGAGACTATCTATCGCATGAACGGCAGTCTCGAAGACGACGGTCAGGGAGCGCTCGGCGGCTCGCTTCTTGGCGCCGGGACGGACTCCTTTTCCTATACGCCGGGCCCGACCAGTCCGACGGGCATAGGCGGCGCCGTCTACACCGACGATCTTTTCTCTCCGGAGAATATTGCCGCCGATATGGCGGAAGCGGCTCAGGCGAACGCGCGTGAAGTGAGAATGGGCGCCACGAACGTCGATCTTACCGGCGGCTTGGGCGGCGGTCTAACAGCGTCTCCAGGCGCGCTTGGGGGCGACGCCGCGCTTGGCTCCGGATTCGATTCTTCGTCGAATTACGGAACGATCCCCAACAATTACTCGACCGACTACTCCGGGACGGGCGGAGAATTTGCTCTGGACGCGAGCCTTGGTTATGCTCAGACGTCCGCTCCCCCAACGACGCTTCGCGAGCTGAACAGCATGGAAAAACGTCTCGTCGACGAGAACACGCTCGCGTCGCGCGTCAATCTTGACGGGGCGGTGATTCGCAAGCAATTGTCCGGAAGCGTGATATTCACCTTCCAGCATCTTTCCGATTCGACGCCGACGACGCTTCGTTCGCATCGCGCCAAGGGCGTGAAAAACGGCGCCGCCGATCCGATAACTGCGGCTGGCGAGGGCGAGGACCTCGGTTCGGGGCTTGACGGTTCTCTTCGTTCGATCCCTTCCGGCGAATCGGGCGAAGGTCTTTCCGGCGGTCTGTATTCGATCCCCGGCGCCGAGAACGACGAGGACGTCTTCGCTGCAGCGACCATTGCAGAAGATCAAATTTTCGTCAGTTTGTGGTCCGAGGCGCTCCTTTTCTTTCCAAACGGAAAGACGTCGAACGCGATCATTGGATTTGCAAGCGTTGGAGATTATTCTTTCTATTCAGAAATAGCGCTGCGCGGGATGACCGGCGTGTCGAGGATCTCCGGAATCTCCGGGACCCCGCCCGAGCAGGATCCGAACCTTACGGCGTTGACTCAAGAGCAGCTGATTCGGCTGCAGAATCCCGGCCGCGCCTATTCCGGGACCGACCAAACGACCGCCTCTCCCGGTGGCGCGCTTGGCGGGACGGCGCCAGCCGGCGGCGCTCTTGGAACTGCGCAGGACCCCTATCTCGACATGGCGCCGACTGGCGACGCCAATCCTCTTGATTTAGGGTTTGACCCCAACGCAGAGACGACGCCTCCGGTAAATTACGGGTCGACCGATCGTCGATCGAACTATCGCTTTGACGAGAGCGCGTCCGGCGCGCCGAACGCTGAGCCGACGTTAGGAACAGACCCTTTTAGTCAGATCGATTCGGCGGCGAACAGAATCCCGGCCCCAGGCGGCGCGTCTGGACTTCCGCAAGCTCCGCAGGGACAAAACGCGCCAATGAACGCAGGAGTCGCGCCATGAAACCCCGCGGCTTTACGTTGCTTGAAATCCTCGTCGTGCTTGCCATTTTAGGCATGGGGATGGCGCTCATTACGGAAATGACGTCCGTTGCGGCGCGTCATTCGGAACGCGTCGAAGAAGACACGATCGTTCAATTGGCGTGCGAGAATATGATGAACTCTATTCTCGCGGGCAATATGACGGCGACGATTGGCGTATCGACGCCTATTCCCGACGCGCCTAACTGGGAGACGACGATCGAACTCCTGGACGGTCCGATCGCCAACCTTATTGCGATCCGCATAACGGCGCAGCGCTATCAGGTCGACGAGGTCCCCTCGGTCGACAATCCCAGCGTTTCCATTACGACGCGCATAGCGGACCCCGGGCGGCGGTTCGTCATTAAAGAGTGGTCGCGCCGCGCGGAGATTAAGACGCGCGTCGTCCAGACGAGCGCGACAGGCGAAACGACGGCGACCGACGGCACAGGCGAAACCGTTTGGCAGGACCTAGGCGGCCCCGGCGAGCTGTTAGGGGGCGGTTTAGGCGGTTCTGCGCCCGTCGATCCTTTTGCAGAAATTGATCGAGCGACTAACGCAATTCCCAATTTCAGCGCCCCGGCAGGCATGAACGTCCCTGACAGTTCTGGTCTCGGCGGCGGACTTGGCGGCAATCTCGGGGGCGGATTCTGAGCGACAAGAGCAGCCGAACGAACGCAGCGTTAAGAAAATGAAGAATAGAGCGAACAATTGGAGACGCCGACGGCGGTTTGGAACTCCGAACCGCATTAAGGAGAACTGCGGCTTTACGCTCTTAGAAATGCTGATCGTTCTTGCGTTGATCGTCGTTCTTCTCGGCGGGGTCGCGGCCTTAGTTCACGTCTTTTCCAATAGTTACACCGCCGACGAACGCCGCGTCGGCCGCGCCCAACTTGCGCGCTCGATCTCTCAGATGCTCGACGAAGATCTCGGCTCCGCCGTGCAGGACCCGATTCAGGCGGTCGCCGAAGACTCCAACCGGCAATTTATCCGGCATTTCGGCTTGCGAGGCGATTCGCGCTCCTTGCAAATCGACGTCGTTCAGCCGAGCCTCTTTGCCAGCGTCGCGACGGCTAGCGAAAACAGCCGCGTCCTTTCTGGGGGCGACAAATCTTCGGACGTCCGGCAGGTCCCCGAGTTGAAGACGATCTTTTACGAATTCGTTCCCATCAACGCGACCGAAGAATACGATACTTCAAGCTCGGCGTCGAGCCTGCCGACCGGCTCGCAAATGGGCGAAGATCTTGGCTCTACTTTATCCGGCTCGCTGACGAGCGACGCGGCCTCGGACTTCGATCTGCTGAACTCGGCGTTTTTGGACGGAACACGTCCTCTTGCGCAAAAATACGGGCTCTCGCGCCGAGAATTGGACTTTGAAACGCCCGAAGACGAAGAAGCCGCAAGCGCTTCGAGCGACGCCGCAACGGGCGCGGCGACGATCGACCCGCAAACCGGCATGGCGGAGTCGAGGCTGGCAGGCTCGTTGACCGCGCCCCCTGACGCGCAAGATTCGCAGCTTGCCTCGACCGATCCGCAGACGAACGAGCTTCTCGGCATACCCGGCGAAACGCAGCGCTATTACAAAGAACCGATGACCGCCGTTCAGATCGCGATGGATTCCGACGACGGGACGATGTGGGCGCCGGAAGTTCTCGACTGCAGATTCAGCTATTTCGACGGCTACAATTGGCTCGACTCTTGGGACAGTATCCAGAAAGAAGGGCTGCCGATCGCAATCAAGACGGAGCTAAAGCTCGCGCCCCTGGACGACGTAGATCTCTATCGCAGCTCGCCGCTGCTCTATTCGCTTCCGGTCGCGCCGGACGTCGAAACGCTCTCGAAATTGACGGCGCAGCTTCAGGATCAGGGCGACTCCGGCGTCAATACGAGCCGACTGGCGGGGTCCCTGACGGGCGTCGACGGCGGAACGCCGGGCAAGTCGGTCGACGTCTTCAATTCCTACCGCCCTATTCCGGCGATTCGCGCGGCGATCCAAGGGATTCGGCTAGACAATTCGACGGCGTCCGCATATTCGGAAATCGCCTATTCGGCGGCGCTGACTCAGTCGTTTGCCGACGAAGCCGCCGCGGCGAATTCCCTCGACGGAGTCGAGCAGGCGCCGGACGCGGCCATGGGCGGCGGCCTTGGAGGCGCGTCTTCAGCCGCGTCCGCCGGGCTCGGCGGTTCGAAGGACGTTGGAGGTTCTTTGACGCCCGACGACGGAACCGACCCAGCGCTCAAGGCGGTTCAGGAGATGGTCGCCAACGGGGCAGTCTTTAACGAGGCGGGCGTCTGCGTCGATTACTCGAACGACGGTTCGTATGTCACGCTCGAACAGATGGCTGCGGAAATTGGCGTCGCCGAACCGATCGTCTACGAACTGATAACGTATCTGCCGACCACGCCTCTCAGCCGCTCGACGTCGCTCGAACGCCGCAAGCCGACCGTCGTGCGCTCCGGGAACGTTTCGCTGCGTCAAGACGCTAATCCAAACGCCAGCCGCGAGCGGCGCCAACAGGGCGAAAACCCCTACGCGACGGGGCGAGCGCGTCAATACCAAGAGCGGACGCAGACGGAACGCGCCGTCGCCGACCGCGCTCCGAGAGAACGAAATCGCGCGGACCGTCAAGCGTCGGATCGCGGCGCTGCGAATCGACAAGTAGCCGAGCGCGGCGGAGCCGAGCAGCGAGGACTTGCCGATCGAGGCATAGGAGAACGCGCCGGCGCGCCCGAAAGGGGTCCGGGAACGCGGCAGTTCCAAGAGCGCCGCGGCGCCGACGGCGGCTGGACGGAACCGGAATTGACCGAAGCGCCCGGCGATATACCAGGCGTCGTCGACGGCTCGCTGCCCGGCGGCCTGCCTGTCGATCCTATTGTTCCGGAACCGCCGCCCCCGCCTGTTTTGCCCGAACCGACCGGCGGTTTGGCTGGCGGTCTTGCCGGAACAGGGGGCTCGACTCGGCTCGACGGGCTCGATCCTTTTGCAATAGTCGACCAGCAGGCAGGATCTGTTCCTTTTGCGAGCGCGACTTCTGAATTTGATCAAATTGGCGGAATGACGGCGCCCGGCCTGATTGAGCAGCCGACCGGCGCGGACACAGTCGCTTCGCCGACGGCGCCGACGCGGTCCGCGCAGCGTCAGCAGCAGACATGGATACGCGGCAAGAGATGACCGCGCAGGGCCTTATAGCTAGTCGACGCAACGTTTACATAACGCGAAGGAGACGATAATGGAAAATAAAGAGAAAGAGCCGACCGCTCTCAATTCGACAGATTTAAGCGCCTCTGCGGCCCGTAAACTTATTTATCGTTTGCTGATTGTCGTTGCGATGGGCGTCGGATTTGGCAAGATCGTATCGATCGATTCTGTCTACGACCGCGCTATACAGAACTATCGTCTTCAGCAGATTCCAAAAACGTTGGAACAGAAGGCAAAAGAACTTTTGGAACGCGGCGTCGGCGAAGAACGGTTCGACGCCGAGATGAAGCGCGTTTCTCAGGCGCTTTGGGCAGACGCGAATAAAGCGCGGCCGACCCTATCGGCAAACGACCGCAGCCGTTGGGCGACGATTCGCGCGCTCGTCGAGCCGAAGATGCGCGTCTATAGGTACGTTCCGGTCGTCGATTCTGCCGAAAAAAACGCTCGAATCAAGGAGCTCAACGCCGATAAACTCGAGAGCGAGCAGACGTCGGAATTTAAATACTATCCTAACGAGATCTTGCGCAACACGCGTTTCGACTGTCCCGACCAATTTACGCGCGAAAAAGCGGAAGCGAGGCGCTACAAGTCCCAGTATGTGCCCTATGCGATCGACAACGTCTGGGAGACGCCCGGCTGGGATTCGATCGACGTCGTTAAGCACGGACTGAACGACGAGGTTTTCGACCCTTCCAATCCGTCTTCCGGCTATATCTATTCGAGCAAGCCGACGCTCCTTCCGACCGTTATGGCGGGACCCTATTGGATCCTCTACAATTGGTTCGGCGTCTCCATGGAGGATAAGCCGTTTGAAGCCGTGCGCATCTTGCTGATCGTCTACAACCTCGTCCCCCTTGGAATTGCGTTCCTGTGCCTGGCGTCGATCGTCGATTCGTTCGGCAAGACGGACTGGGGTCGATTTTTTGCGGTTGCGGCGATGCTCTTTGCGTCCTTTACGCTTACCTTTGTCGCGACGTTGACGAACCACCTGCCGGGCTTCGTCTGCATTTCGATCTCGCTCTGGGCGGCGATGAAGATCCTTCACGAAGGCAAGTCGAATTGGTATTACTTTGCGCTCGCAGGGTTCTTTGGCGCGTTTGGGGTCGCTTGCGAACTGCCCAGCTTGGCGTACGCGGGGCTCCTTTGCCTTTTTCTCCTAATCCGTCGTCCGGTCAAGACGGCGTTCGTTTCCATACCGTTTGGCTTAGTCGTCGCCGGCGCGTTCCTTGCGACCGACTTTATTGCGCATCAATCCTTTACGCCCGCGTACGCGCATAAGCGCGACCATATGACCCTTGCGCAAGAGGCGGCGGCGAAAGCCGACGAAGGGGAAGAGCCGGAGTTGGCGTTCGATCCCAACGACTGGTATTATCACGTCTACTATTCGCCCGGCAGACCGCGCGAGGCGAAATACGCGCGCCTGTCCCACTGGGCGAACCGGACCGGCATTGACCAGGGCGAGCCGTCTATCGCGCGGTACGCGTTCCATTCGACGATCGGCTCCCGGGGCGTCTTTTCGCTGGCGCCGATCTGGATATTCAGCGTTTTGGGCGCCTTGGCGCTCCTCTTTGGCAAGGGCGAGCGCGGTCGGCGCGAGCTGGGCGCTATCGCCATAACGCTGACGATCGTCTTCTTCGCGTTCTTCCTCACGCGCGACCAAGGGGACCGCAATTACGGGGGTATGTCGTGTTATCCGCGCTGGTTCTTCCCGCTGATCCCGTTATTTATCCCGGCGATGACGCCGGTCGTCGACGCGCTTTCGAAGTCGCGGCTCGGGCGGGGAATCGCGTGCCTTGCGCTCTTTATCGCCGCGGCGTCGGCAACGTATCCGACGTGGTCGCCGTGGGTCTCGCCTTGGCTCTATCAACTTGCCGTCGATTGGAAGTGGATGACGCCGTATTGATATATTTTCAAAGTGAAGTAAAACTATGACGCGGCAAGCGTCGGTCCTTGACCAGCGGCGCGATCATTTATTTAAAAAGAGCAAATTAACCTAGTATGGCTAAAGATAAAAGCAAAGAGAAGAAAAAAGAAGACGACGGAATCGAGCGCGTTGTCAGCGAGAACCGCAAGGCGCGATTCGACTACGACGTCCTAGAGACGCTCGAATGCGGTATCGCGCTCGTCGGCAGCGAAGTAAAGAGCCTGCGCAGCGGGACAATCTCGCTGGCGGAATCGTACGCGCGCGTTCGCGACAACGAAGTCTACTTGATCAACTGCGACATACCCGAATATATCGACGCGAACCGATTCAACCATAAACGCAAGCGCGACAGAAAGCTCCTACTCCACAAGCGCGAGATTCAGCGCTTTGCCAAACGCGCGACGGAAAAAGGCTTGACGCTCGTTCCGCTGCGGCTCTATTTCCGCAACGGCAAGGCGAAAGTTCTCCTCGGGCTCTGCAAAGGCAAACAAGCCCACGACAAGCGTCAGACGATCAAAGAGCGCGAGGCGGAGCGGGGCTTGCGTCAACTCAAGATGTATCGCCGATAATCGCGCGAAGGCACACGATACGATGCGTCCAACGAACGAAGCGTCGGCGTCGGAACCGTCGGCGCGCTTTGATTTTTCGCGCGCGCGGCGAGCGCTCCTGAACTGGTTCAAGACGAACGGCCGCGCTTTTCCCTGGCGGGACGACCCTGCGCCCTACCGCGTCTGGATCAGCGAGATTATGCTCCAACAGACGACGACGCAGACGGCGCTCGGCTACTTCGAGCGTTTTCTCGAACGCTTTCCCGACGTGAACGCGCTCGCGTCGGCTTCTGAAGAAGAAACGTTAAAATATTGGGAAGGGCTAGGTTACTATCGCCGCGCCCGCGCGCTGCGTCAAGCGGCGATTCAGATCGTCGAGCGGTTCCAAGCGCGCTTTCCGTCGGAATACGACGACGTTCTCTCGCTGCCCGGGGTAGGGCGCTACGCGGCAGGCGCGATCCTCTCTTTTGGATTCGACAAACGGTTTCCGATTCTCGAGGCGAACACGACCCGGCTTCACGCGCGGCTCCTGGCCCTGCGTTCGGAGACGTCGGCGTCCGCCTCGCAAAAGCTCCTGTGGCGCTTTGCCGAAGATTGGCTCCCCAAAGATACTTCCCGACGTCCAAAGGGGCTCTATCGCGACATAAACGGCGCGCTGACCGACCTTGGCAGGCTCGTCTGCGCGCCGCGCGAACCTCGCTGCGGCGCCTGTCCGCTGGCGCAGTTCTGCGAATCGGAACGATTGAATCTGCAAAACGTCGTCCCGGTCTTAAAGCCCAAGCCGGAGCCTATTCGGCGCGTCGACGCGGCGATCGTTGTCTTTCGCGCCGACCTCGACCGCGCAGATAACGTCGGCGAGGTCGAGCCGCGCCCGGAAACGCCGCTCAGCGCCGACGCCGACGTCTTGCTCCTTCGGCGTCCAAAAGGCGCGCTTTGGGCGGGCCTATGGGATTTCCCGCGTTTCGACGTCCTCGATCCGCAGGCGGAAGAACTGCGCGACTTTTCGAGCGACGCGTCCCTTGCGGAACGACTGCAATGGTTTCTCGAAGAAGAAGTCGGCGCCAATCCGAAAGACTATCGAGTCGGCAAAGCGCTGACGACGGTCCGGCACGCGGTTACGCGTTACCGCGTAACGTTGCGCGTCTGTCAACTTGCGGACGCGAAGCTACGTCTTCCTGCGCGATCGGAGCGCCCGCTTCTCGATCTTGTCGAGGAGCCGAAGCGCGCGGCGCCGCGCCGAACCGCGCCGGAGCAGGCGGACGTTTCGACGCCGCAAGCGGAAGAATTGCGTTGGGTTCCGATCGCGTCGCTCCCTGATTTTCCGCTGAGTTCGCCCGCGCGCCGAGTTGCAAAATATGTTGCGGAGAAGGCGCTTAAAATTTTTTTACCAATAAAATAACATTTTTTATTTCTTTTGCGTTACTTTTTCTTTGCGTTGGCGTCTCTATTATGATAGAATACCGTTATATAAGAACCAACAAGCGCGTTGCGCAGCGACGCGCGTTCAGCATTCTGTCTTTTGGAAAGGACGATAATATGAAGTTTTGGGCTTCTTTACTTACCATGGCTTTGATGTGCGGCACGGTTGCTTTCGCTCAGCAAGCCGACGGCCCTCCTCGCGGTCCTCGCGGTCCCCGCGGCGGCATGATGATGAATCCTCAAAACGCCGTTCCCCTCTTTGGCGACAATCTTGAAAACGGCGACTTCCCTGAAGGCGTCTGGTACTTCGACGACGAAGGCTGTCTTTGCGCGAACAAAGACGCCGTCATCTGGACGAAAGAAAAATATTCTTCGTTCGTCTGCTCGTTCGAATTCAACCTGTCCGAACACACCAACGGCGGGTTCCTGATCCAGTGTTCCGATAAAGGCAACTGGATTCCGAACACGATCGAAATCCAACTCTTGGACGATTTCGGTCAAGAACCGAATTATCACACCTGCGGCTCTTTCTACGGGTTCCAAGCTCCTCGTGTCAACGCCACGAAGAAGCCCGGCGAATGGAACAGAATGGTCGTCATGTGCTTCGGACGCAACATTAGCGTGATTCTGAACGACCAATTCGTCAACCATATCAACACCGCCGAATGGACCGACCCCGCCAAGAGCCCCGCAGGAACCGACATTGAAGAAAAATTCCGAGGCCGTGCCCTTGCGTCCTTCGAACCGTACGGATTTATTGGATTCCAAGGTCTCCACGGCAACTCGCCCATGAAGATCCGCAACGCGACGATCAACCCGATCAGAAACGCCGACACAAGCGGCGAAGGCTGGGTCTCACTCTTCGGAGATAATCTCGAAAACGCCGAATTCAATCCAGAAGTCTGGTCGGTCGACGCCGACGGCGTCCTCCGCGCGACCAAAGACGAAGTTATCTGGGCAAAAGAGAAATACGAGAACTTTGCGCTCGACTTCGAATTTAACGTTACCGAAAAGGCCAACAGCGGCGTCGTCATTCAAGCGACCGATAAAGACAATTGGATTCCGAACTCGTTCGAAGTCCAGATCTTCGACTCGTACGGTCGCGACGTCGATATGAGCGACTGCGGCGCGATCTACGGTCGCTGCGCGCCCGAATTCAACGTCTGCAAGCCCGCCGGCGAATGGAACCGCATGACAATCTCGTGTTTCGGCAGCATGATTTCCGTCGTCCTTAACGACCAGCTCATCACGGTCATGGACAAGAGACTCTGGACCGAAAAAGATAAGAATCCCGACGGGACCGAACCTTATAGCTGGCTTGTCAATAAAGCGCCCGCCGAGACGGAAAACGCCGGATTCGTCGGTTTCCAAGGCCTGCACGCTACCCAGCCGGTTATCTATCGCAACGTCAAGATTCGCAAGTTCGAACGTCCCATGCGCCCGCAGCGCTGAGCCGAGGAGTTGTTACGCTAAGCGTTTTTTCGTCTTAGCGTAACAAACAATAGAGGCGCGTCCCCCAGAGATCGGGAAACGCGCCTCTGCGTGTTATTGCGCGCAACCACAAAAAAACCCGAGCTCCCAAAGGGGACCCGGGCTTCTTTATATGATCAACAAACGACGCCAAAGCGCGTTTGCGCTAATCGACTTGCGTCAAGATCATTCAGCGGCGGCTTCGTCAGCGGCGGGAGCGGCAGCGTCAGTCGCGTCGGCGGCGGGAGCGGCAGCGTCAGTCGCGTCGGCGGCGGGAGCGGCAGCGTCAGTCGCGTCGGCGGCGGGAGCGGTCTCGTCGGCAGCTTCTTCAGTGGCAGTTGTGTCGGTAGACGTGGTGGTAGTGGGAGCGGCGGGGGTATCGGCGGCGTCTTTCTTGCAGCAGCCGAAAGAGCAGAACGTCGCGCAAGCGGCGACGAGCGTCAGAGCGATAATCTTTTTCATAGTTTTTTTCCTTTTAAAGCGCTTTTTAAAAACGCCGCGCAGAAAATTTTCAGCGCGGCTGTAAGGTTGGAAGGAACTTACCTTCCGTTCCTAACTTCTAACGCCTTCTATGATAAACGCAATTTCAGATTTTTACAGGGGGACTGCGTCTATTTTTTGTAAATTGGAAGAAAAATCTGGCGTTTTTATTAGAAAAACTAATTCTAAAAAATAAAATCGGAGCGTAACGGGAAACCCGATAGAGCGCGAGTTGAACGCGCTGAAAAGAAAGGAAACGGAAGATGCGGCAGCATTGGCAAGGCTAATAGCAAGGTCCACGCGGCAACCTAGGAGAGCGCTTCACGAGAGGCGCCGATCGATCGTTTCTATTCCTTGGCGACCCCTTGCGCCTCTTCTGCCTTTTTCGGCGGAGCGGCGTCGACGTCCTCTTGCGTCAGGCGATAGATATAAATTGAATTAGCGATAAGACGTTCCGGACGCCGCGGTTGAAAATCCTTGTGCCTTCCGTCGGCGCCGAAAAGCTCGTTGATCCCAATAGCATAATAGCCTGCCGCGCGTTTCATCGGAGGCGGGACGAATTGCATACCAAGCCGCTCGGGGGGCAGACCAGGCGCATAATCGATATAGAGCGGCTCTTTATCTTGATTTTCGTCATGCCATTTTTGGAGAAAGTAAAGATTTTGTCCCCAATCGATATTGCTTCCTAAAAGGGGCGGAGGATCCTTATCTGTAAAAGCGCGGCTATGGCCGGGCGCGCAGACCAGCTCGTTGAGATAGGCAGCCGAATGAGGGAGCTGCAAGAGCGAACTCAACGCGGCAAGCAGAACAAGCGTCATCGTAACGCCTTTTAGCGCGCGCGAGCTGTTCGGCGCGGACGCCGCGGCGCGGCTTATGCCGATAAAGAGAAAAGGCAAGACCGGGATCGCATAGCGCAAATGCTCGTTCATCTTTGTCTGCAGACTCGCCAGACACAGGATAGTAACGATCGGCGCCGCTAAGGCCGTCTCGCTGACCAAGTCGGCTCGATACTTTTTGCTTGCGGCAAAGGCGCAAACGGATAGCGCGCCGAGCGCCGTAACCGCCAAGGGCGTCTTGAAAAACAGCCCGACGACGTAATAGGAGATCCAGCCTTTTCTGCTCCATTCGCCCATAAAATACGAATTTCTGCCAATTTCAAAGTCGTATTTTTGAACGTCGATTCCCGTAACGTAATTATATGGCAAGGGGACGGGCGTAGCCCCGACGATATGATTGCGAAATCTGTTTCCAGTTAGCGTAAACCCCGTTTCATGATTCCATTTTGTGTCGCCGCACAGCGTTCGGCTGATAAATTCATAATCTTTTAGGGGAACAAAACTTCCTTCGAAGCCGTAACCCAGATTGATTGTGAGCAGACTGACCAACATCAGGCGCAAAAGAAGCCGAAAGGACGGTCGGTCCTTTTCGGTCGCGGCACGCCTTACCGCGACAACCTTGATTCCCCATAGCGTTAAAAAGATCGGGTAGAGCATAAGGAGCGTAAATTTTGTGAGTTCCGCAACGCCAAGAACCGCGCCTGCGACAAAGGTCCTTTGCGGAGTCGGGAATTTGAGCCACTTCCAAAAAACGTAACACGACGACAAGCCCATAGCCGCCGCGGCGACGTCCGGAAGAATCGTGTGTCCGAACGCCAGAATCATCGGCGAAAAACTCCATAAAACGAGCGCCGTCAGCCCTGCCGGACGACCAAATAATTCATTGCCCCACAGGAAACAAACTAAGCCGCCAAGAATGCAAAACGGTATGCAAAGCAGTCGACCTGCAAAAAGATAGCGGCCCGCCTTGTCGTTCGTCTCAAAAAGAGCCTTGCCGGCGGAAAACTCCGCGCGGCTATACGGATTAGAAGAGTGAGCGTCCCAGTTCGCCGCCTGCCGCGACGTCAGGAGCGGGACGGCGGCGACGGCGCGGACAAGGGGAGGATTGACCCGGTATAAATCAAACGAAAACGTACGCCAATGACACAAGCCCGACGCAAGATGCGCCGGTTCGTCGATTAGCGGCGAATGAACGCTTGCCAGCCAGGCAAGCAGAAGCGCGTGAACGACAAGGAGAGAAGCAACAGCGGCGCGCATAGTCGTCCTCATTCAGCGCTTTTCCGCCGACGTACGGCCCGCCAAAGAGCAAAGAGAATCATAGCCGTTCCGAGCCCGATTAAGACAAGTCGAATGACAAAGACGTCCCGTCTTGCAGAGACGTCGCCCGTCAACCCTTGGCGAGTCATAAATTCGCTGGTCGCTTGATCCTTATTAACGGCGTCGCCTGCTTGATAGCGCTTTTTTTCGACGTAATCGTCCACGTAGGTTCCGTCTGGAAAAACCAGAGAAAACATATCCTTCTTTACGGGCGGATTTATTTCATATCCTAAATTCCCGTAAAATTATAGTATACACGACCGCTTCTTCATTCTTCGTGGTAATGTTACGGTATTTTATTTCTTGAATTGTTCCACTCCTATGGCTGCCAAAATGTTCCTTTGCATCTTGGATA
>JAQVHZ010000010.1:9441-53246 GCA_028695965.1 Thermoguttaceae bacterium | reverse complement strand
AACAAGTCTCAACAAGTCTCAACAAGTCTCAACAAGTCTCAACAAGTCTCAACAAGTCTCAACAAGTCTCAACAAGTCTCAACAAGTCTCAACAAGTCTCAACAAGTCTCAACAAGTCTCAACAAGTCTCAACAAGTATAACGATTTTCAGCTGGCCTCGCAACCCCAATTACACGATTCTCACGAACGTTCGAATTTGGAGCGTAAAGCTCACGCGTTTTTATTGTTTAGTTTCCCACGAGGAGTTCTCTCTTCTCAATTAAACTGGGACGACGTTAAAGCCAAAGCCGAGCAAGCGGGCGTGATATTCCCGCCAGACGTTACGAGCGTTCCCTCTCTTACCGCCAAGTTTGGAACCTCCTTTCAGAATAAAATCTATTTTGTTGCAGATAAAGAGCGGATTGTTCGAAAAATCGACGAGATTTTTGAACGACGAACCATCATTTATTACAGCACGCTGTTCCTCGAATGTTATGATTTTTTTGCCGAAGTTGGAATTTCCAACGTTCTCTTTTTGAAACATTACGTTGAACATGAGATTCGCCAATATGCCTGTTACAACGAGTATTTCGGGCAAGCACGAGACGACGCGCCCGAGGATGAGAAGGTGCTGAACGAAATTGAGAACGCTTGGAAACCCGCTGAAGCCACGATTAAGGCGTCGACGCTTGCTTCGCGTCTTTTTATCCCCAAGAAAAAAATACATGACGTTTTAACAGATAAATTTCATCGTCGCAGCCTCAACAATTCTTTTCGTTTTAGCGCTGAAGAACCAGAAGAAGAGTTTTGTCGAGTTCAAGAGAACCAGGTCGACAAAACTACGGCGCCTTCAGATTCGTTGGATTGGGATGTTTATTCTCTTTTGTCCATTTCAAAATCGAGTCCTGTTGAAAGCGAACTGCAACGCGCAGTTAAATCGATTTTAGAGGAGCGTTTTTCAAACGGCTTCCCTATCGACTCAATAATCGATTTTGGCAATTTGAAACGATTCGTGAAAGAATCAGATAACTGCACTCTGACTAATGCGACTGACAACGAACTCAAAAGAGCGATCAAGTCAGCGGGCGAACTCTCCGAGAACAAAATTTATGTCATTCCCGAGAAAGTAGAAACGCAGATTCAAAGCGTCCTTTGCGGCGTTTTCGAGTCAGGCGCAAGAATCGTTTTCTACAAAATGCTTTTCGAAAAATTGTTAGACAAAGGCGTCTTGCCTATTTTCTTTTCTCCTGAGCTTTTGAGATTATGCATTAAAAAGTGGTTCGCCAACGCAGGTTATAGGTTTACTGAAAATTATATCGAATTATCGAACTCGTCTTTTATCGGCGAGAACAGTGAAGACGATAAGATTACCGGCGAAATTAAACGGGTTTGGGAAGAGGGAGTTGCCGTCGAACACGCTGAAGACTTGGTTCGCCGCCTTCCCTTTATCCCAGCAGAAAAAATTGACGCAGCGCTTGCCAGCCGTCAAGAGTTTATTCGCGACGACAAGGGCGTCTACGTGCTGCGAGATCGCCTTTATATTGAACCGGAAGATCGACGTGAAGCGGAAAGATTCGTCGCCAACTCGATCTCTCTAAACGAGTACGCCTCTCTTAAAGACTTGCCGATCGGCAAGATGGACATAAGAAACGAAGAGGCGTCCCCCGAGACCTTGCGAAGGGTCCTCTTCCTTGATTGCCTCGCCGAACATTTTGATTTGAGAGGACAGCTTATCGCCCGCAAAGGAGCAAACCTTAACACTGTCGGCTTACTTAAATCTATATTCAGCAAATACGACAGAATTACGCTTGAAACGATGTTGGACTTTGAAGAGGAAATAACAGGCTCGCGCCTCCCCATTCGGTGTTTATCAGTCGGCTATGAAACCTTTGTTCGAATATCTGAAGAAGAATTTGTCGCCGACAAGCTGGTGGATTTTAATAGCAGCGCAATAGACCGCGCCATCGATCAAGTTATAGGAGATTATGAGTTTCGCCCTTTACAAACATTTACTTCATTCATTTTATTTCCCCCTTGTAACTTTCCTTGGAATCTATTTTTACTGGAGTCCTATTGCCGACGCTTCAGCTCAAAGTTTCGTTTCGAAGCCCAAAGTCTAGACTCGATGAATCTTGGAGTCGTCGCTCGTAAAGAATCTCCTTTAACCTACCTGGAAATGATGACCAACGCAGTTGCTAAATCTCATATTAAGTTAGACGCCGACTCTGTTTTTCATTATTTGATTAAGAACGGATACCTCGGGAGGAAACGGCTTGCCAAAATGAAAGAGCTGATAGAAGCCGCCAAAAAGATACGTAAGGAACTAAACTAATGTATTCCTATATTTACGACGAAACAACAGGCGGTTTATTATTGGAACAATCTCCTTCCGATGCCAAAATATCAAAAGAACCCCGCCCGGTTTATGCAGCGGAACTCGATAATTTGGGATTCGATCAGTACTGGAATTACGACAAGCAAAATCGAGTTCCTTACCTATGGGCGGAATCAAACTTCTATTATTATCGGGGAGGGCGAGTTGCCAAGTTAGTAGGAGGGAATCTGTATTCAGCCCCAAAGATTGTTTTCGTTAGCGATAAGGACGGCAATCAAGTCGAGCCGGAAGCCAACGGAGCGGCTTTGCGTCCCGTTGACGTTAAGGCAATGGTAAAAGCAAACCAGGAGATGCTAAAACTCATCGAAACGGCAACCGTAAAAAAAATCAAATCCGCATATGAAAAATATTTAAAAAAGATTGACTGTTTCCACGTCGCTATTTCCGGCGGAAAAGACAGCGCCGTTTTATTAGATCTTGTTAAAAAATCTCTTCCCAAAAAAAGCTACGTTGTGATTTTTGGAGACACGGGTATGGAGTTTCCCGACACCTACGATGTAATCGAAAAGGTAAAAGCGGAATGCGAAAAGGAGGAAATCCCCTTTTATACCGCCGCTTCACATCTCAAGCCTGCTGAATCCTGGCGCCAATTTGGTCCGCCGTCTCGAGTATTGCGTTGGTGTTGTCACGTCCATAAAACGACGCCTCAAACCTTAAAACTAAGAGAAATAACGGGCAAAAACGATTATACCGGTCTTGATTTTGTCGGCGTGCGCGCTTCGGAAAGCTCAATGCGCGCTAAGTACGAATACGAGAGTTATGGAAAAAAGCAAAAGGGACAACGCAGCTTCAATCCCATCCTGAAATGGACGTCCGCAGAGATTTGGCTTTATACTTTTGCGAACAACCTGCTCATTAACGAAGCGTACAAAAAAGGTTGCGTTCGAGTTGGGTGTCTTTGTTGCCCGATGGGCGGGAGCCGTTCCACTTTTATCGAAGGAGAAATTTATCCAAAAGAAAAAGAAGGTCTTTTATCAATAGTTCGAGAAATGTACGACTGTCCCAAAAACCAACCTGAAAAAACAGAATCTTATGTACGAAACGGCGGGTGGAACGCGCGAAAAAATGGACGGGATTTAAAAAACAACAAACTTCGTTACGTTGAAAAAAAAGACAATGGGCAACTCATTATTCAGCTAATCGATCCTTTGTCTGACTGGACAGAGTGGATTAAAACTATTGGGACAACATGGTTCAACAGCGAGCGCAAGGAGTGTTGTGTGCAAGCAGACGACGAAGTCGTTGCGTTCAATGTTAATGCTGACAACAATCAAAATGTTACGGTTGCAATTGACGAGCAAATTTTAAAGAACAAACCAAGTTTTGCAAAGTATTTTCGTCAAGTTTTCCACAAGGCGGCTTATTGCGCTGGCTGTAAGGTTTGTGAAGCAAATTGCAAATATGGGCGCATCACCTTCTCGAATGGAAAAGTCCAAATCAACGATTGCACGCATTGTAAAGAATGCCATATGGTTAGCGACGGATGTCTAATGTTCAGTTCTTTGCGTCGTCAAGACGACAAGCAAAAGGTTTCCTCAAGTTCGGAAAGCTTAGAGAAGAAAGGAAATGCCACAAGTATGGAAAAACCAAAGAAAACAAACAAAAGAAGAAGTATCAATATCTACGGCAGTCGGTTTCCTAAACAGGAATTGTTTTTGAATTTTTTCACACGAGAAGACTTCCTGGAGAATCCACAAGAGAACCAACCGTATCAAGCGAGCTTTGCGATCTTTCTTAACGACGCCTCGCTCATAGAAGAATCCGCAAAAGAAAAAGGAATCGAAGCTAAGACGGAAAACTATCTGAGCAAATATCACAGAACTGAGTTTGCCGACTTGATTCAATCCCTTACTTGGAATACCGAAACGGCGCTTGCCTTGATGCTTATTAACCTTGCGTCAGTTAATCCCCAAACGAGGTGGTTTGTCAGAACGTTGCAGGTAGGCAGAAAATATAGCAGAACAGAATTTATTGACCTGCTCCCAAGCAGGAGCTACGAAAACATTATTAATGGGTTCAAATTCTTTGTTCAGTCTTCCTTTGGAAATAATTTGCATTTCGGCTCTGTGGAAATGGATGGACGAGAAGTTGCCTTCGTGACCAGAACGAAGTGTCTCGTAACAGACAGCCGCGTTCTGCTGTATGGCTTATACAAATTCGCAGAACAGAACGACCTTCGCTATTTGACTTTATCGACATTGTTTGACAACGACGCCGAATTCGAAGGCATAAGTCCAACTGAGATTTTGGGATTGTCGCGCGACGACGTCATTCCAATGCTTTCGGGACTTTCTTCAGCTTATCCAGAGTTTATCTATGCGTCGTTTACTCACGATTTGGAAAAAGTTAACCTAGATCAAGATAAGACGTCGGCAGACGTCCTCGATTTATTTAGGAAATAACAACATGAAAGGGGCGACAATGAGCGAGGTCAATAAATATAGCGAATATTTCACGATCGACGAAAACTATTTTCCGCAAATTAATGACTCTTCGATTCGTACCGGAGAACGTAACGATCCTGATTTTTGGATGAGAACATATCCGCACACGACTTTTATCAAGATGTTGAAGGATTTGGAACATATTTTGTCCCGAACGAAGAAAGGATCGTTGTGGATCGAAGGCGCTTACGGTTCTGGAAAATCCCAATGCGCCTACGCACTCCGTCGCATTTTGGAAGCGCCTGAGGAAAAGTTGCACGATTATTGGTCTAAGTATGACGTTCTTAATGAGAAACACGGAGACTTGCTTTCTAAATTGTGCGGACATAAATCACGCCAAAAGACTGTCGTCGCCTATCGTTATTCTTCAAGTGAAATTGGAGACAATAAAGATCTCTACTTTGCGATTCAAGAGAGCGTAAAAAAAGCGTTGGAAGACGCCGGAATCGAATACCTTGGCGAAGCAACATTGAAAAATTCTATTATCGCCTGGCTTGAAAATGAAATAAACAAAGAATATTTCGACCAACTTCTGTCTCGAAAGTACTCCTTGACATTCGCACAGTCGTCCGCCAACGAAATTATCACAGCGTTAAAAAGACAGGGCGAGGTTTCAGAACTCGTTAGAAATATTCTTCGCGTCGCTAGAAAAGAGGGCATAATCGCATTCGACCTTACCGTCGAAAGTCTGTGCTCTTGGCTGGTTGACGTTATTGAAAAGAATAATATCCGTCTAGTTTTCATTTGGGACGAATTTTCCGAATACTTCAATAAGAATAAGGGAAGTTTGACCGGCTTTCAAAAACTAGTCGAACTTGTTGACCAAACGCCGTTCTACTTTATCATCGTCACCCACCAAATTATGGCAATGATTAATCTACTTGGTCAAGAGGGGAAAAAGCTTCGCGACCGTTTCGTAGAAGTCGAAATTGAACTTCCTGACAACGTCGCTTTTGAATTGATCGGGGACGCTTTGAAAGTCCGGTCCACCGCGCGTAAAGTATGGGACGCCAAAGCAGACGACTTAAACGACCGTCTGTACAATTCACGTAAAGAAGTTGCCAATGCTGCGAAAATCACCGATTCCAAAACAATCAAAAAAATTATGCCGATTCATCCGATGGCGGCTTTAGTGTTAAAACATATCTCGGAGTCATTTGCATCGAATCAACGCAGTATGTTCGATTTTGTCAAAACGACTGGCGACAACGACGTTCAGGCGTTCCAATGGTTCGTCAAGACTCACGGTCCTGACGATGAATTCCCCCTTTTGACAATCAATATGCTTTGGAATTTCTTTTACGAGAAAGGTCGCAACAACTTACCTCTCAAAATCCAAGGAATTTTGGACAGCTATGAGAAGAAGCAAGGAATTTTGGACAGCTATGAGAAGAAGCAAAGGAATTTACAAGAACAAGAAAGCGAAAAAATCGTTTTAAAAACGATTTTGATTATGCAGGCGCTTGATGCGCATAAATTTGGCGACGTCAAACTTTTCCAAGCGACGGAAAAGAATCTGGCGCTTGCGTTTGAAGGCATTCGAGCATATGAAGGAAGCGCCGCCGTCAATATTGCCAAACGTCTTGAAAGAAAAGGCGTCGTCTTACGCAAACGAGTTGACAAAGAGACGGAAGTTTTCGCAGTCGAGTTGAGTTCTGTCGACAGCAATAAATTGGAAGAATTAAAAGGCAAAGTCCTCAAGGAGGCGACAACGGAGCGTCTAATCGGCGACGGCGAAATTGACGCCGCATTGGCGCTTCCGATATCGTTGAGTTTGCGCTTCGAATCGGATCCAAACTCGGGGCGCGTAACGACCGTAGGCAAAGACAATTTTATCAAAACGTTAAACAAAATTCGCGGTCAAAGCCCGTCTTGGAAGTTTGACGTTTTAATGGTTTGTGCTAAGGACAGCGCCGAAGCGTCGGATTGCCGCCGTAGGATTCAAGACGAAGCTATCAAACCTGAGAACGCCGAAGTCGTGTTTATTGACGCAACGGCGCTTGTTTTGGACGACGACCAATTTAAGGAATATGTAGAGTATTCGGCAACAGCAGTGTTCTACCAAGGAAACGATAACGATGCGTCGCGCGAATATGTGTCGAAGGCTAAAGGTATTCTGAATGTATGGAATAATTCCTTTGAGAAAGGGAATTTTAAGGTTTGGTTCAACGGCAAAGAAACTCAGATCAAGACTCGACAAGGTCTTCATAATTACCTCCAAGAACTCGTTAAAAACAAGTACCCGTTTGCTTTTGAGTTTCGCCCTAATCTTGTCGGCAACCATCTAAAATTAACACAAGCATTCAAGAGCGTTCTCTGCGGGATTAGGCGCAAGACGGAAGGCGTTATCGTTAGATTGGAAGAAAAGCTATTTCCAAGCGACGTTTGGGAAAGTTCCTCCGAGTATTGGAAGGAACAACCAGATCTCGATATTTCAATAATAAAAATCGAACTCGACAGTTTTATCAAAGCGGAATTCGATAAAACCGGTCAGGTTTCGATTAACGCAATCTGGGACCTGCTCGAAGAAAAATATGGTTTTGCGAGGTGTAATCTTTACGCTTTCCTGGTCGGTTTCTTATTGCGGGAATATGGTCTTGAGAGCTCCGGCTTGCGCTATGCTGACACGCTCGGCGCGCAAGAGCCGATTACGCCCGACATACTGGCGGAGGCCGTCGGTAATTACATTACCGGAAAGAGCGACAAAGAGACTCGAATCGTAATGCAAACGGAGGAAGAACGCGCGTTTTACAACCTTGCGGTCGAAGCTTGGAACGCGCCTTCTAACTGTTCTTCGCCCGCGCAAGCCGCTAACGCTGTTTCAGCGCTTTTAAACAAGCGTGAATTTCCGTTGCAGTGGCTCGAAGGCATAATATCAGACGACCTTTATAAAGTTGCGCTGATGTTTGTCGAGCTTAACAAACTGCGCGGCGATCAACAGCTAAACGCCGCCCGGGAGATCGGAAAAATTGCGATGGTCAGACCGACATTGGGCGCCGATCTCAAACAGGCGTTGGTGAAAGACGCCTTTTTAGCTGGCGCGAACGCCTACTTGCAGCGCTTCGACAACGGTAAATTGTGGGAACTCGCCGGAAAAATCCGCGTCCAGGAAAACATTCTCGCAGACGTCTCCAAACGTTTTAAAATTGAATACCAGTCCCTCTGGGACGTCGAAACACAAAACGACGAAATCCGGAAATTGGAAGTTGAATACGCGTTCATCTTTGAAACGAACAAAATTTTGAACGTTGACGCCGCCTCTCTGCGTAAAGCGCTTGAAAATCTGAAAGAGACGATTCGCTGGAGTCAGTTTTCGTACGAAACCCTTAAAGCGCGAACAAACGTTCCTGAGGAGTTTTTCGATTTTCTCTTGAAGATTTGCAATGGCGAAGAAATTTTGCCGGAAATTCTCGAAGAAATGTTGCCTGTAATGCGCAAAAACAACAACGAAATTCGAGAATTGTTCAATGCGGGAACGGAACTGTTCAAAGAGGTTTACGCGCCTTATTTGCAAGATTTTGACGACGAAGCGATCGAAGTGATTCGGAACAACTCCACCAGAATGTTCGAAAAATTACCGAGAGAATGCAATCGACTCGTTGAACAAGCGGCTCGTTCCGTTGAAGATAAGAAACTAAAAAAGAGATTAGCGGATCTTTGGAAACAAAAAACCGACGGTTCGTCGTCGCCTTCTGAATGGTCGAATCGAAGTCAAACGCCAATCTTATGTCTTGTCGACGATAGCGAGTTCGATAAGGCAAAAAGAGTTTTCGAGATAGTCAACCGCATTGATTCTTCCAACAAAGACGATCTTCAACACGCGATCGATTATTTACAAGAGTCAAACGTATTCGATAGGATGAACGATAGCGCCGTGTGTCGTGAAGCGTTCAAAAGAAGAATTTTCAAGACCCCAAGCGCGATGAAATTACTGACCTATGAAGACGTCCTCGAGGAGTTGAAAGATAGCGGGATCAGCGCTTACAACTGGTATCCAAACCCGGAAATCGAAAGACGAATCGAGCGTCTTGTTGAAAAAAGATACGATCAGAAAGGTCGAACGCGCGTCCTGGCGATCATCGACAAAATGGACGGCGCCAAATTGAAAGAATATTTGAAACGGCTGATTCGCGACAACTCAACGGTTGGTCTTGAAATCCTAGCAACGGAGGACGACTAACACTATGCCTTTCCAAGCGATCGAACAATTCTTGGCGTCTGACGTCGCCACACCCTTTTTTCTTGTGGTCGGCGACGCTGAATATGTTCATTTCCAGACTGAGTTCAAAAAAAGGAATTTTAACGTCCTTTCCATTAGCGATTTTTGCGAAAGCGCTGATAAAATACCCAATTTTGATACTTTGATTAATCGACTTCGAGAATTGAGCGCTCAGAAGAAAAAAGTCGTTGTAATCGGTCTTGGAGAATATCTGGCTCTGCAAGGCGAGAAATTTGCGTTGTCAAAGCTGAAATCTTTACAAAACAGGTCGTTTGACGGGGGAAAAATCGTCCTTCTTTTGCGCGGCGTCGCCGACCAGGTTCAGCTGATGCAGAAAAACGACCGGCGCTTCGACGCGCGGCGATGTTTCATTGACGAAGAGACTCTTAGCGACGTTGTTGTCGAACGTCTTGCGCCCGACATTGTCCCGATTACAAAACAAGAGGTTGTCAACGGACTTAAAGAACTATTACGTTCCTTGGAAGGCGGGCGGCACGAAGCGGCTGTACAAACGCAATTTTCTTTTGAAGATTCGTTGTATTCAACTCGTTATATCGACGACGTTTATAAAGTCGTCGCCGATGCAATCAACGGGTTCAAGGTTCCGAAGGATTGCGGTCCGGCAAAATACTGGAGCCAACTGGCCAAAGACCTTGGAAAGGTTAATACAAATTTTGACTCTGTACTGCGGCAACACGGGATCGATAAAGGAATTGAAACCGATTTGAAGCGCGACCGTTTTAATGACAATTATGAAAGCTGGCTCTGTTTCATCGCATTAAAGTACTACGGCTCCACTCTACAAAACCCATATTTGAGGCGCGTTGTTGATAAAACTGTCTCATTCAGAGATTTCAAAAAAAATATTCTGGGGGAAATTATCAGCGTTCCCCACACAAGCGAAGAGTATCGCTTGCTGTATGATCGGCGCAAATCAATATTGCAATCTTTCGACGACTCTGATTTAGAATCGTTCATTTCCAATAATCGTCGTGATTTAAAAGAAAGCGTCTACCGGTTGACCGACATGACGTTCGCTGAAAAGCGAGAAATTATCGAATGGGTTGGACGAAATGGTCTTATCCCCGAGTTATCCTTTATTTATCCGGATCTGTTCAATTACCTGCAATGTTACTCTTTCAACGCGCCGCCTCTCTCCGAATTATTGACTGACTATTTCGAAGAATATAACCTCCAAAAGGTTAAAAATGTCGTCGAATCGACATTCATAAAACGCGTTGAAGAAATCGCTCGCGAACGCTCCTACAACCGGCTCCCTGCGCGTGATGAAATGATCGATTTTTTGACGAAACAGGGACAAAAGACGCCTGGAAAGATCAAGCTTTTCTGGCTGGACGCCTTGGGAGTCGAGTATATGTCGGCAATGTCGGCTATATGCCGCAACAACGACTTATCGATTGTTACCAAGATTGCGCGTGCTAGTTTGCCTACGATAACTTCTGAAAATCGTTCATTTTATGACAATTGGAACGGCGATAAAAGTCAATCGTCAAAACTCGACGACATAAAGCACAAGAGAGACGTTCAACTCATTCACCAGAAAGACGAGGGGCCGTCGTATCTCGCTCAGGAATTGGAGATCGTCAACAAATTTATTTCGACAATTGCGAGAGAGCTTCACAACGGGAAAATCTCGCAGGCAATTCTTGCCAGCGATCATGGCGCAAGTCGTTTAGCAGTAATTGCCGACGTCGAAGAAAAATATGAAACGCCAGAAGATTCCAGGGGCAAGTTTTCGGGACGTTGTTGTAAGGCAACGGGCGACAGCAAAGAGACGCTAGAGTTTGCAACTGAAGAAAATGGCTGGATAGTATTGGCTAATTACGGTCGATTCAAGGGCAGTCGAAAAGCTGACGTCGAGGTTCATGGCGGCGCGACGTTGGAAGAAGTCGTCGTTCCTGTCTGTTTGATTTCCTTACGTAACCCAAACGAAAAAATTGAATTGACGAGCCCCGAAGTCGTCGTAAGCTTTCGTAATCCGGCTCAAATTACGCTTTACTCACACGTTGATTTATCAAACGTTCGAATCGTTCTCATACGAGAGGGTAAACGCAACGAGAGCTACGATGCGAATCCAGTAGAAGACGATCGTCATTTTAAGGTTCAGTTAGACGACGTCAAACGGGCTGGCACGTATAAGATTATGGTTTATTCTAATGATGATTTCCTCGGCGAATTTTCTTTTGTCGCTCACAGTGGAAGCGCAAAAATTAACAAGTCGTTTGATGACGATCTGGATTTATAGGGTTTGCAATGATTGACAAATTACGCGATTGTTTCGACGATATGGTCGTTTACAAAGACCTGAGAAAAACCTCGTTTTTTTCTAGTCTCAGTTTGCCGTCTTTTATGCGCGACTGGCTCTTGCAACGATTCGCCGACGACGAAGGAAATGTAGGGATTGACCGCGTCGACGCCTTTATTCGTAAAAATTTGCCGGATAAAGAGGGCTGGAACGTACTCAAAGACCGTCTCATCACCGAGGGGGAACAAATAAAGATCCTCGCAAAAATTCGAGTCGAAATCGACGTCCAAACAGCTGGTATTTCCTTTGAGCTTCCTGATTACGGATTGCGATTTAAGGAAACATTTATTGACCCCGTTGACTGGAACGACTTCAAGGACGAATTGACGAACGGTCGCGAAACCTGGGGAATACTGAAACTTAACTACCGCTTCCCGGATAAGTTACAAAAGATCGAAGGACGTATTAAACTGGTGGGGTTTGAGAACTTCTGTCCCTACACCATCGATTTAGAATATTACAAAGACGCAAGGCGTGAATTTTCCTTTACCGAATGGTTAAACGTTCTCTTAGGCGCAATCGACTACAATGCCGACGGTTATGAAGACGAACGCCAGAAATTAGCAGTGTTGACTCGGTTGTTGCCCTTTGTCGAAAAACGTCTCAACTTAATCGAATTAGCGCCGAAAGGAACTGGAAAATCTTACCTTTACGGGCGTGTAAGTCGTTTTGGTTGGCTTTCCAGCGGCGGCGTTATGAGCCGCGCCAAGATGTTTTACGACATTTCTAAAAAGACGGAAGGTTTGATTGCCGGAAACGATTTTGTCGTTTTGGACGAAGTGCAGACCATCAGGTTCACCGACGTCGACGAGATGCGGGGCGCTCTGAAAGGCTACCTGGAGTCGGGAACGTTTACCGTTGGGAATTATGCGGGCAAAGCCGACGCCGGGCTTGTTCTTAGCGGCAACGTCAGTATGGGGGCAATGAGAACCGACGGTTATGGCAACATACTGGGCGAGCTTCCAGAAGTCTTTCATGAATCGGCGTTAATTGATCGTTTCCATGGTTTTATCAAAGGTTGGGATATTCCGCGCATGAACGACGATTTGAAAATTGCAGACTGGGCGTTAAATTCTGAGTATTTCACATCGATCTTACACGAGCTTCGCGAAGACATAAGCTATCGCGGAATTGTTGACGAGTTGCTCGAAGTCCCCGAAGCCGCCGACACGCGCGACACGGAAGCAATCAAGCGTATCTCAACGGCATATTTGAAACTGTTCTTTCCCAACGTTCGCGACGCAGGAGACATAGACCCTCGCGATTTCGATAGATATTGTTTTAGACGAGCCTCCGAAATGCGCGATATTATCAAACGTCAATTAGGCAAACTAGACCCCGAAGAATTTGGAGGCAAAGACATACCCTATTTGAAGGTTCGCGGGTTGTAAAAAAGATGCAGCAAATAATTTGTTACGTATGCGGAAAACCGATCGTTAAAAGAAACGAGATCGGTTTGAATAAGAAGCTGATCGACAAGGATACACAAGTATTCTATTGTTACGAACACCTTGCCGAATATTTCGAGGTCGATCTTGAGTTTCTGACAGCAAAGATCGAGGAGTTCAAAGACCAAGGCTGCACGCTCTTTGGCGGGAGCGACGAATGATTGACGTCGAGAACGACGCCTGAAGGAGCCGCTTCCTCGTCAAAAATTTGCAACAATTCTACACGTTTTCTAATTTCCCTTGCATTCTGATTTCTCAGCAAGTATAATGGACTTCAGTCGCATTTTTGCGGCGGGCGGCGCAGACATTTTGTCTTCGCGGCGCATTCATTCCAGCGTTATTCCAGACCCTATCGGAGGAGGCGTTATATGAACGTATTATTTGTCGGCGCGCATCCGGACGACATTGAATCCTATGCGGGCGGCACGGCCGCACTGTATGCGAAGACGGGCGCGAACGTCTTTTTCTGCGTTGCGACGAGCGGCAATATCGGCTCCTCGACCCATACGATGGAGGAGATTAAAGCGATTCGGCGCAACGAGGCCGAAGCGGGCGCGGCGGTCATCGGCGCGAAATTGATCATGCTCGATTTCGACGACGAGTTCCTGTTCGACACGCGCGAGACACGGCTGGCGTTTATCGAGGCGTTCCGGATCGCGGCCCCTGACGTCGTCTTCTGCCACTGGAAAGACGACTATAATCCGGACCACTCGACGTCCTCGAAAATTGTCGACGACTGCGTCCATATGGCGTCGATACCGCTCATCAAGACGGAAACGGCCCCGACGACGAAAAAAATTCCGCTCGTCTACTATATGGACACGCCCGCCGGAGTCGGGTTCGAGCCGCAGTTCTACGTCGATATTACGTCGACGTTCGAGACCAAGGTCGAAATGGTCTCGAAGCACGAGAGCCAAAACCAATGGATGCTCGACATTTACGGGACCGATATGTCCGGGTTCCTGCAAGTTCCGGCTTCTTATCGCGGGTTCCAAGCGGGCTGCAAGTACGCCGAAGCGTTTCGTCCTTCGGTCCGCTGGGGCAGAACCTTCGTGGAACATCCGCTTCCTCAATATCGACAAGTCGCCGGCATCTGGATTTGCGAGCGCTGATGAGTCCCCTGCCCCTGCCTTCCATAACCAAGCAATTCAACTATTTATAAGGAGCACACGATGCCCGGTCCAGGAGCTTTTTGGGTTGGAGAAGAAGAAAAACAGGCGATCGCCGAAGTTCTGGATTCCCAATACCTCTTTCGTTTCGGCGACGTCAAGAACCCGAAATTCTTACAGAAGACGGTCGAACTCGAGCGCGCCGCAGAGCGTCAATTCAACTGCAAGTACGCTCTGGCGACGACGTCCGGCACCGCGTCGATTCTGTCGGCGCTCTTCGCCGTCGGGCTCAAGCCGGGCGACGAAGTTATCGTGCCGGCGTATAGCTACGTCGCGACCTATACGACCGTCGCCTTCCTAGGCGGCGTCCCCGTCTTGGCGGAGATCGACGAGAGCTTGACGATCGACCCGGAAGACGTCAAGAAGAAGATCACGCCAAAGACAAAAGCGATTATGCCGGTCCATATGCTCGGCAATATGTGCCAGATGGACGCGATCCTCGAAATTGCAAAAGAACACGGTCTTTCGGTCGTTGAAGACTCGTGTCAGGCGGTCGGCGCGACCTATCGCGGCAAGAGCGCGGGCACGCTCGGGGACGTCGGGGCGATGTCGCTCAACTTCTTCAAGACGATCACGACCGGCGAAGGAGGCATGGTCGTTACGGACGACCCGGAAAAGTACGAACGCGTGTTTGAGTTCCATCATCAAGGGACGCCCTCCGGCAGAGAAGGCACGCGCGACCTTGGAATTATCGGGATCAATTTCCGCGCGAACGAAGTAACGTCCGCGTTCGCGCTGGCGCAGATGGCGAAACTGCCTAAGTTGGTAGCCCGACTGCGCGAGGTCAAAGGGAAGTTCAAGAGCCGTCTCGCTCAGATCCCCGGCTTGAAGTTCCGCGTCCTGAACGACGAACAGGGCGAAAGCGTAGCGGTCTGCACGGTTATTTTGGATACCGCCGAAGAAACGCTAAAGATTTGCGAGCTGCTCGGCACGGTCCCGGTTCAGGACACCGGCTGGCACGTCTATTCGAACATGGACCATATCAACGCGTTCCTGAAAGATCACGGTCAGCCTTACGGTTACGGGGCGTATCCCCGTACGGACGACCTGATGGCGCGTTCGATCAATCTTAGCGTCGGGGTCGTCGACGCGGGGCTCGGCTCGGGGTTCGGCGTGAACGTCAATTCGACGGACGAAGAGATCGACGCGGCGGCGCGTCAATTTGAAGAAGCATATCGAAAGGTTAAGGGCGAATCATGACGAAAAAGACTATTCGCGTTGGTCTCATCGGCCATCAGTTCATGGGCGTCGCGCACTCGAACGCGTTTCGCAACGCCGGCATTTGGTACGACTTGCCCGCTAATATCGAGACGGTCTGCGTCTGCGCCAAAGACTCGGAAGAGAATCTGCGCAAATTCGCCGACAAATTCGGCTGGCGAGAGATCGAGACCGACTGGCGCAAGCTGGTCGCGCGCGACGATATCGACCTGGTCAGCGTCGCTTCGCCCGGCTTCCTGCATCGCGACATGGCGATCGCCGCGG
This sequence comes from Thermoguttaceae bacterium, assembly GCA_028695965.1. Lineage (GTDB taxonomy): Bacteria > Planctomycetota > Planctomycetia > Pirellulales > Thermoguttaceae > RUG369. Next base: position 37,784 of record JAQVHZ010000010.1, on the reverse strand, counting down.
CGGAAAACGGCAAGCACGTCCTTTGCGAAAAGCCGTTGGCAAACGACTTAGCGTCCGCCGAAGCGATGTGGGAAGCGGTCAAGAAGAACAACGTAACTTCCGCGTGCGGGTTCTCGTACCGGTTCACGCCCGCGACCGCGCTGGCAAAAGAGCTGGTCGACGAGGGCCGCTTGGGCGAGATCTATCACGTCCATGCGCGCTACGCGCAAGATTGGGACGAAAAAGGTCCGATGGTCTGGCGGTTCAACAAGGAGCTCGCGGGCTCCGGCGCGCTGGGCGACTTGGGGTCCCACTCGATCGACCTCTCCCGGTTCATCACGGGCGGCGAGATCGTTTCGCTGGTCGCGCAGCTGAAGACGTTTGTCAAGCGGCGTCCGATTTCGAACGAGCCGAACGCGCCCCTTGGGGACGTAACGGTCGACGACGTCGCGCAGTTCATCTGCGAGTTCGACAACGGAGCGACTGGGAATTTCGAAGCGACCCGATTCGCCGGCGGCAGAAAGAACCATAACTGCATCGAGATCAACGGCTCGAAAGGCTCGATCTACTGGGATTTCGAAGATCAGAACTACCTGCTCTTCTGCGACAAGACCGAGTCGAAGCAGACGCAAGGGTTTACTCGAATCAACGCGACGGACGACAGCCATCCTTACGGGGGCGGTCCTTGGCCGCAAGGGCACGGTATCGGCTACGCGGACACGTTCGTCTTGGAAATTGCGAATTTGATTACGGCGCTCGCCGAAGGACGTCCGTACGCGCCGTCGTTCGAAGACGGCTTGAAATGTCAGCGCGTTCTCGACGCGATCGATCGGTCCTTTGCCGAACGCAAGTGGGTCGACATTTGAGGTTAGCCCTAGAACGAACAGAACGCGCGAACCTTTCGTCCGCGCGTTCTTCCGAGTCTGTCTGAGCGCAAGGGACGCCGAACAAGGCGTCCCTTATTCTTTGGGCGCTTGTCGGCAAAGGGTTGTCTTGCCAGAGCCAGACGTAGAGCCCGACGTAAAACGCGACGAAGAGAACCCACCAGAACGGCACGCTTTGGTAGAACGGTCGTTTCGGCTCGTCGGCGGGCAGGCGCAGGTTCTTCACGGAGAAGGTCAAGGGCGCGATCGCTTCTGCTTCTCTCGGACGCGTAACGAAGCTGACGGCGACCATTAGGACAACGCAGACCGCTTGGGTCATAGCGCCGGTGATAAACGGGTTGTCCCAGGGCTGAAGAGCGCCGATAAGGATTAGTCTAAGCGGCTTTATGGAAAGTCGTTGTCGACCTGATCGACTTGTTATCATTACAATTTTCTCTGAGCACGACTAAATATTGGCATATGCGGTCAAATAATAGCTAATATTGTGAAAAATACGCTTGCAGAACTTTGAGAGGCTTTTTATAATGTATGCGCAGGATATTCCATAATTTTGTGAACGATTTTTCCTGGTCGAAAATCTCTACAAAATCAAGAATGTCATTTTATGCATTTTTGTTATGAGGAAACTGTATATGTTTACTCTTCGGGTAATGTGAGATGGAAGCAGAATGGGGTTTCGTTTATCGGAGGAAAGCTATGACAAATAATATGCTCGCGATTTCCCTTTTCTCTGGCGCTGGCGGAATGGATATAGGAGTGCAGCAAGCCGGCTTCAATATTTGCGCCTGTGTTGAACTTGATAAAAATTGTTGCGACACACTAAGGGAAAATATAGCGCGAGAAAAAAGGGATACGATAGTCTACGAATGCGATATTAAGAAAATTGACCCTCAACAAATTCTCGACGATATAAATATAAAGCCCGGCGAATTAGAACTTATGTTTGGAGGTCCCCCATGTCAAGCTTTTTCTCAAATTGGAAAACAAAAATCACTTGAAGATGAACGGGGGTTGCTTCTTTACCAAATAATAAGATTTGCAAAAGTTTTATCTCCAAAGGCAATTATGGTCGAGCAAGTCAAGGGGTTGCTTAATGCGAAAGATTTATCTGGAAAAAAAGGGGGAGTCTTACGAAACTTCATTCATCAGCTAGAAGAACTCGGTTATGTTCCGAAATGGAAAGTAATGCTTGCTGCTGATTATGGAGTTCCCCAGCTGAGAGAGAGAGTTTTTATTGTTGCAACGAAGAAACCAAATGGTTTTGTATTTCCAGAAGCAACGCACGACAGGCTGGAGAACTGTGGCGGTTTGTTTCCACTAAATCCATATGTGACGGTGGGCGACGTTCTCAATGGTCTTGGCGCTCCTTTGAAAAAAGACAACGGAGATGCAATTCCCGACAATAGCCACTATGACGTTACTCCGAAAAGAGATCGCGAGCGTATTCACGGCGTTCCAGAAGGCAAGAATCTTTCTTCTCAAACTCATCTGCCAGCAGAGCAAAGAGGGAAATTAACCAAAAAGGACACCACTAAATTCCTAAGGGTCAGTAGAGACAAGCCGTCAAACACGCTTAGAGGAGGTGAAATCTTTTATCATCCGACCGAAGACAGATATCTAACGCCAAGGGAATATATGAGAATTCACGGTTATCCTGACGACTACGTCTTACGAGGTCCTATTAGGGGAAGATCGGGAGCCGTCAAGAATTTGGACCAGCACCGGCAGGTTGGAAATTCAGTCCCGCCCCCTCTGGCGAAGCAAGTTGCGGAAAGAATTAGAGAGATTATTCTATGCCCAGAATCTACGAATTATTAGGTTATCCCGTCGAAGACCACAGTCCATCAGTTGTAGAGTCACGAAAAAGGGCATACTGTCCTTTTATTTCAGACAAGTGCGACGGCGGGGGTAATAGACATATGTCCGATATCGAGTTGCGGGACTGCCCCGAAATGCAGGCGCTCTTTCCCGGATTGCAGAGAATCCCGTCTGGCGTATGTTCAATACAAGTCAAGGACAATGAAGCCCCATGGATAATATGTCCGAGACGACTGTTCTATATGGGGAAATATGCAAATGAGTCGATTCTTCGCGGAACAACTCAGAGCATTTTGCTTGACAAGTGCGGCTTTAATTCTGGCGATAGAATTGGCATATGGACAGAAACCAAAATCAAGTATGAGAGTGATGACGCCGAAGACGACTTGCATGCTTTCGATTACACTTTTGATTATATCCTAATGCCCATTGGTCGAGTGAAGTTATCAGAAGCGGTATGTATTTCAGGGGTGGATAACATAACCTTAGAGAAAAACCTTAGAGATGCAGGCTATACTTTTGCTCTTCGAGGCGGAGAGGTTTACCTTGAAGACTTTCCTATTGGAACTCCCGTAATTGTTGAGGTTATGACTTCAAGCACGTCAGGAGGAAACAAGCGCAAAAGGAGTTGCATTCCACAAGCGCTTGAGGACTGTATGTTAGGGAAAGACCATTTGGCTCCGGGAATAAACTATCGGCAAGTTTGGGCAAGAATGGCAAGTCAATTGATTGTCAAGTCTCAGGTGGCTCTGGAATGGGGTGGAAGAACAATATGGGTGTTGCAAGATGTGCTTGCGGAGTATATATCTTCTAGCACGGCGCTGGATCTTCACCGGCTACTCTCTGAATATACAAACGAGGTTAACATTCTGGCTTTTTCCTATGCGAACAAGTACAAGTTGTCTGAAAGTGGAAAAGTTATTGAGCTTAGCGACTCCGCTTTGTATGCTGGTCCCATTAAGGCAGGACAAAACAATAACCCAGAGCCTTGTTTTCAAGATATTGTATTAGCCGCTGTTTGTCCGCCAAAATCAGTTCTCATTTCTGCTCTCTGCAAAAAAACAATGGCAAACCAACTCGTAATATGAATGACAACTTTGCTAAACAATGTTTTTCCTCAAATAGCAAATAATCGTGTGAGACAAATCTATTCATTTTCGGCAGTCTCGCTTCATTGAAGTCGTATGGTTCCCAGTTCCTCAAGACTCATAATCACACTGGAACAGCGACGTCTGAGGTTAGCCCTAGAACGAACAGAACGCGCGAACCTTTCGTCCGCGCGTTCTGCCGAGTCTGTCTGAGCGTAAGGGACGCCGAACAAGGCGTCCCTTATTTTCTGGGCGTTTGTCGGCAAAGGGTTGTCTTACCAGAGCCAGACGTAGAGCCCGACGTAAAACGCGACGAAGAGAACCCACCAGAACGGCACGCTTTGGTAGAACGGTCGTTTCGGCTCGTCGGCGGGCAGGCGCAGGTTCTTCACGGAGAAGGTCAAAGGCGCGATCGCTTCTGCTTCTCTCGGACGCGTAACGAAGCTGACGGCGACCATTAGGACAACGCAGACTGCTTGGGTCATGGCGCCGGTGATAAACGGGTTGTCCAGACTGTACTGCCTGATCGTCTCCGGAGCAAAGACTGCCGGAACGAACTGGTAATGCATGAGCAGTCCGATCGGGACGCCGGCGAGCAAGATAGTCAACGCGGACGCAGGGGTCGCGCGCTTCCACATGACGCCGAGCAGGAAGACGGTCGCAAGGGGCACGGTAACGTACGACGCGAGCGTCTGGAAATACTTGAAGATACCGCCGCCCAATATGCCGACGAACGGGGAGAAGAGCACGCCGAAAATCATCAGGACCAACGTGGCGATCGTTCCGACTTTGACGAGCTTCTCTTCCGGCGCTTTGGGATCGATCCATTTCTTATAGACGTCGAGCGTGAACAGGGTCGAGATCGAATTGAGGAACGCCGCGATCGTCGACATGACCGACGCCAGAATGCCGATCAGGATCAGGCCGCGCAACCCCGGCTGAACAAGCTGCCGAATCATGATTGGAAAGACGTTGTCGATCGGCTGGTCGCCAAGGTCGAAGCTCGGGTCGAACACGGCGATCGCGCGGCAGCACATACCGGGGAAGATTTCGATAAACGGACGAAGCGCGACGCAGAACCCTGCGGCGATGAGCCCGATTCTGGCGTCCCATTCTCGTCGGGCGCCGAAACAGCCTTGGACAAGCGCCTGGTTCGCGCACGAATAGTAGAGGTGGATGCCGAGGATGGTCAGCGGCACGGCGTGCCATGGGATGACCGGATAGTCGGTCGGCTTCATGAGGTGGAACCCGCAAGGCGCGGAGGCGACCACGTCGCTCCAGCCGTTCGGCAGTCTGTTGTACGCAAGGTACATGAGGAAGAAGCCCGAGACGAAGATCAACGCGAACTGGATCGTCGCCGCATACGCCGCCGAACGCATCCCGCCGTACATCGTGTAGAGCCCCGAAACGACCCCGATGAGAAGGACCCCCGCCCAGATATTCAAGCCGAAGACGACTTCAAGGAGTTTCGCGCCCCCGTAAAAGACGACCGCCAGGTTCATGAAGACGTACGTCAAGATGAGGATGACCGTAAAGACGTTTTGACAAGCGGAGTTGAACCGCCTGCCCAGGTACTCCGGCATCGTCGTTATCCCGTTGCGCATATAGACCGGCAAAAAGATAAAGATCAAGAGCGAATAGACGATAAAGACGATGAAGTACCAGTTCGCCATCGGCAGCCCAATTTGGTACGCCATCCCGTTCTGACCGACAAGCTGCTCGGTGTTCATCCCGGTCGCAATGAACGTCGCCGCAATGACCCACCAAGGAAGAGTCCCTTTAGCAACGAAGAAACTCCGGGAGTCCTCGCGAGCCCCGCGACCCTTAAAGACGCCAACGCCTAATACTACCGCAAAATAAATAATGAGCGTCGAGATATCGAGCCAGTTGACGCCAGCCATAACTAGGTTCCTCTATGTCGGTTAGCGGGTCGCAGCCGCGCTAACGCAGACTGCGGGGAATGTCCAGACGCTCCAAGAAGCCGCGTTTTCCGCAGGAAAACGCAGCCGCCAAGAGACGTAACGACGGTCATTATAAAGGAAGGGCAAGCGCTTCTCAAGTTTCTTTACCAAAATTCTTGAAGATTTTACACATACGTCCCCAACTCCAATTTTCCCTCTTGCTTTTCATGCATAAATACCCTATCCTGACGTCGTGCCATAGCGCGGTCATGGGAACGCGCGACATTAACGAGATAAGGAGCCAAAGTAATGACCGCGTTTCGACGCTTATGCGCTGCGACGATTTTGATCGCGTCGACGACCCTTTTTGCACAGACGGCGTCTGGGTTCGGCGTTCAGATTCCTTGGCGGTTTCTCATAGGCGCGGAAAAGCCGGTCGCGGACTACAACGCGCCTCCTCTTCCGGCGGATTTCCACTCACGCTCGCCCGATCAGAACGAACAGGCGCCGACGTCGGCGCCGAGCGCGGAAATCGATCTTTCTCCTAGATTTGCGTCGCGGCTTCCTTATTCTGTCGCGCTCGGTCGGGTCGTAATCGAGTCGAATTTTCCACTTGAGTCGGCACAGGGTCTCGAGGCGGAGATCGTCCAGCTCCAAAACGACCTTGTCGGCTTTCTTGGCGTTCCGGAAGCGCAGGAGAAGATCTCGCTCTGTCTTTTCAACGATATGGAAAGCTACCGCGCGTTCATTGCGGAGACGTTTCGGGGCGCGCCGACCGATCGGCCCGCGCTCTATGTGAAAGATTCCGGGCCCGGCGTGCTCATGGTCCCGAGAAACGACCGGATGCTGCTCAATATCCGGCACGAAATGACGCACGCGTACCTGAACGCGGCGCTCCGGAACGTGCCGATCTGGATCGACGAAGGGCTGGCGAAATATTTCGAGATCCCGCCCGGCGAGCGCGGGTTCCGCAACCCGTACCTGACGGACGCGGAACAAGGCGTCTCGGGTCTCTTTGGCGCGCCCCCGTCCCTGCCTCGGCTCGAACGGCTCACGCGGGTCGATCAGATGAAGACGCGCGAGTATCGGGAATCTTGGTCCTGGGTCCACTACATGATCCACTATTCTCCGCGGACGCAGCGGCTGCTCGCGGGGTACTTGCGTTCCCTCTCTCCGGAAGCGCAGAAGGGCGTTACGATGCAGGAGGCGTTCAAGCGGCAGAAGAAACTGCCCCTGACGCGGATGCTCGAGGAACATCAGCCGAACTACAAAAAAGAGTACGTCGAACACTTTAAGAACTGGGACGCGCGCAGAACGGCGTACGAATCAGCGCGTCAGGAGACCGACACGGTCGGGCGCGCGCAAGCGAACGGGATCGGGAGCCGACAATGACGAACCTCAACTCTGCCAACGACGCTCCGACTCCCAAATTCAAGCTGCACGTCGCGCTGACCCGGTTCGCGGTCCAGCGTTCGTCCGCGGCGCTCGCGCTTGCGCTGCTTGCCGCAGTCGCCTGCTCGGCGCTCGTCTGGACCGCCGCGCAGCGCGGCCTGCTGCCCCTCTTCTCCTTGGCGCCTAAAGAAGACGTCAAGCTCGGCGACGAGCCGGTCGTGAAAGAATCTTATTTTGCAATTATCGGGGACGATCCCCAGGTCGTTGAAGAAGGGCTCGAATCGGTCGCAAACCACATTGAGAAAGATTCGCGGACCCTCTCGCTCTCTCGGTGGGGGCTCGACGAGAACTCGCTCGTCAAGAAACGGCTCTACCTCCTTTCGAACGAAGAGACGCTCGAACTCTCAGACGACCTCGAAACCGCGCGTCAGCTGGCGTTTGGACGCTGGGATTACCTGAGCGCCGAAGCGTTTCTGCGCCGATTCGAAGCGCATATCCGCTCGGAGATGACGCAAGAGCGGCTCGCCGGAATCGACGCGGCGACGCCGTTTGTCGAAGCGCTTGCGCAGACGACGGCGCCCGATCGGCTCGGCGAAGAGGCTCAGCCGGTCGCCTCGCCGGTCGCGCCGGGCGCGCTCAAATATGTCAACGCGGCGCTCGATCGCCGTTACTTCCTCTCAGACGACTCCCTGCGCGGGGTCGTCGCCGCCGCTTGGGACAAGGACGCGCCGAGAAAAGAGACCCTCGCCGAGCTTCAAGGGATTTTTGAAGAGGCGCGCGCGGCGTTCCCCGACCTGACGATCGAGCTCGATTGTCCGGAAGTTGCGCGCCAGGTCGCGTTAAACTCAGCGGTTCAAATCTGGGCGCGCGCAGTAACGCTGACGGCGGTCGTCGCGTTGTGCGTCGGCTGGCTCGTCTTTGGGAGCCTGAAACGCTCGGTCGCCGTCTTGTGCGCGGCGCTTATAGCCGGAACGCCCGCGTTCTGCGTCGTCTTTACCTTTGGAACGCCGACCCTTACTAAATTGGCGAACGCGATCCTGATTTTTGCCTTTGCGTACTATTGGAGCGCGGCGCTCTTTGCGCGCTACGCGTCGATTCGGCTCGTCAACCGTTCGACGGGCGAGTCGATTTTAGAAGCGTTTCAGGAGCTCGGCGGCAAGCTCTTAACGTACGCGCTCATCTTTGGCGTCGCCTCGCTCGCGTGCCTTTTCGTTCGCGAACAAGAAGCGCGCGAGCTGGGCTTGTCCTCCGCGCTGGGTCTGCCGATCGTCGCGTTCTTCTTGATCCTCGTGGAGCCGACGCTCATTCGCCTTGCGGACGGCGCGAATCCTTTTCGACAGCCGCCCGTCCCTTTGCGGATCGAAGAGACGACAAGCTCGCTTAGCCGCGCCAAGAGCGTAATTTACGTCGCGGCGGTAACGTTGGTCGTTGCGTTCGTCTTCGGCGTCTCGCGAATCGAATTTTCGGAGAATCTCTCGCATTTCCTTCCGGGCGAACTTTCGGAAATCTATCGTGGCGAGTCGGTCGCGGAGATCTCGGGCAAGCGGGTCTTGTACGCGGTCTCCTTCGCAGAATCGCCGGACGAGCTCGATCTTCTGAAAGCGCGGTACGGGTCGCAGCCGACCTTCGTGATCGACGATATGCTCGCCAGACTGCCCAAAGCGACTTTGGAGAAGCGCCGGACGATCGAGATGACGAGCGATTTCCTGGACCAGCTGCCAATGGAGCTCGGAGAAGCGCCGACGCCCGCGCAGTCGAGCTTGATCGACGCGCTCGTCTGCCTCGGCGAGGCTATTGAACCGAGCCAATGCGCGTGCGTCGACGAAGAAAAACGCTTGCGGCTCAAGGACGCCCTGCAGCGCGCTCAGACGCAAATCGCGTCCTTCACGCCCAGCGAATACCAAGCGCGGCTCGACACGTTCGAGAGCTGGACGACGGTCGAAACGGTCAAGCGGCTCTACGAACTGCGCGCGCTGACCAACAGCGAGAAGCCGACGCCCAACGACCTGTCGCCAGAAATTCGCGCAAGGTATTTCGCCGACGTCTCGGAACGGCCCGCCGTTTTCGTCTATTCGACCGCCGACCTGCGCGACTTCAACGCGCTGAAAGCGTTCGCCGAAAACGTTCGCGCGGTCGATTCGAACGCAATGGGGTCCGCGCTCGCGCTTTACGACGCTAGAATCAACGCGAGCCGAAGCGCCGCCTACGCGTTCGCTTTGGCGATCGCCGCCGGCTCGCTCTTGCTCGCGTTTCGGTACCGGGCGGCGGCGGACCTCGTCGCGGAACTTGTGCCGTCGCTCTTCTGCCTTGCGGGCGCGCTCGGTCTGGCGGGCTTGATTAGCCTGCCGCTGACCTGCGTGTCGCTCTTCTGTCTTGGCGCGATGGCGCCGGCGATCGGCGCTTCGAACGCGTTTCGTTCGAAAGACGCGGTCTTCGTTTCGGCAGCGGCCGCGCTGGCAGGTTCGGTTGCGCTCACGGCGTCCGGAGCGCCGAACTGGGAGTATGTCGGCAAATTTATTGCGTTGACTGCTCTCGCTTGGTTTGTGTCCACGCTATTCCGCGCGGAACAAGAAGAACTCGAACTAGAATCGGAGGTTTGACGATGAAAAACGTGATTTGTATGAAATGGGGGACGAAGTTCCCGCCTGAGTACGTCAATATTTTAGCGTCCCGAGTGAAGAAAAACATCACGGGCGACTATCGGTTCGTCTGCTTCACCGACGATCCGACCGGGCTGAGTCCGCTTGTCGAGACGCGTCCATTACCCGAGATGTCCGGTCTGGAAGGACGACCCGAGCGCGGTTGGCGCAAACTAACGCTTTTCCAGGAAAAGCTTTCTGATTTGGAAGGGTCAGCCCTGTTCCTCGACCTGGATATTGTCATTGTCGAATCGCTCGACCCGTTCTTCGAGACGCCGGGCGACTTCAGAATAATCGAAGATTGGAACCTTAAGGGGACGAAAATTGGGAATTCGTCCGTCTTTCGGTTCGAAATTGGCTCGCGTCCCGACGTGCTGGAGTATTTTCTGGCTAATCGGGAACAGGTCTACAAAGCGCACCGGAACGAACAGGCGTATCTCAGCTGGGCGATCGCGCAAAAACAGGAGCTTTTGTACTGGGATCCAACCTGGTGTCTCAGCTTTAAACGCCATTTTATGCGGCGGTTCCCATTAGGCTATTTCCTGGAGCCGAAACAACGGCCCGGCACGAAAATTATCGTCTTCCATGGCAATCCTAACCCCGACTGCGCAATCTACGGATGGCGCAATAAGACCGGACTGCGCGCCGTTAAGAAGACCCCGTGGATCGCAGAATTATGGACTGAATAATAAGCGTTAATATTATTATTTTATTTTTTACTAATGCGGAATAATCGTTATAATCGATATAATCCGCATTATTTTTGCCTTTTTTTATAGAATAGACGCTATCAGGGCCAATTTTCTTGACGCCGACCCGCTCTTAATTTAAAATAGTTTTAACTTTTGGGTAATGTCGGTCGCGTTGTAAACTTAGTTGCCAACTTATTTGCAGGCGCGTTCTTTAATAAGGAGCAAAGAGATGTCCAAATTCGAAGTGGTGTTAGAACGGCAATGGAGGTTGCTAAGAATATTGACGACAGCGCAAGAAGGCAAGACCCTGATGGAGTTGTCGGCAAAATTCAACGTCAGCGAGAAAACAATTAAGCGCGATTTAATGACGTTGAAAAAAGTCTTTGGGCCATGGAAGTCGAAGAACGAGGCCCATGGGCGCAAAAGATACCGGTACGAGAGCCAAAGTCTTTCTTTTGACGAATTTCTCGATCACGACGAATTATTTATCCTCTACCTCGGCCTGAAATTAACCGACGCCTTAACGGGCACGCACTTTGGCGATAAGGGCGAATCGGCGCGCCAAAAAATAGAGCGAACGATCCGCGCCGAGAGAATCGCCTACGCCGACTGCGTCGCGCCTATATGCCAACATTGGGGAAGATACGAGCCGAAGACCTGCAAGATCATCGACGCCGTCTGCTTGGCGATGGAAAAACGCTACTTGCTGCGCATCACCTACCGCTCGATTCGTTCGACCGCAGAAAAGACGTACGAGATTTGCCCCTATCGGTTCTTCTATCGCGACAATTCCGTCTACCTTGTCGGGCTGTGCTGTTACGACCGTAAAATCAAATTCTGGAAGCTCGAACGCATGAGCGCCGCGGAAGTGCTGGACAAGCAGCGCTTCAAGATTCCGGAGAATTTCAACCTGGACGAGCACATGATCAGCGGGGTCGAAGCCGTCGGCAAGCCGACGATCCGGTTCACCGGCTTTGCGGCGCGCGCGGCGCTCGAAGAACACGCCGAACGCATCATTTCGAAGAAGGTCGAAAAGGGCGGCGCGGTCGTCGTCGAGATGGATTTCGAGAATTTCCCGACCTTCTACAACTTCTTCAACTTGATCATGTACTACGGTCCGAACGCGGAAATTCTCGGTCCGCCCGAGCTGCGCGAGAAATTCATCGAGCGAGCCGAAGAGATGCGCAGTCATTACTATACGAGCGGCAAGAATCCGGTAGCGTATTACGAACAGCTCGACGCGGGCGCGCCCGAGCCGGACGTCTATACCGACGCGTCCTCGTGCGACGAGCCCGCCCCGGAAGACTCCGAAAAGGAAGCGGTCTATCCGCTCGTCATCGAGGATCTCACGGTGATCGGACAGAAACGCGGGCGCGGTCGGCCCAGGAAGTATCCGAAGGTCGAAAACAAGCCGAAACGCCCGCGCGGTCGGCCTAGAAAAGACGAAGCCGCAAAGGTCGCGGCGGCAAAGGCGGCTGAGAAGGCTGAACCGGTCGAGGACGCCGAATCGGAAGACGACGCCAAGAAGCGGCGCCGCTCGAAGCCGATGACCGGCGCCGAGCTGCTCCGAAGGCTGAGAGAATAACGCGTCCGCGATTTGGTCCTGAATGAATAGAGCCCGTCGTCGCTTGGAACTCGCTCCATCGACGGCGGGTTTTTTATTGCCTAAGGCGCGCAAATTCCACGAATATTTCCCGAGATTGACGCAATAATCGAAAAAAAGGAGTATTGCGTCATGAATGCGGAATACGAACGGCACAAGCCGCTTTGGGACTACGTTTCCGACTGCTACGAGGGCTCCGGGCGAATCAAATATGGTCCGAACGCGCTCAGTTATCTGCCGATGAGCTCTTTGGAACGGGACGAACTGTGCCTGCGCGGGACGTCTTTTGAGGACTCGCGCTTTTCTTTTCGGCGCCGAATCGCTTCTTACGAGAATTTCTTTCGTCCGGTGATCGACGACATTGTCGGACTCATGCAGCGCAACCCGGCGACGGTGAGGTTCGGGGTCGCGTCGGACGAGGAGTCGCCGAGCGAGGTGCGCGACTTGCGAGACTGGGGCAACCGGTTCAACGACGGGCTCGCGGGGCTCAAGTCGCGGCTCAACTTCGCGCAGATTCTTTTTGGACGTTACGGTATGCTGCTCGACGTCGTCGCGGACTGCAACGGGCTCGACCCGAAATTTTGCATCGTCGAGTACCCCGCGCAGAAGATCTTGGACGGCATGGTCGAAGAGACGCCCTGCACCCAATTCGGCGCGCTGCGCTGGGCGCTCCTCGACGAATCGACCCAAAGGTTCTGCCCGAAGACGAAGGAATGGCGCGACGTCCGGCGGCTCCGGCTCCTTGCGCTCGACGCGCGCGAACGCTACTATGCGGCGGTCTTCGAAGGCAAGGACGCGGACGCCCAATGGCGCGCGTTCGACATTGCCGAACCTGTCGGGTCCAACGTGGTCTACCCGACCTTCAAAGGCCAAACGCTCGACTTCGTGCCCTTCACCGTCTGCAACGCGGCCGACCTTGGCGTCGCGCGGTGGTCGACGCCCCCTTATTTGGACGTAGCCCGGCTTGCCGTCGAGAATTACGTCGTCGACAGCTGGTACAAGATGGGCCTGTATCAACACGCGACGCCGACCCTTGCGGTCTGCAACGCGGCGCGCGAATCGAACGACGTCCGGCTCGGCGGGGTCGTCTGGCCGCGAGGGTCCGGTTCGAACCCGGTTTCCGTCTCGATTTTAGAGACGAACGGCGCGGGCCTGGCGGAACTGCGGCACGCAAAGTCGGAACTTAAAGAGACGCTTCGCTACACGTCCGTTCGCGAACTTCTCGACAAGGCGGGCGCAAATTCTTCAGGAGACGCGCTGCGGCTTCGCACGGCGTCCGGGACCGTCGCCGTCGCCACGATCGACAAGACCGGGGCGCGCGCTATTGAGGAACAGCTCTGCTTCGCGTCCCGCTGGGCGGGCGCGAGCGTCGAGGAGACGCAGCGACGGATCGCGTACCTGCCGGACACGTCCTATGTCGGCGCGGAATTTGCGCTCGAGGCGGTCGTCGACCTGCTCAAGACGAACGGGGAGACGCGCGCGCTTTCGAATCGGAACGTCTATGCGTTTCTGGAAAAAGCGGCGCCGGGCGTGCTGCCCTCTTTTGAAGACAACGAAGAGCAAAAGAAGGAGGACGCGCGTTATGGACAAACCGACTAAAGAAAATACGACGCAAAAGAACGGCGCCGAGCTGGTCGTGTTGGCGGAGGATCGAAAAGAACTCTTTCTCGAGGAGCTCTTCAAGACGCTCGGGTGCGAATTGAGCGCGTGTCAGCGGACGGGCGTTTCGCGCGAAGAGTACGAGCGCTGGAAAAGAGAGGATCCGGATTTTGAACGCCGCGTCGCCCAGATCGACGACGACGCGCTCGATTATGTCGAAAGCAGGATGTTCGAAGAGATTAAGTCGGGGAACGCGCAGCTCATCAAGTTCTACCTTGAAACGAAAGGACGAGCGCGCGGATACGGAAAAGAACCGCGGGCGGCGGAGGGTCCGAACGCGCCCGCGGTCGTCTTAACGCAAGACGAGATGGCGTATTGACGTCTAACGCTGATACTTCTCTTGGAATTCGGCAAGGATCGCGCGGCAGCGGTCGTCTAATTTGGCGACCGTCTTCTCTTGCCATTCTTTGGGAATATCGCGCCAAAACGCTTCGGCGATCGCGCACGCGACGCACGCCTGCGTATCGGCGTCGGCGCCGAACGAGACGCAGTTGCGCGCCGTCTCCTCGAAGGAGTTCGAGCCGAAAAACGCAATGAAGGCTTCCGGAACGCTCACGGGGCACGTTTCGTCGAATTGCGCCGACGCGCGGACTTCTTCGATCGTCCTGTCGAGCTCGTATCCGAACGCGTCTTCGACATACGCTTGCATCTCCGCCTTGCTCTTGCCCTTCCTTGCCAGGAAGACGAGCGCTGCGGTCGCTTGCGCGCCTTTCACGCCTTCCGGATGGTTGTGGGTACAGATCGCCGTCCGTTCCGCTTCCGCGAGCGTCTCCTCGAGCGACTCAAACGCCCAGCCGACCGGCGCGACGCGCATCGCCGACCCGTTGCCTAAGCTGTTGTACGGGCCCATTTCCGGATTATGGAGCCACATGGCGAACCGACCGCCGTACCCCCTGCCCGGATAATCCGCGCCCCAACGCCGGTACGCGTCCGCGTAGGTCCCGCCGCGCAGCAGAACTTCCGCCGTTGCGAAAGTTAGGACGGAATCGTCGGTAAAGGTCGAACGACTCGGAAAAGGGTCGAACTCGGTCGTGCGGACCGGGCTAAATTCGTAGGCGGAACCTACGACGTCTCCTACAATAGCGCCTAGCATTTGTTCAGATCTCCGTTATTCTTGTTGAGCTGCGTTACTTGCGCTTGGAACTGGCAGCTTTACGAGGCTTTTTCCAAAGCGCATAATACCTATCGTACAGCGGACGCGCCTTTGGCGGAACGTAAGCGAGTTCTCGCTCGATATAATAGATATTCCAACCGTAGGTCCTCCTAGCGTTCCAACATTCGGGATATTTGCGAAGCTTGTTCGGCTTACGAAAATCGTCAGCCGCAATCGCTTGTCTTTGCAGGGAGTTAGGTCCGATAAAGAAATTTCTTTCCAGCCAGTCTTCAGCTTCTTCTATGGTGAAAACGGGCGTCAAAGCCTCGCTTATTTCTTTTTCAAGGACCTCGCCCGCTACCCCGCCCTTATATCCCAGATGCGTCAGCCGCGCCGCCAAAATATGGGTCGCAACCACGCGCGGATCGACGCAGTAGCTGAACCTTAGGTCGAGGTCGCCGAGGCCTACGCGAAGTTTTAAAGAAGTTGCATGCTCTTTTTGCATAACCTCTACAAACTCCTCGTCCCCGATGTAAAAAGTGGCGACAAGCCAACCTACTCCTTGACCGGACGGAGACCCGCAGCCGATAATTTCCACAGAGGTAATTGGTCCGTCAATGAAGTAGTACTTAAGTTCGTCGACTTCTCGGTCTGTCAGCCCGAGATACTCCTTCACGACGCTGTCGACTTTTTTTATTCTCATTTGCTTTACCTCCTTTTGACAGATTCGCCTTGGAACCCCAATTCAACGCCATTTCGGCGCGAACTCATTCCTCGCGGCGTTTCTGGCGTTGTTTGCGAATATTGTACATACGCTCGTCCATTCTGTCGGCGAGGGCTTCTCGCGCCTGACTGCGCTTGAACTCGACCGCTTCGTCTCCCCGGACGCCAATATCTGCGGCGGCGCGTTCGACGTCGATTCCCGACGCCAAGAAGACGAAATTCCAGTTGTACTGCTCGCGCTGACGTTCGATGCGCTCGCGGACGTGCGCCGCGTTGAAACGCTTGCTCGAGTTCTCTGCGCCGTCCGTCACGATGACGAACATGACGTCTTCCGGACGCTTATCCTCAGGCAACGCGGCGAAAAACGCGCCAAGTTCGTCGACGCCTTGGCAAACGGCGTCGTAAAGCGCCGTACAACCGCTGCATCGGTAGGCGTCGATCAATCGTTCGAATTCGTCGAGCGCAGCGTTGTGAGCCAGTCGATTAACGTTGTCGTTGAACTGATAGAGATCGACGGCGATCTGTTCGCCGCTTTCGGCTTTTTTGCGCTGTTCAGCGCAGAACCCCACGAGCGCGCCGACGACGTCGGATTTAATCGTTTGCATTGAGCCGGACGCGTCGAGAACGACGCAGATGTGCGTGTAGTCAAGTTGCATGGCGTAATCTCCCCAATTGTTCCACGCGCCTTGTTGAGATATGGCGCGAAAGACGAAAATTTGTTCTAAAAGCGCGGTTCTTATCGGTTCCAATCGGCCCGTCCGATCAGGAGACGCCGCGTGTTAAGGTTAGCGGATGTGTGAGAAAGGAAACCAAATCCAAAACGCTCTCGAGCGCGTCAGCGCCGAAAACGCAACGACAAATATGAAATTTGACGCCTTATTGCGTCAAGCTTGATTACAATATACAGCGCTTATCGGAATAGCGCAAGGGGTAATTTCGAAAAATCTCTAAATTTTTAGAGAGGTTTTCCCAGCTATGCCATAACGCCGACGCCTAGCTCCTTCCGGGCGTCGGCCCGCGTCGGCTGCAACTGCTGAGCGCTCAACTCCTTTTACCGCTTCTACATCCATGAAACGCGCCAGCCAACCCTATGATCGCGCGGCGTTTGGAGCCCGCGCGGCGTTTGCCCGAGTCGCAGAGGATTTCTAAAACTTAGACTTAGGCCCTTCAAATCGCGTCCTGCGATTTTTGTCCGAGACTTTTGCCCTGAACAACCTCTATTATACTCTCATCTGGACTTATTTCAACAATAGTTTAGACAATTTCCGTAAATTCTGAAAATATTTTTCTTCGCGTATGTTTTTGACTTTGAGAACGGGGTCAAACGCGCTGTCTGCGCTATAAGGTCGTTAAAAGGCTTGTCAGGCTGTTCTTTTTTGCCATTATTGCACACGTCGTTTGTGAAAAGAAAATCGCCGCTGAACGCAAGCTCGTCCAGCGGCGTCGGTTGCTGCGCTGACGACGCGTTTACTCTTGGCGCCAGACGACGCGGCGAACGTAGTCGGTATAGCCTAAGATGATACGCGCGACTTTTTCGGAGACGTTCGGCATAGAATAGTCGGCGACGCGCAGGAGCGTGCGTTCTTCGCCGCGCTTTTGCGTCTCAAGGATCTCGAGCGCCGTTTCGATACGGTTCCATTCGTACCCAGTCATGACGGTCGTTCCTTCTTCCATCGCTTCCGGACGTTCGTGCGCCTGTCGGATATTGATCGCGGGGAAGTTCAGGATCGACGATTCCTCGTTGATCGTGCCGCTGTCGGACAGGACGCATTTCGCATTGATTTGGAGTGCGTTGTAGTCGTGGAACCCGAGCGGCTTCATGAGTTCGACAAGCTCGTTCATTTTTGCGCCGCTTGAATCGATTCGTTTACGCGTGCGCGGGTGGGTCGAGAAGATAATCCTCTTGCCGAATTTCTCCGCAAGGTTGTTCAGCATCGTTACCAACTTCTCAAATTGTTTCGGATCGTCGACATTCTCTTCGCGGTGCGAGCTGATGACGAAATAGTCGTATTTCTCCAATCTAAGCCGCACAAGGACGTCGGACGCCTCAATTTGCGGCTTATAGTAGTTCAGAACTTCGAACATCGGACTGCCCGTCTTAATGACGCGTTCCGGCGGCAGGCCTTCGCGGAGCAGATATTCGCGCGAGATGGAGCTGTACGGCAGGTTGACGTCGCTGATATGGTCGACGATGCGGCGGTTGATTTCTTCCGGAACGCGCTGGTCGAAACACCGGTTGCCCGCTTCCATATGGAAGACCGGGATCTTGAGCCGCTTCGCCGGATACGCGGCAAGACAGCTGTTTGTGTCGCCAAGGATAAGGACGGCGTCGGGCTTTTCTTCGGCGAGGACCTTGTCGACACGCGCGATGATGGCGCCAACCGTTTCCGCAGCGGTTCCGACGGCGGCGTTCAAGAAATATGCGGGCTTCGTAACGCCTAAATCGTCAAAGAAGACCTGGTTCAGTTCGTAATCGTAATTCTGACCGGTGTGAACAATTTTATGGTCGAAATACTTATCGAGCGCAGCCATAACGCGGGAAAGACGAATGATCTCAGGGCGCGTTCCAACGATGGTAATAACTTTCATTTTATCTTTTCTCTCGCAATCTGTTAGGCGCGGCTCTCGTCCTTCACGGGCAGGAAATAGGTATCCGGACGATTAGGATCGAAACACTCGTTGCACCACATGAAGGTAACCATATCGGTATCGCCGAGATTTTCGATGTTATGCGTGTATCCGGTCGGAATATCGACGACTTCAAGCTTCTCTCCGCTGACGAAATACTCGTAAATTTCGCCTTCTTCCGGCTTGCGGAACCTGATGACGCCCTTGCCGGAAACGACTAGGAACTTCTCGTTCTTTGTGTGGTGCCAATGTTCCCCTCTAACAATCCCCGGCTTCGAGACGTTGACGGAGAACTGACCGCGATCGGCCGTGCGCAGGATTTCCGTAAAGGACCCGCGATGGTCGCAATGCATCGTGAGCGGGTAGCTGAACTGGTCGGTCGGGAGGTAGCTCAAATAGGTCGCATGGAGCTTCTTGACGAACGGATCGGCAAGGTCGGGGACGCTGAGGTCCTCGCGGGACGCCTTAAATTCCTGCAGGAGATCGGCGATTCTGCCAAGTTCGACCGTATGCGTTACCGGCACAATGCAATATTTGCCGTCTTCGTCGCGCGTTTCTTTTCCGGTCGCCGCGGCGATGAGTTCCGCGACCACGTCGTCGATATACGCGAAGGTCAAGACGACGCTCGGATCGTTCACTTGAATCGGCAGGCCGCTCGCAACGTTATTGCAGAAGGTCGCGACGACGCTGTTGTAGTTCGGACGGCACCATTTGCCAAAGAGATTCGGGAAGCGGTAGACAAGGACCTTTGCGCCCGTCTCTTCGCCATATTGGAAGACGAGGTCTTCGCCCGCTTTTTTCGACTGCCCGTAGGGGTTGTCGAGCGCCGCCTGGGTCGAGGACGAGATCATGACGGGGCAGCGATTCTCATGCTTTTTCAGCGTATCGAGGAGCGTGGAGGCAAAGCCAAAGTTCCCAGTCATGAATTCGTCAGGATTTTGCGGTCGATTCACGCCGGCAAGGTTGAAGACGAAATCGGCGTCGCGGCAGTATTCGTCGAGCTCGGCGGGGTCGCTGTCGACGTCGTATTCGAAGATCGTCAAGTCGCTGGACAGTTCGTAGCTCTTCGCTTTGCCGTCGCGGATATTTTTCAGTTCAGCGACGAGGTTCTTACCAACAAACCCTTTGGCGCCCGTTACTAAAATGTTCATAGTCGGCTCCTTTTTCCTTGCTCAGAATCCAAAGGACGCAATTTCGTCGCGGATATACTTCAGCGCGAGCAGCTTGGCTTTCACTTCTTCGACGCTCAGAAGCTTCGTATTGCTCGAATTGAATTCGGTCAAGACGTTGCGTTCGACGTCCCCTTGTCTGAAATATTTGTCGTAGTTCAGGCCGCGCTTATCGCAGGGCACGCGATAGAAGTCGCCCATATCGATCGCGTTGGCGCATTCTTCGTTAGTAAGGAGCGTCTCGTACATTTTCTCGCCGTGTCGAATCCCGATGATGCGCGTCTCCTGGTCCTCGGCGTGGAAGAGCTCTTTGACCGCTTGCGCCAAGTCGCCGATCGTACACGCCGGCGCTTTTTGGACCATAATATCGCCCGACTCCGCGTTGCTGAACGCGTAGAGCACGAGTTCGACCGCTTCTTCAAGCGACATAATGAATCGGGTCATCGTCGGGTCGGTAACGGTGATCGGCTTGCCGCTACGGATCTGGTCGATGAAGAGCGGAATGACCGAGCCGCGCGAGCACATGACGTTGCCGTAACGCGTGCAGCAGATCGTCGTCTCCTCGGGGTCGACGGTGCGGCTCTTGGCCACGATGACTTTTTCCATCATCGCTTTACTTGTGCCCATAGCGTTGACGGGGTACGCCGCTTTATCGGTGGAGAGGCAAATCGCCTTACGCGCGCCGGCGTCGATCGCCGCGGTCAGAACGTTTTCGGAACCGAAGACGTTCGTCTTAACGGCTTCGAGGGGGAAGAATTCGCAGCTAGGGACCTGCTTAAGCGCAGCAGCATGAAAGATGTAATCGACCCCGCGCATCGCCGGCCGGATGCTCGGCAAATCGCGAACGTCTCCAATATAGAACTTAATTTTATCGCTTTTTTCAGGGCTGACGCTCTGATACTGGTGGCGCATATCGTCCTGTTTCTTTTCGTCGCGCGAGAAGATGCGAATTTCGCCAATATCGGATTCAAGAAAACGATCGAGAACAGCGTTTCCAAAAGAGCCCGTGCCGCCGGTGATCAGCAACGTTTTGCCCGAAAAAATACCCATTATTCTTGTTCCTTCGCTATCGTACTGTTAAGGAGCCGCGCGACGACTTCCGTCGCCAAAGCGGAAACGCCGCACGCGACTTCGCGCAATTGTACTCTTTTCTCAACTTCCGTCAATCGTCCAGAGTTTTTCTAATCGCCTCGACCGCCTTCTCGCAGCCTTTGTCGACGAGTTCGTAAGTCGCGTCGAAATCGCGGTGGTACCAGGGGTCGTCGATATCGCCCGGCTTGTCAGTGAAGTCGAGCAGGAGCCGAATTTTATTCTCAGGGTCCTTTCCGACGATTTTATGCATATTTCGAATATTCTGCGAGTCCATGCCGATCAGGTAGTCGAACTTGCCATAATCGGCGCGGGTCATCTGGCGCGCCGTCTTGCCGACGCATTCGATTCCATGCCGCGCGAGAATCTCGCGCGTGTCGGGATAGACCGGCTCGCCAATTTGATCCGTGCTTGTCGCGGCCGATTCGACGTAGATTTTGTCGGCGAGTCCCGCGGCTTCCACTTTATTCTTCATCACAAATTCCGCCATCGGACTGCGGCAAATGTTGCCGTAGCAGACGAATAATATCTTAATCATGTTGCAATTGCTTTTGTATTTGGTCGACGGTCAAGCGGACGACAAACGCCGCTCGTCGTCGATCGAATTGACTAAAAACACGTTCCGTTCTATGCAAAAGCAGAATTCCGCCGAAATTGACCATTCCGCGTAAATCGGCGGAATTCTGCTCTGTTTGGGTCAGGCTGGGGACCTTGACGGGCGGGTTAGTAGAGGTAGTTGGCGAGGACTGCGTCTTCGAGGGCGTCGAGCGCTTTGTAGACCGAGTCGATGGGCATGCCGACGCGGTTGTCGAAGATGAATCTCACGACGTCGTAGTTTTCGAGCTCGGCTTCGACGGCGGCGCGCAGTTCGCTGAATTCTTCGAACGTTTGTTCGTTGTCGGCGTCGTTCCAGAGGAACTTGCCGTCGGCGGTCGCGGTAACGGTAACGGTAAGCCGTGTCTCTTCTTGTGCGGCTTTAATGACGTCGGCGAGCGCGACGGTCTTGCCTTTTTCACGTCGGCTGACGTCGGCGGCGGTCATGAAGGCGAAGATATTGATCGTCTCTTTTTCGTCGACGGGCGCGATCCCCGTCTCGAAGAATTTGCAGATTTCGACGAGCAGCGGCTCGTAGCCTTCGTAATTACCGACGTTCTCAACGCCTTTTGCGCCAAAGACTTTGCAGCTGTAGGGCGCGGCGCCTCGGCGAATCCCTCGGAACGTGCCGATCTTCTTGCCTTCCCAGACGCCGACCACAAAGTCCGCGTCCGGCGTGTTCGTACGCGAGACGGTCAGGCAGTCGGGACCCATGACGGTAAAGAGCGACTCGACCCCGTGAACGCCGTACCAATAGAGCGACGGGTGCTTGGCGTTCAGCGAGCACGGGCTCGTGGCGTCGGCGCCGAGAATTTCGCCGATCGGGCTGTCGTTGCGCATCTGCTGGTACGCTTTCACATATCGGAGCGACGAGGACGAAAAGACCGGAACGCCCGCCTCTTTGGCGAGCTGGAAGATCTCGAGCACGTCTTTCAGCGAGCCTCCCATCGGCTTGTCGATGAAGAGCGGCTTCTTAGCGGCAATGACCGGCTTGGCCTGTTCCAGATGCAGGCGGCCGTCGACGCTTTCGAGCAGGACCCCGTCGATTTCTGGCAGCATCTCTTCGATCGTCGAATAGACCTTCAAGCCGGCGTCGGCGCACTGCTGCGTGTAGCCGACGACCCGATCCCAGCTGTCGAGGTTGTCGGGCGTGCCTCCAGGATAGACCGCCGTCACTTCAAATTTCTGGAAGATCTCCGCGCCGTCCGGGTTGTTGATCGTCTTGACAAAGGCGGGCACGTGCGAGGTGGTCGCGCCGATCACGCCAAGCCGAAAAGGTCCGTCTTCGGCAAAAGCGGTCGCGCACGCAAAGGCGACGCAAGCGGCCAGCATAGCGGCAAAAGTTCGTTTCATCCTTATTGCTCCATTATGAATTAAAGTATCCTTCTCATTATCGTCCGGTATGGACGCGCTCCATTATACCAACCGAGACGGCGTCTTCCAACCCCTTGCGGCGCGATTTCATTCCCAGCGCAAGCCCAAGGGCAGCGTCTCGCCGAAAATCGCCTTGGTGGCGTCGTCGACCAGTTTCCCGTGCCGTTCGAGCGCGGCAAGGGTCGACTCCTCGGCGTCGTGTTTCGCGAGAAACGCCTCGACTCTATCCCGAGTCTTCGCGTCGACGTCGAAGCCGGGATCGTCGGCAAGCCGCGTGAGCTGCGCGAGCGCGAAAAAGTCCGTATGGGTCGGCGCAGTCTCCTGACGCGCCAGCTCGCCCAGGAGCCAGTCGGCCCAACGCCGCGCCGCGCTTGGCGGGACGACCCGGTCGAGCGACGCGTGGAACATGACCCTTGCTCCGATCCTGCCGAGCGCCCAGACGAGCGCGTCGCGCGCCGACCGCATCTTCTTTTTCGGAGCGACGTCGACGATAATATCGCCGATCTCCTCTTTGACGTCGAGCGGCAAGAGCTCCAAGGCGCCGAGCAAGCGCCAGATCTCCACGCCTTCTTGGGACGCCAAGTCGAGGTCGGGCCCTTTGCCGCGCCCGTCGACGAGCAGACGCCGCAGGTCGCGCGCGCTCGACAGGACCGGCTCCGCCAACGTCTGCTGACGCCCCGCCGTCAGTCCGGACGCGACTCGGCGCCACAGGATCCAGTACTGCGCGCGGCTCTCGGGCGTGTTCCACTCGAGCTGTCCGCCGACCGTCTTCCACGCCTGCTCGACGCGCCAATCGTCGGCTGCGGCGCCGAAGCCGGGCCTCAGCGCAAAGCCGAGCCAGTTCAGCCAACGCGCCTCGACCGCGGACGAACTCTTGCGTCCGCGCGCAAGCTCGAGGGTCGCCTCGGCGAGTCGGCGCAGCGTCGTGATCGGGATCTCGTTCCGGGAGGTTCCGAGCGCTTCGGTAATTTTACGAAAGAGGTCGCGCGGCTTGACCCGTTCGAGCCCGCCGAGCTCGGCGTCCGGCGCAAAGGCGGCGCGCAAGACGCTCTTGCCCGACTCGACGAGCGATTCGTCGACGACGCCCTCCTCTTCCCCGACGCTCTCGCCCGCCTCCCAGTCCGACTGCGTTCCTCCTCGCGCGTCGAACTGGAGCGTCCACCGCGACGCGCGGGTCTTTGGGTCGGCGTCGTCCGGGAGGACCTCTTGCAGGAAGAGCTCGATCGTTCCGATTTCGGTCGGTCTGGCGACCAGTTTCGCGCGGATGACGCCGGCGTCTTTCTTCGTCCGGGACCTGGTTTTAAGCGCGGTTCGAATGGGAGCCAGTTCGCGCGTTTCGTTCGGATCGATCTCGACCAAGTCGCCGGGCGCGTCGGTCATTCGGACGGACGAGACGAAGATCGGAAACGCGACGGGCCGGTCGACCGCAAGTTCGAAGGTTCGCTCCAAGACGATCTCGTCACCCGGCTCGCATTGCGCGGGCAAGAGACAGACCGCTTTCGGCGTCTCGGCGCCCCCCGCGTTCAAGTCGACGCCGACGTAGTAGGTCCGCGCCAGCGACGCGCCGATCCGCGAGCCGAGCCCGCGCAGCGCCAGCCCGTAGTACGCCGCGCCGCGCGCGACCGCAAGGTAAAGATTCTCGTTCTGCAGGACGACCGGCTGAACCCCGTTCTGCCAGGATGCGATTAATTCGCTGATCCTAGCCCGTAATTTCGGCGATTCAAACGCGCCCCCGTTGAAGAGGACGACGTCGACGTCCGGGGCGTCGTCGGACGCGCTCGCATGACTGAGCCCGCCGAGCGCGCCCGCGCGTTCGAGGTCGCGGCCCGCGTTCTTGTGCGTCGCGAGGAAATACGCAAGATATTTCGTAACGGCGGGGTCGGACGCGTAGGGCAGCGCGACTTCGCGCAAGCCGGTCCGGCGCCGCTCGGGGACGCTCGACTTCTCGACTTCCGGAAAGAACCCGTCGACGAGCAACTTTTCGACGTCGGCGCGGTCGAGCTCGACGGCGACGCCCCCGCTCACGAGCTTCGAGCCGGAGCCCGGCAGGACGAACCGGCGTTTCTGCTCGGCGCCCTGCTCGCCCAGAAAATACTCTTTGGCGTCCCGCGCCTCTTTCAGGAGCAAGGCGCGTTCTCGCGCCGACAGCGCGCCAGACCGTTTCTCCAAAATCTTCGCTTCAAGGTACTGATAGAGCGCCAAGTCGAGATTGTCGCCCCCAAGGACGAGGTGATCGCCGACGGCGACCCGGTAGAACTTCACGCTTGCCGCGCCGGAGTCCTCGGGCGCTCGGTCGTCGCGCTTCAGCGCGTAGATGAGCGCGAAGTCGGTCGTGCCGCCGCCGAAGTCGCAGACGAGGATCTTTTGGCTCGGTTGGACGTAGTTCGTCCAGTCTTTTTCATGCCGCGCGAGCCACGAGTAGAACGCCGCCTGCGGCTCCTCGACGAGCGCAACCCGGGGCAGTCCGGCGAGCTTCGCGGCGTCGAGGGTCAGGGTCCGCGCCGTTTCGTCGAACGACGCGGGGATCGTCAGGACGACGTCTTGCGTTTCGAGCGGATAGTCGGGCCGCGCGTCGTTCCACGCGGCGCGAATATGCGCCAGGTAGAAGGAGCTGATCTCGACGGGCGACCATTTTTTCCGCAGTTCGTCGGCGTCGCCGGAGCCGCTCGCGGCGTTCCACGGCAGGATCGGCGCGGTCCGGTCGACTCGGTCGTGACAGAGCCACGACTTTGCGGACGAGACGTACGAGTCATGCTCGGTCGTTCCGTAGTCCCGCGCCAACGTCCCGACGGTCCCGAATTTGCCGTCTTTTGGGTTCGTTGCGCCGCGCCCTTTCAGGGAGAAATCGCGCCGTTTTTCGCGCTCGTCCCAGTTCATTGGGGCGGCGTCGTTCATCCTTGCGAAAAAGGAGGGCAAGACGTCGCGCTCTTCGAGGATATTCGGCGCGACGGCCTGCGGGATGAGGAACGATTTCGGAAAGACGGATCCGCCGACCCGCGCCGTTTCTTCCAGGTCGACGTAGGACGCGGCGCAATTGGTCGTGCCCAAGTCGATCCCGACGACGTAACGAACTTGCGAAGATTCTTCTCTGGCGCTCATAAGATATTTCTAGCTGGAAGCAAAAGAACGGCGGCTCGCGCGGAGCCGCCCTTGGCGTCGTTTATCATGCAGCGTTATGACTTTTTCGGCTATTTAATCAACTTGACGACCGCATACCCAAAAGGCGGGAGTTCTGCGCGAATCGACTCGTCGTCGACGTCGACAAGCCCTTCGGTCAGCAGGACTTCGGTGGCGCAATATTCCTCGGGGAGCGCATAGCGCTCTTCCGTCGGCTCGGCGCTCAAGTTGACGACGCAATAGATCGTCTCGTCGGCGCCGCCGCGCAGGTACGCGATCGTCTTTTCGGGCGCGGTCGGCTCGAGCCAGCTTGCCGGTCCTGCCGTGAGCGCGGGCTGAGCTCGGCGCAGCGCGATAAGGTTCTGGAGGAACGCGAACCGTTCGCGGGCGGCGTCGGACTCGGCGCGCGACCAGTCGATCGGCAGGTTCCCGAAGATCGAATGCCGGCTCGCGTCGGCGATCTCTTGGCCGTTATAGAGCATCGGGGTTCCGTCGAGCGTGAAATTCGCGACGAAGACGGCGCGGTTGGCGGCGTCGCCCCAGACTATTTCGCGACGCGTCTCGTAATCGTCGTTGGCGATATCGTGATTGTCCGAATAGCGGACGAACCGAGCCCCTTGCGGCCGCGCGGCGGCGACCGCTTGACAGGTCTTGGCAAATTCGCTCGCGGGCTTCTTGTCCGTCAAGACGGATCGGAACGCGCCGTAGAACGGGACCCCGAAATCGAGGTCCATCGCGTCGAGCTGGTCTTCGGCGCGGACGCCTTCCGAAAGGAGCACAATCCCGGGCCGGATCGCGTCGAGCCGGCGGCGCGCTTCGACCCAGAAATCGAGCGGAATACCGTCCCCGACGTCGAGCCGGTACCCGTCGACCCCGAACCGGCAGACCCAATACGCCATATTCGTCCAGAGGTACTCGCGCAGCTCGCCCGACTCAAAATTGAGCCCGGGGAAGCTCCACGCTTCGTTCACAATCTCGCCCGACGCGCCCCGCTTGACGAAATGGGGTCGCTTCTCAATGAAGACGGCGCCGGGCCCGCAGTGCAAGTAGACCATATCGAGCAGAACCTTCATCTCGAGCGCGTGCGCGGCGTCGACGAACGCCTGCAAATCCGCGTCGGTTCCGTACTCGGGGTCGACGGCGTAATAATCTTTGGTCCGGTACGGGTTGCGCGGGTTGTTCATGCCCGACCGTTTCTGACGCGGCGACCAAAATTCCTGGCGCATATCGTCGTCGGAAAGCGCGATCGGACAAAGGTAGACGATCGTTGCGCCCAATTCCGCCAACGACGCGAGCTTCTCCTGCGCGGCGTTAAGCGTCCCCTCCGGCGTGAAGGCGCGAAGGTTGATCTGGTAAACGACGCCCCGTTCGACCGCTTCGGTCGTCGGACGCGCCGCGCGTTCGTTCAGCGGCGCGTCCTGCCCGGGAGCCCCCTGCGCAAATTGCGACGCGGCGGCGCAGACCAAGAGGAGCGGAACCAATAAGTTGCTGTATTTCATCTCGTTACCCTTGAGCGTCTCTTCTCTTTCATCCCAAACTGCAAATCGAGCCCAATCTCGCGATCAGGAGATTCGCAAACGCGAGCCAGCCTCGACGTCGGCGTCGGTTCGCGCGAAAATCTTTCCGCGCCTAGGCTCTTCTGCCAATGCATTATACGGGACTTCCGAACTTTTGCCAACATTTTTTCCAAAATATAGCGGTTCGAACGAACAGCGCGCGGCACGCCGGGCGAAAAAGACGCGCCTGTTGGA
Source organism: Thermoguttaceae bacterium (assembly GCA_028695965.1). Lineage (GTDB taxonomy): Bacteria > Planctomycetota > Planctomycetia > Pirellulales > Thermoguttaceae > RUG369. The sequence goes on along the minus strand of JAQVHZ010000010.1, from coordinate 10,591 downwards.
ATCGCGGCGGTTCCGTCCTGCGTTTCACTTTTTCCTAAGGAGCCCCAAAAGTCCTCGGAATTTTGAGAAAGTTCGCTGAAAAATGTTGAAATTGTCGAGAGACCTGGTTAGAATAAAGGGGGTCGTATCCTAGCGAGGAACCGGCGTGTCGCTCGGCGCCCTCGTCTATTTGTTCCGAAAATCCAGATTATCACTGAACCGGCTGGCAAATATTCTAGATTTTTTCCTTTTCCCACCGTGAAAAACTTGATTTTGCTCCTCTTCTTTGGTAGTATCAACGACTGCTAAGGAGTTTTCGACGTCAGCGACCTGCGCGTGAAACTCCCCGCGTTGACGCTTTATTCATAAACGCGCCTATCCTAGGAGACAACGATGCCCTGCTGCCCCCAATGCGGAAGCGACCTTGTCGACAGCCGCTTCTGCGCCCATTGCGGCGCCCAGGTCGACGACCAAGTCGACGCCCAAGTTGACGGCCAGGTCGACGCCGACGTCCCCGACAACCCGTACGCGATCGGCTCGCAGAGCCAAGTCGTCGGCGTCTCGGTCGGCGACTCGGTCGACGACTCTGACGCGCCGGAAGTCCCGGGCTTTACCCGCGCGCTACGGATCTGCCTGGTGGAGAAGTACTGCAATTTCCGCGGCCGAGCGAGCCGCTCAGAATTTTGGCAGTTCTCTCTGTGGCTATTCATTTTCTGGGTTAGCCTCTTTGTGGCGAGCGTTCCGCTCATGTTTCTGACCGGTACGCTCTTTGCCTTCCTGTTCTTTCTTTATTTCCTCCTTTTCATTTTGCCGACGCTCGGCGCGGCTGTGCGGCGGGCCCACGACGTCGGGCTCTCCAGCTGGATTTTTTTGTGGCTCTACGCAGCCGTCGTCATCGTGAAACACATTCGAACTTTTCTCCTGACTTCCAGACTGGAGGATGGCCTTTTAAGTCCCATGAGCGTCAGCCTTGTGCTGTACGTCGGATTACAATATGTAATTTGGGTGCTTTGAATAGGATTTATCGTGGTTCTTTGCTGGCCGGGCACAAAGGGACCGAACAAATACGGACCCGCGCCTTGGAAGAGGTAGAACGCGCGCGGCGCCAATTCTGCGCGGCGCTTCGGTCCTTTGACCGTATTAGCGACGCCATAAGAGTCGGTAAGCCGCG
>JAQVHZ010000010.1:0-9341 GCA_028695965.1 Thermoguttaceae bacterium | reverse complement strand
AACGCTTTTTTTTCATGACCGATCTCAGCGGCGGCAGCCTTACGCTGTACGTCTTACTAAGGTTGGCGGCTTTTACAGTTCAAGTGGCGTGTATCATCATTCTTTGTCGGCCCGGCACAAAGGGACCGAACAAATACGGACCCGCGCCTTGGAAGAGGTAGAACGCGCGCGGCGCCAATTCTGCGCGGCGCTTCGGTCCTTTGACCGTATTAGCGACGCCATAAGAGTCGGTAAGCCGCGCTGGAATTTCTCACATTGACCCCCTTGTTTATTAACCCTGCTTCGTTTTAGGAGATAACAATGCCCTACTGCCCCCAATGCGGAAGCGACGTTACCGGCTGCCGATTCTGCGCCCAATGCGGCGCCCAAGTCGACGCCGACGTCCCCGAAAACCCTTACGCCTACGCCGACAACCCCTATGCGATCGGCTCGCAGAGCCAAGTCGTCGGCGCCTCGGTCGGCGATTCCGACGCGCCGGAAGTTCCAGGCTTTGCACGCGCGCTGAGGATCTGCCTGGTGGAGAAGTACTGCAATTTCCGCGGCCGAGCGAGCCGCTCGGAATATTGGTGGTTCTTCCTGTGGCTGTTCATTTTCTGGGTTGGCGTCTTTGGGGTGAGCTTTCCGCTCATGCTTCTGGTCAGCCCTTTCTTTGTCGCCCTGATCTTTATCTTTTCCTTCTACATCCTTTTGCCGACGCTCGGCGCGGCTGTGCGAAGGTTCCATGACGTCGGCATGTCGGGCTGGTTTGTCTTGGTGTTCTATCTCGTCAACTTGGCGCTGGAAACAGCTCGATCGCTTATCGAAGCTTCCGCCGTTTCTTCCGGACTGGAGGGCGAACGCTTTTTTTTCATGACCGATCTCAGCGGCGGCAGCCTTACGCTGTACGTCTTACTAAGGTTGGCGGCTTTTACAGTTCAAGTGGCGTGTATCATCATTCTTTGTCGGCCCGGCACAAAGGGACCAAACAAATACGGACCCGCGCCTTGGAAGAGGTAGAACGCGCGCGGCGCTTCGGTCCTTTGACCGCATTGGCGACGTCATAAGAGTCGGAAAGCCGCGCTGGAATTTCCCACATTGACCCCATTATTTACTGACGCTGCTTCGTTTTAGGAGACAACAATGCCCTGCTGCCCCCAATGCGGAAGCGACGTTGCCGGACAAACAATTTGCCCCCAATGCGGGGCCAAATTGGCGCCGACGTCCCCGACAACCCCTACGCGATCGGCTCGCAGAGCCGAGTTGTCGGGCGTCGCGTTGGCGACCCCGACGCGCCGGAAGTCCCGGGCTTTACTCGCGCGCTGAGGATCTGCCTGGTGGAGAAACACTGCTGTTTCCGCGGCCGAGCGAGCCGGTCGGAATATTGGCTGTTCTTCCTGTGGTGGTTCCTTTTCCGGATTGGCGTCATTGTGACGAGCTTTCTGCTCATTTTGCTGGATAGTCCTTTCTATCTCGTCCCGGTCGTTGTTTTTTTCCTCTGCTTCTTTTTGTCAATGCTCAGCGCGGCCGTGCGAAGGTTCCACGACGTCGGCCTGTCGGGCTGGATTGTCGTGTTGTACGAATTAATCGTCTTTGCGCTGTCGGCGGCTCGATTAGCTATCGAAGAGACCGCCGCTTCCGGACTGAAGAACGAAGGCTTTTTTATACCAACTAATCTCAGCGGCGGCAGCCTTGTGCTGTACGTCATATTACAATGTGTCGTTTGGGCGCTTCGGATAGGATTTATCGTGGTTCTTTGCTGGCCCGGCGCAAAGGGACCGAACAAATACGGGCCCGCGCCTTGGAAGAGGTAGAAAACTAACGCGCAGGCTCCGTCGGCGGCGTTTGAGACGCGCGGCGCGGAAGACTGCGATAACGCTTTCCCCAACGTCGACGCCCTTAATTTAACCCTGCTTTGTCTTAGGAGACGACAATGCCCTACTGTTCCCAATGCGGAAGCGACGTTACCGGCTGCCAATTCTGCGCTCAATGCGGCGCCCGAGTCGCCGCGGCCGGACCCGGCGCGTCGATCGGTCCTCAGGACCAATTCGACGCCCAGTCCGACAATCCTTACCTCGTCGGCGCTCAGAGCCAAGTTGTCGGGCGTCGCTTCGGCGATTCCGACGCGCCGGAAGTCCCGGGCTTCGGGCGCGCGCTGCGGATCTGCCTGGTGGAGAAGTACTTGAGTTTCAAGGGCAGAGCGAGCCGGTCGGAATATTGGTTCTACATCCTGTGGCTGTTCCTTTTATGGCTTGTCGTCTCCATAGCCTCTCTAGGGCTCTTCTTTCTGCATTGGAGCCTTGCCGTAGTCCTGGCCGCCGGCTTTTTTGTCTATATCTTTTTTCCGACGACCAGCGTAACGGTGCGGCGGTTCCACGACGTCGGGCTCTCCGGCTGGATTGTGTTCGGGTTCTACGCGTGCCACTTCATCTTGGGCGCTGCTCACGTCGCGCTCTGGGTCAACATCGTCATTTATCTCATAGAAAACGAAGCCGCTCTTATGACGGGCGACGGCGGTCCCGACAACTTTCTGCTCTTCTCGGCGTTAGGATTGGCAAATTCCGCGCTCCAGCTGGCGTTCCTCATCGTCGCCTGCTGGCCGGGAACGCGCGGACCAAACAAATACGGGCCCGCGCCTTGGAAGCGGCCGAACCCGTAACGAACGCGGACGTCCAAAATCTCGCGCTGGTCGTTCGACCTTAACCGTCTCTGCCGATAATCCAGACGGTCGTCTGCCCCAAACGGCGATTATTTTACACTTTTTTCCATTTCGACCGTGAAAAAACTTGATTTTCGCTCCGTTCTTTGGTAGCATCAGAAGCGACCAAGGAATTTTAGTCGTCAGACGCCGGTCGTTGGACGTTATAAGCGAAAAGCTTACGCCTAAAACTTCTCCATGCGGACGCTGTTCATTCCCAAGCCCCAGCCCTAGTTCAGGAGCCAAAAATGTCCAATTGCGTTGAAAGCAGGCGGGCCGACGCCGAGCAAGACGTTTCCGCTCAGTGCGGCGTCGGAGTCGACGACGACGCGCGCGTGTCCGGCGCTTCCGAGAAGCCGGGCTTTTTTCACGCGCTGAGAATCTGCATATGCGAGAAGTACTGCCGCTTCAGCGGCAGAGCGAGCCGAAGAGAATTTTGGTTCTTCATGTTGTGGCTCGCGTTTTTCTGGCACGTTGTCGCTTCCGTCGAAATACTCTTCAGGCTCCCATGGCCCCTTGCCGCTTTTTATTTAGCCGTCTTTTTGCCGACAATGAGCGTTACTATACGGCGGCTCCACGATACCGGGCTCCCAAACTGGTTTATTTTGTCCTTTTATTTGAGCGTCCTGGCAGCAGACGCCGCCGGATTCGCTCTCTGGCTCGCCAAAGGGCCCGTGCCGCAACTGCTCTCGACGATCGAGCAGATGAACAAGGGGTTTATTACGATGCATTTCCTCGTCCTGTGTCTGCCGGGGACGCGCGGACCGAACCGCTTCGGGTCCGCCCACGCAAAGGGACCGAAAAGCGCCGAGCGCCCCTTCTCTTCGGCAGTATCGGCAGCATTTGCAAAGTCAAGGAGTCTGCGACCAACATCCCGCCAAGACGGCGCTCCTTGTCCGCCAGACCTGCATTCGCCAAACTCGCGTTCACAAGCTTTACTTCCAGGAGACGACCATGACCCGCTGTTCTCAATGCGGAAACGACGTAGCCGGGCAAGAGACCTGCGCCCAATGCGGCGTCCAGGTTCACTCCGAGCTTACCGCAACCCCTCGCGCCGACGCCGCAGGGTCCGTCCGACGCCGTCGCTAACGATCCTGACGCGCCAGAAATACCGAGCCTTGATCGCGCGCTCAAAATCTGCTTGGTAGAGAAATACTGCAATTTCCAAGGCCGAGCGAGCCGAAAAGAATTTTGGTCCTTTGTCCTGACCACACTCTTTTTCTCGCTCGTGCTCCTTTACCTTGCGCGCCTCGTCCTTTTTGACAGCGATCAGCAAGACCATTGCCTTTCAATTTCCAACGTCCTTGCCCTCTATCTGTTCCTGCCGACCGTCGGCGTTGTCGTGCGAAGGCTGCACGACGTCGGGTTCTCGCACCGGCCTCTGCTGTTCCTCTTGGGGTTCGGACTCGCAACGCGCGTCGTTTTAGGCGTCTTTGGCGACGAGCTCGACGCGATCTTCGGACAGCTGTACGACGACGCCGGCCCGATGCTGCCAAACGAAATCAAGCTGACATTGTCCTTATACAGATTTGGGTTGGCGTTGATCGGTATGAATTTGGCGCTCTTTCTGGGATTGATCCTTCTCCTCTGCTGGCCGGGAACGAAGGGACCGAACAAATACGGACCCGCGCCTTGGAAGCGGCCGAACCCGTAACGAACGCAGACGTCCAAAATCTCGCGCTGGTCGTTCGACCTTAACCGTCTCTGCCGGAAATCCAGACGATCGTCTGCCCCAAACGGCGATTATTTTACTTTTTTTCCGTCTCGACCGTGAAAAAACTTGATTTTCGCTCCGTTCTTTGGTAGTATCAGAAGCGACCAAGGAATTTTAGTCGTCAGACGCTGGTCGTTGGACGTTAGAAGCGCGAGCAGTCCGCCCCTAAAACTCCTTCCGGACAACGTTCCTTGTTCACTGAACCTACATTCACAAGACCTGCTTCCAGGAGACGACCATGACCCGCTGTTCTCAATGCGGAAACGACGTAACCGGGCAAGAGACTTACCCCAAATGCGGCGACAGCGTTTCCGCCGCCGACGCCGCCCCCTTCAAAGCCCCTAACCCGCTCGTTCCAGCGCCCGGCGCGCCGGAGATCCCGAGTTTTTTGCGCGCGCTGAGGCTCTGCTTCTGGGAGAAGTACTTCGATTTCGAAACCAGGGCGAGCCGGACGGAGCTGTTCTTCTTCGCGCTATGGGTGGCGATCGGCGCCTTTGGGACCGATTTCCTGCTCAAGGCGCCCTTCCCGTACTGGTCGGTCCCTCTTTTCATTTTCCTTTTAGGGCTTTTCCGGGTATATGTGCTTTTGCCGTCGTTAAGCGTCGTAACGCGAAGACTCCACGACGCCGGGCTCCCCGGCTCGATCGTCATGGAGCTCCTTGCGAGCGCGCTCACGCTCTCTATCGTTCACAGTCTTTTCGTCGCCGACGGGCCCGCGTCTCTGCTCGGCTCGCCTACGATCGGCGTCGTTCCGCCGACAAACGACGGCGTCGGCGGCTTTTTTCTGCTGAAATATGCCGTCATATGGGCGAGGTTGGCGCTCCTCCTGGGCTTGGTCCTGTTCCTTTGCGCGCCGGGCGTGGAAAGACCGAACAAATACGGGCTCGCCCCCGTGAAGAGGTCGAAAATCGGAAAAGGGGATTGACTGCCGCCAGAGCCGCGCGTCAAATGCGCTCGAACAGAGAGCCGCTAAAAATTTTTCTTTTTTTGGAAAAAAAGTTGGAAAACTTGGGAAGTTTGCATACTAGGCATATAGCGCGCCGCCCCCAAGTTTGCGGACCGACTTTTTTCGGCTGAGAAAAGCCGCGGCGGCAAGGCGCTTCCCAAAGTTGACCTTTTATTCAGGAGGCGGCAATGCCCTACTGTTCTCAATGCGGAAACGACGTAACCGGACGCGACTTTTGCCCACGATGCGGCGCCGAAAACGCCGACGCCGACGTCGCGAACCCTTATGCCGTCGGTTCGCAGACCCAAGGCGTCATGCCGGTCGCAGCAGGCGACGCGCCGGAAATACCAGGTTTTTTTGGCGCGCTGCGCGTCTGTTTCCTCAAGAAGTACGCTCGATTCCGCGGCAGAGCGAGCCGAGCGGAATTTTGGTTCTTTGCGCTGTGGATAGCGCTCTTTTGGCTCGGCGTCAGCGTCGTGGTTGCAAACTCGGCTTATTTGACGATACCTATTGTCATCATCAGCGCCTTGTTTCTTTCCTTATTCATGATTTTGCCGTCGTTCAGCGTCGGCGCGCGCCGGTTCCACGATATTGGGCGCCCGGGCTGGTTGTTTTTCGCGCTGGCGTCCCCTCTCTTCCTGTCGTTCGACTCGGTAACTGTTGGCGCAGGGCTGTTCATACCGCATTTTTCAGGGGGCATGAACGCCTTTCCGGTCGACGTTGCGAACTTTCTCATACGCGCAGTTTACGTCGCGCCCCTTGTCGTTCTGCTCGTCCTCTTGTGCTTGCCGGGCGAAAAAGGACCGAACAAATACGGGCTCGCCCCCGTGAAGAGACGGTAAACGCAACGGGCGCTCTTTCCGCGAGGCGCTTCCGGCTCTTCGACCGCCCGTGAATTTTCCCGCAAGTTTATCGAAAAAAGCTTGAAACAGCCGCGTTCTCGGTTAGAATAAGCTTATCGGTTTCCTCCTTGTTTTTTGGAGGTAATTTTTTCGTTCACAATCGCCCGGATTCTAACGAGGAGCCGTGTTTTATGCGGCGTCAATTAATGAAATTTGCTTGACGGCTGCAGCGTGAGTTGTCTCTCAAAACAAGTTAAGGGAGGAAATCATGGAATACTTAGACGCATTAAGAAGCAGAAGATCCCAGTATTCAATTACCAACGCGATCAATTTGCCGGAAGAAAAACTCATCGAGGTTATCAAAGAAGCCGTCAAGCATACTCCGAGCGCGTATAACACTCAATCGACAAGAGCGCTCGTTTTACTTGGAGACAGCCATAAAAAGCTATGGAATATCGTCAAGGAAGTCCTGCGCGCAAAGATAGGAGAAGACCGATTTGTTGCGACTGAAGCAAAGATCGACAAAAGTTTCCTAGCAGGGTACGGCACGGTTCTATTCTTTATCGACGAAGCCGAGGTAAAAGAAAACGCTGAAAAAATTAGCGAAAACTTCTACGGTTGGGCAAAAGAGAGCGCGGGCATGGCGCAGATCAATACCTGGATTGCTCTGAGCGACTTAGGGTTAGGCGCGAATCTTCAGCATTACAATCCCATCATTGACGAAAAGACCAAAGCCGCCTTCGAGATCCCCGAAAATTGGACGTTAATCTCTCAAATGCCCTTCGGAGAGATCGTCGACAGCCCTAATGCAAAAGAATTTAAAAATGTAGACGATATCGTCAAAGTCAAAAAGTAATTTCTCTTAACGATCTCCTATCGCAGCTCAATCAGCTCGTGATAATTGCCCGCGCGGTTGAGGTCGCAACTTACGCTCTCTACTGCGGGCGGTTCAACTTGAGGTTCAACTTGAGGTGACAATTTGTCGCCTCAAGTTTGGCCTGTTCCCCCGCAGATGATGGAAATAATTCAATTGGAGCTTTCATCAAAGCTAAGACGCCGTAGCCCTCATCGTGGCTTTTGAGTCAATTTCTTTTGTGATAGTAGCTTTATGCAAGTTCTAGCGATTTGAAACGACATTCCTTCCTACTTCAACTTTTCCATTAAACTTTTAATCAACGCTTCATCTTCAATTTTTGTCATTCCAAAACTCTTTTTTCCAGCGTCTTTTATTGAAGCTCCTATGTGATAAACCTCTGTATCGTCGATAATTAGAAAGCGATCATGAAAATCGTTTCTCTTCTCTATTGCTAAACCCTGATACTGGGCGTTGAATTTACCGACGTCCTTACTTGTTAAATTTCCATTTCCCGAACCTGTGATAAGAACAGAAACATTCTTATTCTTCTTGCACAACAGGTTCAAAGTATTTACGTCTACATAATTATCAACTAAGACAAGCTTGTTCTTAGCCTTTTTAATTATATCCACAATGAAACTAAAGGCGTCGTAGATTTGCCCGTCGAAGAAAATATGTTGCTTTGCTTCTGTGTTAGCGGCAATGTAATCAAAAACTCTCTCAAATTTCTTATCAGTTTCAAGTTGTTTGTGCTCTGCTTCAAGTTGCCTATGCTCTACTCTATCAAGTCTCGAAAAAAGCTCTTGATTTGAGACAAGAAACTTGCGCATTTCGACAAAAGCTCTCATGATACTGATGCTAACCATTGTTGCCACATCACTTCTTAGCACTGCTGAGAGCATTGCTATTCCTTGTTCTGTATAAACATACGGCAAATATCTTCTGCCGCCTGGAGCCGTTTCAGATTTTAGGGCGTCATTTTGTCGCCTCAAAAATTCATACTCTTCCTTCGATATTCGAAAGCAAAAATCTTCTGGAAATCGTTCAGTGTTTCTATTCCGTTGCCTATTCAAGTATTTAGTTTCGACCTGGTATAGTTCCGCTAGGTCGCTATCGAGCATGACTTGCTTACCTCTGAAGGTATATATCATGCTCCGGATTTCACTGCTGTCTATAGGCACAGGCAATTTGTCTTCTACCATATTACCTCCAATCTCTTTTGTATCCCAGCCACAAATTGTGACTGGTAGCATTATATCAACTTGAGAGCACAAGTTGATATCACAAATTGAGATTTCATGGATAATCGCTTGAACTTGAGGCGCCAAATTGTCACCTCAAACGCCAATTCCTTACTTTAAACCTGTCCTAAAAACAAAGGCCTTGATTCTAACATACTATTATATAAAGTTTTACATATTATGTTATTTGCTGAGGTTTTTTTCAACTTGAGGTGACAAATTGTCACCTCAAGTTGAAAAAAACCAATCCCTCTGCTTAAAACCTACCCCAAAACGAGGATTCTGTCTCCAAAATGCCTGTGCCCACATAATCTTGTACCAGTATAGTATATTTCATATACTATACTGGCGCTAAGCGGAAATATCTCTCAAAAGGGGCGATGAAGAATCCGCATAAACTATCGGTAAAAGGGCAATCATGACGCCGTGTATTCCCGTTTATGACGACTATCATACGCGCGGTTGAGGTCGCAATTTACGCACCCAACTGCGGGCGGTTCAACTTGAGGTGACAAATTGTCACCTCAAGTTTGACTGCACAACCGGAATTTATTCATCCTCTCCCCCTTTTTGTCGGCTCTATTTTATTAAATTCTCTTGACGCCGCGGACGATATATGTTACTATGCCCGTTATTCGTCCGGGGCGCGTTTATATTTTTGGTTCTCGGGCGTTTCTTTGGCGCCGACGGCTATGTTTTCGGCGGCGGCTGGCAATCCACACGAACCGCGCTTCGCGAAGCGCGCGGGGGCAGGCGATATTATGACGAAGATCATCGGCTTAGTCGATTGCGACAGTTTTTTTGCGTCGTGCGAGAAACTCTTTCGTCCGGACTGGGCGCATCGTCCTGTCGTTGTTCTTTCGAACAACGACGGGTGCGTGGTGGCTCGTTCTTCGGAGGCCAAGGCGCTGCAGATCCCGATGGGGGAGCCTTATTTCAAGCTGAAATCTTTTGCGGACTCTCACGGGGTGGTCGTTCGTTCTGCGAATTACGAGCTTTACGGGGACCTCAGCCGCCGGGTCGTTCCGGCGCTTAACCAGTTGACCGCCTCGGTCGACGTCTACTCGA
>JAQVHZ010000086.1 GCA_028695965.1 Thermoguttaceae bacterium | reverse complement strand
AGACCGCAATCGACGATTGTTTGGCAAAGCTTGAAACCGACTATAAGAACGACGTCATGTCGATGATGACATTAAATTTTCAAACGTTTGAAAAGGATAACGTACTGGCATTGTGAAGTATAACAAAACGTCTGGAAAAAATCAAGTCCGACTAGTATAACTAATGAAATAATCGTATTGGCAGCTCATAACGTCTCTCGTCGAATAAGTTGAATTTGCGCGGCGCCCTAGAGGATCATGGCGTCAAGATTGTCCGGCGTCTGCGCGAGAACCCTTTCCTCAATTTCGCGAGCCTGCAAGAAATATTCTTGCGCTTGCTCGCTCTCGTTCTGCGATTCCAAGAAGGTCCCGAGACGTTCGTAGGCGTCCCCTAGGGAACTCAGCGCGTCAAGATCGTTCGGCCTTTGTTCGGCGACCTTTTTCCGAATTTCGAGCGCTCTTGTGAGGTATTTTCTCGCTTGCTCGAGGTCGCCTTCGGACTCCGACAAGTCGCCTAAACGGTCGAAGTTAATGCTCACGTCGCGCCATACGTCAATATCGCCCGGCGTCTGCGTGATGACTTTTTTCCGCGTCTCGAGCGCATTGAGGAGGTGTTCTTTCGCCTGCTCGATCTCGCCCGCCGCCGCGAACGAGACGCCCAGACGGTCAAGAACAAGAATGAAGTCGTTGAGCGCTTGAAGGTTGTCCGGAGTTCGCTCGGCGATCTTTCCCAATATTTTGCGCGCTTTGGTATAGTCGTCTCGCGCTTGCTCGCCGTCTCCCTTGGCTTCGAACGTGTCGCCCATATTGACGCAGGCGAGGCTGAGATCGCGCAGCGCGTCGAGATTGGAGGGCGTCTGCATGGCGATCTTCCTGGTTATGTCGAACGTTTTCATGAAGTATTTCAGCGCTTCGTCGTGTCTGCCCTCCGCCCTCGACAAGTCGCCAAGTTTTCCATAAGAGACGCTCAGCTCGTGCAGCATCCCCACATTGCCCGGCGCGAGCGCGACAATCTTAGCTCGGGCCTGCGCCTCTTTCTCATAGTATTCGCGCAATCGGGCGGCGTCCTTCATTGCGAGCGCCAGCTTGCCCAACGTGTCATAAGAGATAATGAGGTCGAGGAACGCTTGGAGATTGTTCGGCGTCCGCTCGGCAATATTCTCGAAGATTACGAGCGCGCTCTCGTAATATTCTTTCGCTTGGTCGAGTTCGCCCTCGGCGTTTGACAAGGAGCCTAAGCTGAAATAGAAGGTGCATAGGTCGCCTAACGCGTCGAGGTCGTCCGGCGCCTGCTCGGCGATCTTCTTGGACGCGTTGAGCGCGCTGGTGAAGTATTCGCGCGCTTCTTTGGAACTTCCCTCGGCGTCCGATAAGGCGCCCAAGTTAAAATAGAGGTCGCTGAGGTCGCGCAGCGCTTCAAGATCGTCCGGGGCAAGCTCGACAATCTTTTTGCGTATGGCAAGCGCTTTCTCGTGGAGCTCCCTGGCTTGCGTACGATCGCCCTCGGCGTTCGACAGGGCGCCCAGCCTTTCGTAGGGGACGCTGAGATCGCGCAGCGCTCGAATATCGTCCGGCGCCTGCGCAAGGATCCTTTTGAATTTTTCCAGCGCCTTGTTGAAACACTCTCGCGCCTGCTTGGCGTTGCCCTCTCCATACAACAAGTCGCCCAAGCGCACATAGGCGACGCTCAAGTCGCGCTGCGTTTCGAGGTCGTCCGGAACGCCCGTGGCGTTGTTCGCTGCGGCGGCGCGGCCGACGCGGTAAAGAGCGGCGAGCGCCGTGTCGATCGATTCCGTCGAACGCGCTCGCAGATCAAAATCGTCGGAAAAGCTATGCTTGCGCAGCTCCGAAACCCAGTTGGGAAAGCGGCCCTTTAAGTCTTGCGGGACGTCGACCGGTCCGTCGGCGCGGAGCCCCGGCACGTCGGCAATTTGGATCGGCGCGAATTCGCCGTCGGGAAGGGAACGGCGCTTTTCGGACTCAAGCCACTCTCTGAACTCCAGCGCGCAGAGCTCGCTTTGGAAGTAATTCGGCGAGAGAAGAAGAATCAAGGACCGCGACGCCTCGGGCCCGGCTCGAGTCGCGCTTTCCCAGTCGTCCTCGGCTCGAACCGCCTCGGCGTCGAAGAAGACGCGCGGCTTGGCGCCGAGAAGTTTTTCGAAGTCAGAGCTGTTTGCCAATCGTTCGACAAATTTCTCGACAAAGCCGTCTTCGTTGTCTTTCGGCGCGTAACTGACGAAATAGTCGTAATCATAACTCATGACGTGTCTCTTCAGATAAGTTGAGTTGCGTGTTGCAATAAGGAACCGCTTTTACTCCTACTGATTAATCTACCTGAACGCGCGGTCAAAATCAAGTGTCTCGAGCATAAAATCTAAAAATAGTCGGCATAGGGGCCAGGTTATAACGATTTGCAAGAGAATCGGGCCAAAATCGCGCCCGAAATAGAAACGCGGCTTTAACGCGGCGGAGCCGTCAAAACCGCGTTCCTGGACGAACGCCCCGTCGGTTGATCGACAGACCGCGATAAAGCTCAGCGCTTGAAGAGCCCTTTGAGCCGACCCGTCAAGCCGGAAGAACCCGAGGACCTTAGTTTCCGCGCTTTCTTACGGTACTCCTTCGCGCGCTTGCGATCCCCCTCCGACTCCGACAGATCGGCTAAGCGATAATAGGCGACGCTGAGGTCGCGCTACGCGTCGGGATTGTTCGGCGCTTGTGCGGCAAGCCGCTTGAGTATTTCGAACGCCTTAGCGAGGTATTCTTGCGCTTGGCCGCGGTCGCCCTCCTTGTTCGCTAGGTCGCTGAAACGCATATAAGTAACGCTCAAATTGCGCTGCGCCAGAGGATCGTCCGGCGTCTGCGCCAGAATCTTGACGTCGATCTCCAGCGCTTTCTCGTAGTCTTCTCGCGCTTGTCGGCGGTCGCCCTCGGCTTTTGCTATGTCGCCCAATCCCTCATAGGCGACGCACAGCTCGCGCAGCGGTTCAAGGGCGTCCGGCGTTAGCTCGGCGACTTTCTTGGACGCTTCGAGCGCTTTGGCGAAGTATTGTTTCGCTTCTTGGCGATCCCCTTCCAGGTTCGAAAAATGGCCCGCGTTTCGGCACAGATAGCTTAGCACGCTCAACTCGTCGAGGTCGTCCGGCGCTTGCGCGACAATCTTCGCTTTTACTTCCGCCCCTTTCGCATAGTATTTTTTCGCTTGGCCGCGAGAGCCCGTTCTTTCCGATAATTCGGCTAAACGAATACAGGGAAGGACGAGGACGTCCAGCGTTTGGACGTCGTCCGGGGCGCTCGCGGCGTTCTTCTCGAATATTTCGAGCGTCTTTGCATAACAATCTCTCGCTTGCTCAAAATTTGCTTCCGACTCCGCTAATTTGCCTAATTGATCGTAGGAAAAGCCGAGCGCGCGCCATGCGTCAAGATCGTCCGGGATCAGCGCGACGATCTTTTCCCCTATTTTGATCATTTTTACAACGCATTTTCTCGCCTGCTTAACGTCGCCGGACGACTCAAATAAATTGCTTAAACGATCGTAGGGAAGGGCAAGGTCGGCGAGCGCCTGAGGATTATTCGGCTCCAGCTCGGCGCCCTTCTCGGATATTTTGAGCGCTCTTGCGAAGCATTCCTGCGCTTACTCGCCGTCGCCCTTCGCTTCTGCCGCGCCGCCTAACCCGATATAGGCGGCGCTCATGTTCCGCAGCGTTTCAAGGTCGTCGGGCGCCCGCTCGGCGATCTTCTTGGTTATTTCGAGCGTCTTTCTGAAATATTTAACCGCCTGCTCGCGCTCGCCCTCCGCATTCGAGAAGTCGCCTAATTCGCTGTAAGACGCGCCGAGATCGAGCTGCGCCCTAAGATTGCCCGGCGCGAGCGCGGCGACCTTAGCCCGGATCGACGCCCCTTTCTCCAAATATTCGCGCCATTGCGCGACGTCGTTCGGCGCGCGCGCAAGACGGCTTAAACGCCCGCAGGAAACAGCGAGGTCGTCCAGCGCGTCAAGGTCGTTGGGCGCCTGCTCGGCGATCTTCTTGGAAATCCCGAACGCTTTCTCATAAGCTTGTCTCGCTAACTTGCAGTCGTTCGTTTCCAGCGCCAAGGCGCCTATTTGTTCGCTGGCAAGACGCGCGTCGCGCAGCGCGTCGAGGTCGTTGGGCGCCTGCTCGAGAATCTTCGTTCGAAATTTTAGCGCTTTCATGTAGTTTTCGCGCGCTTGCTCGTATTCTCCTTCTTCCTGGAACAGGCTCCCTAAGCCGTCGCAGACGGCGCTGAGGCCGCTTAGCGCGTCGGGATCGTCCGGCGCGAGCGCGGCGCCCTTCTTGGCGGCTTTCAGCGCTTTTTCATAGAAATCTTTCGCTTGCGCAAGACCGCCCTCCGACGCCGATAAGGCGCCTAGACGGCAGCAGACGCTGCAGAGGTCGCTCTGCGCTTGTGGGTCGTCCGGCGTCTGCTCGACAATTTTTCTTCGCAGCGCCAACATTTTTTCATAGCGTTCCCTCGCCTGCGCAAGATCGCCTTCCTCGTTCGCCAAGTCGCCCAACCTTTCGTAAGGAACGCACAGATTGCGCAGCGCGTCGAGATTGTCGGGCGTCCGCGCGGCGAGCTTCTTGTATATTTTGAGCGCTTTGACGTAACATCCTCGCGCTTGCTTGCCGTCGTCGTTCGTTTGCAGCAAGTCGCCCAAGCTGATCCATGCGACGCCCTGGTTGCGCAGCGACCCAAAATCTTCCGGCGCCAGCTCGTCGATCATCTCGAACAGCTTGATCGCGTTGACGAAGCATTCTCGCGGCCGCTTGGTCTCTCCCTCGGCGTTCAATAAGACGCCCAATTGATGATAAGAAGCGCTCAGGTAGCGCAGCGCTTCGAGGTCGTCCGGCGCCTGCGCGCCAATCTTCCTGAAGATTTCGATCGCTTTGGCGAAACATTCTTTCGCGCGCTTGACGTCGCCCCCCTTGCTCGACAAGTCGCCCAACTGGAGACAGAGCGCGCTCAATGGGCGCAGCGCGTTAAGATCGTCCGGGGTTTGTTCGGCAATCTTATTGAATCCCTCGAACGCTTTCTCGTAGTCTTTTCTCTTTTGCTCCAGGTCGCCCGCCGCTTCCGATAAGTTGCCCAGACAGACTCGGGCGTCGCTCAGGTCGTGCAGCGCTTGAAGATTGTCCGGAGCTTGTTCGACGATCCTCTTGAGTATTTCGACCCTCTTCTCGCATCGCTCTCTTGCTTCCTTGAGATCGCCGTCCGACTCCGCTAAATCGCCTAATTTCTCATAGGAAACGCTCAGGTTATGCAGCGCGTAGAAATCGTTCGGGGCGCGTTCGACAATCCTCTTTCCCCCTTCGAGCGCCTTCTCGTAATATTCTCTCGCCTGCTTGCGATCACCCTCCGCGTTCGAGACGTCGCCTAATCTTCCGCAGACGGCGCTCAGGTTGCGCAGCGCTTCCCAATCTTCCGGGGCGCGTTCGACAACCTTCCCGAATCCTTCGCGCGCTTTCTCATAGCGTTCTCTCGCTTGTTCGAGCTTGCCCTCGTCGTACAATAGGGCGCCCAAGGCGCTGTATGCGCCGCTCAGAGCGCTCGCCGCCCGAAGATCGTCCGGGGACCGCTCGACAATTATCTCGATCGTTTCGATCCGCTTCTCGCAGTATTCCTTCGCTTGCTCGAGGTCGCCCTCTTCCTTTGCGAAGTCGCCCAATTGGCTGTAACAAGTACTCAGGAGACCCAACGCTTGAAGGTCGTCCGGCGTCTTCTCGAGAATCTTTTGGAATCCTTCTGCCGCGTTCTCGAAATTCTCTTTCGCTTCTTTGGGAGCCTCTTCCTCAATCAATAAGTTTCCTAAGCTGCCATAGGCGGCGCTCAGGCTGCGTAGCGTCTCGAGATCGTCCGGCGTCTGTTCGAGAATCTTCGCAAATCCTCCGACCGCTTGCTCATAATATTCTCTCCCTTGCGCGTAATCCTCCTCCGCATACGCTAAGTCGCCTAAGACGCCGCAGACGCCGGTCAAATTGCGCAGCGCGTCAAGGTCGCCCGGCGTCAGCTCGACGATTTTCTTGAACCCTTCAAGCGCTTTCTTTTGGCGCTCTTTCACTTGCGCGTAATCGCCGACCGCAAGCGAAAGGGCGCTCATGTTGTTGCAGACGGCGCTCAGCCCGCGCAGCGCGTCAAGGTCGTCCGGCGTTTGTTCGACAATCTTCGCAAACCCTTCGCGCGCTTTCTCATAATAGTCTTCCGCCTTTGCGCGATCGCCCTCGTCGTACGACAAGTTGGCTAAAGCGCCGTAGGATCTGCTCGCGTCGCGCAGCGCGTCAAGGTCGTCCGGCGCTTGCTCGGCGATCTTTTGCCATACGGCTAACGCGTTCTCATAGCGCTCTTTCGCTTGCGCGCGATCGCCCTCTTTGCTCGCCGATCGACCGGCGCCGACATACTCGCCGAGCATACGGCGCAGCGCGTCGAGGTCGTCCGGGCTAGGTCCGTTTTCCGGCTCCGCCGACGCCGTCTCCCGAGAACCGGCATCGTCCTGTCCGAGCCGACAAAGCGCGTCGAGCGCCCTGTCGACCGAGTCCGCCGTCCGTTCCCTCAAATCAAATTCGTCGGCAATTCGCCCCTTGCGCAGTTCGGCAACCCAGTTGGAGAAGCGAGCCTCTAATTCCTGCGGAACGTCGACCTGCCCGTCGGCGAATAGGCCCGGGACGTCGACGAGTTGAATCAGGGCTATCCCCGCGTCGGGAAGGGACCGGCGCTCTTCGGACTCGAGCCAAAGCGCCAACTCCGCGGCGCAGCGCTCGCTCCGGAAATAATTCGGCGAAAGAAAAACTATCATCAATCGGGACGTCTCTATTTCCGCTCGAATCGCGCTTTCCCAGTCGTCTGCGCTCCGAACCGTCTCGACGTCGAAGAAAACGCGCGGCTTAGCGCCAAGAAAATTTTCAAAATCAGAGTTGTTTCTCAATCGTTCGACAAATTCGCCGATAAAACCGTCTTCGGCGTCTTCCCCTGCGTAACTTATGAAATAATCGTAGTTGTAACTCATAGCGTCTCTCTTCTAACAAGTGAAATAGCGGCTTACGTTGAGGACTCGTTTTTCCTCACAGCATAAATCTACCCAAGCGCGCCGCTAAAATCAAGAGCATACAAGAAACAAAAAGAAAATTTTCCTGTTAGAGTCCAGTTATGCCGAATTGCCGGACAAGTCCGGCTAAGATACGGCACGACGCAGAAACGCGGTTTTGACGCTGCAGAACCGTCAAAACCGCGCGTGTAGAGAATCGACTCCCTGTCGGTCAATCAATGGGAAACGAAACGGGAAACGACAAAGCTCAGCGTCCGAACAATCCTTTGATCCTGCCCCTTGCGCCGCCGGAAGACGCAGACGAAGATTTGAGCGCCTGCGCTTTCTGCTTATATTCTTTCGCTCGCTTGTGATCCCCTTCCTCCGCCGCTAATTCGCACAATCTGGAGTAGCAGGCGACGAGGTCGCTGGACGCTTGAGGATCGTCCGACGCGAGTTCGAATCTCTTTTGGAATAGTTCTAAGGTCTTCTCGTAATGCGTCCTCGCTTCCCTGAGGTTGCCCTCCGCCTCCGACAGGACGCCCAACTGATGATGGGAAATACTCAAGTTGCGCAGCTCTTCGAGATCGCTCGGCTCGAGCGCGACAATCTTCTTCGTTATTTCGAGCGATTTCGCGAGGTAGTCTCGCGCCTGTTTGGCGTCGCCGTCTGCGATCGCTAAGCCGGCTAATTTGTCGTTCGGAAGGACCAGGTCGCGCAGCGCCTGAAGATTATTCGGCTCTGTCGAGACGACTTTGTTGAATCCTTCCAACGCTTTCAGGAAGTATGCTCGAGCTTGTCGTCTGTCGCCCTCCGACTCCATTATGTCGCCTAAGTTGCTATAGGCGCCGCTCAAGTTGCGCAGGGCGTCGAGATCGTCCGGCTCGAGTTCGACAATCTTCTGCAGCGTTTTGAGCGCTTTTTCATAGTATCCTTTCGCTTGCGCGCTTTCGCCCTCCGCGTGGGACAAGGCGCCTAAGTGAAAATAGAGGACGCTCATGTCGCTCAGCTCTCCGAGGTCGTCCGGCGCGGCTTCAACGACGCGAGCGCCGACTTCAGCCGCTTTTTTGTAGTATTCTTTCGCCTGTCCGTATTCTTCTTCGTCCTTGAACAGGTCGCCTAAGCGCTGATAGGCGATCCCTAAGTCGCTCAACGCTTGAAGAGAGTCCGGCGCCCGCGCGGCGAACTTCTTGTAAACTGCCAGCGCTTTCTCATAATTCTCGCGCGCCTGCGCGGAATCGCCCGCGCCGTTTGCCAAGTCGCCTAAAAGAAGGTAGGGAACGCCCAAGACGCGCAGCGCGTGAAGGTCGTCCGGATCGTCCGCGGCGACCTTCTTGTACGCTTTTAGCGCGAGCTCATAGCATTCTTTCGCCAGTTTGAGATCGCCCTCGGCGCTCGCTAAGCCGCCTAACCGATAGTATGCCGCGCCCAAGTTGTGCAGCGATTCGAAATCGTTCGGCGCCTGCGCGAAGATCTTCTTTCTCATTTCGATCTCTTTTTCGCAGGACTGCCTCGCCAACTTGAGGTCGTCCGCTTCGATTGCCAGGTCGCTTATTCTTTCGCAGGAATTACTCACGTCGAGCATCGCTTGAAGGTCGCCCGGTCTGCTCTGGAGAATCTTTACCCGCATTTTTAGCGCTTTCATATAGTATTCGCGCGCTTGGTCGTATTCTTCCTCGTTTTTCAATATACTCCCTATGTTGCCATAGGCGACGCTGAGGTCGCGCTGCGCGTCGAGGTCGTCCGGCTTCTGCTTGAGGATCTGAGCGCTTATTTTGAGGTCTTGCTCAAAGTATTTCCGAGCTTGCGCGAGATCTTCCTCTTGGATCGCCAAGGCGCCTAACCGGTTGCTGGCGACGCTCAAGTTGCGCAGCGCGTCAAGGTCGTCCGGAGTCAGTTTGAGAATCTTTTTCCGAATTTCGAACGCTTTCTCGAGACGCTCCCTCGCTTGCGCAAGATCGTCCTCCTCGAACGCTAAGGCGCCTAAGTTTTCATGACCGATGCTCAGGTTGAGCAGGGCGTCGGGGTCGTCCGGCGTCTTCTCGACGACACGGGCGCTGAGCTCGAGCGCCTTTTCGTAATACTCCCTGGCACGATCGCTCTCGCCCTCCCCGTTTGACAAGTCGCCCAAGTGAAACGAAAGGGCTCGCAAGATCTGCGTCTCTTGAAGATCGTCCGGCTCCGCCTCGAGAAGCTGGACCGTTATTGCGATCGCTTTTTCATAAAGCTCCCTAGCTTCTTCGATCTCGCCCTCCGACTCCGCCGACTGTCCGGCGTCAAAGCAGGAGGATCTCAGGGCGCGCAGTTGACCGCGCTCGTCCGAGTCGTCCGGCGCGCGATCCCCCGAATCAAATTCCCCAGAAACGCGACTCTTGCGCAGCTCCGAAACCCAGTTGGGGAAGCGAGCCTGCAATTCTTGCGGAACGTCGACCGGCCCGTCGTCGAAGAGGTCCGGGACGTCGTCGAGCTGAATGATTACGATTTCTGAGTCGGGAAGGGAACGGCGCTCTTCGTTCTCGACCCAGCGCGCAAACTCCAACGCGCACCGCTCGCTATGGAAGTAATTCGGCGAGAGAAAAACGACCAAAGCCCCCGACGCGTCGAGCGCGCCTTGGACTTCGCTTGTCCAATTCTCCGCGTCGCGAACGGCGTCGTTGTCGAAGAAAACGCGAGGCTTGGCGTCGGAGTCATTCTCACTATCAAGTTTGCTTACCAATTGTTCGACCAATTGGCCGACAAAGCCGTCTTCGTTGTCTTTCTGCGCGTAACTGACGAAATAATCGTACTGATAACTCATGGCGTCTCTCTTCGAGTAATGGCGAGTAATGTTGGTTTGGATATTGCGGCAAGAACCGCGTTAGGTCCTCAATGCGTCAGTCTACCCAAACGCGCGCCCAAAATCAAGCGCCGCCGGGCATAAAATGGAAAAAAGTCAAAATTAGCGTCAAATGACGACGAATCGCAAAAGAATCAGAACAAGATCGCGCCTCAATACGGAGACGCAGACCCCTATCGACGCTGTTGGCGTCAGCCGTCGAGGACGAACCCCTTAACCAGCCCCCATAACTTGCCGGGCCCCGAAGCCGGGGGCTTATTGCTCGCGCTTTCTTGTCGCGTTCCCTCGCTTACTCCTGATCTTCCTCCTCCGTCAATAAATCCGCCACAAGAGAATAGGCGGCGCCCAGCAAGCGCGACGTCTCATAATCGTACGGCTTGTGTTCGAGAATCTTCTTGTATGCTTCGATTCCCCTCTCGTAGTATTCTTTCTTTTCGCCCTCTTCTTTCGACAAGCGAGAAAAGGCTTCTGTATAGAGCTGAGCCGCATTGTAAAGCGCCTCGCAATCGTCCGGCTTACGCGCGACAATCTGAAGGTTTATCTCGAGCGCTTTCTCGTAGTACGCTCGCGCTTGGACGCGATCTTCCATCGAATACGGCGATCCGCCTAATTTGTTATAGAGGTTGCTCAGACCATGCAGCGCTTGAAGATTGTCCGGCGCCTGTTCGGCAATCTTCTTGAATTTTTCCAGCCCCTGTTGGTAATATTCGCTTGCCTTCATGTTGCTGGACGCCTCCGTAAAAGCTTCGCCTATCTCGATATAGGTCTTGCTAAGCGCGTTAAACGCTTCTGAGTCGACTGGCGCCCGGTCGAAAGCCTTGTTGAGCGTTTCCAGCGCTTTTGTGTAGTAATTTCGCGCTTGCGCGTAATCTGGCTCCCCTTCGTACTCTTCCTTGGCGTCGTCGTCAATCCCTTCCTGGGCGTCGTAGAACTCGTCTTGGGCGTCTTCAAACTCTTCCCAAGCGTCGTTAGACAAATACTCGCCCATTCTCAAATAGGCAAAGCTCAGGGCGTGCAGCGCGCCGACGTCGTCCGGCTTGCGCTCGACGACCTTCTTCCGTATTTCGAATCCCTTCTCGACGTATTCTCTCCCTCGTTCCTCGTCCGTCACTTCCATATTTCGTCTAAGATAAAACAGACGTCGCCCACAGCGCTCAGCATTTCGACGTTGTCCGGCGTTCGTTTGCTTATCTTTTCCCGCATTTCCAGGGCTTCTTTGTAGTGTCTTATCGCGCGCTCGTCGTCGCCCTCCTTGCGCGCTATGCGCCCTAATTCCTCACAGTAACGGCTCGCGTCGCTTAACGCTTGACGATCTTTCCGCGCGCGTTTGAGCGTCTTACGGGCTATTTCCAGCGCGTTCTCATATTCCAGCTTCTCTTGTTCGTAATCTTCCTGAAGTTCGCCCAAATTGCTCTGGGCGCGGTACAGGAAACTTAGCGCTCTAAAATTGTCCGGCGTTTGCTCGACAATCTTCTGGAATCCTTCCAGCCCTTTCATAAAGTATTCTCGCGCTTGCTTGCGATCGCCCTCCTTCTTTGCTAAGCCGCCTAATCGTTCGCAGGCGTCGGTCAGGTCGCGCAGCGCTTCAAGGTTGTTCGGACTCAGCTCGACGAGCTTTTCCTGTGTCTCGAGCGCTTTGGCGAAGTATTCTCGCGCTTGTGTGAAATCTGGCTTTTCTTCCTCGTCGTCTTCGTCGTACTCTTCGTCGTCTTCGTCGTCTTCGTAGTTGAACTTAAAAGGGTCCGCCTCCCGCTCTGCTAAGTCGCCCAACTGCTCGTAGACTTCAACCAGGCGCCGCAGCGCTTCGAGATTGTCCGGCGCCTTCTCGAGAAGAGTCTCGAATCCTTCGACCGCCTTGGCGAAGTATTCCTGCGCTTGCGAGCGATCGTCCATACGCCTCGCAACTTCGCCCAAGCGCTCGCAGACGTCCGCTAGGTCCCGCAGCGCGCGGAGACTGTCCGGCTCCCGCTCGAGAATCTTCTTGAATCCCTCCGACGCTTTTGTGAAGTATTCCTGCGCCTCTTCGTACTCGTGCTTGCCCTCCGAGACGACGCCCAACGTTATGCGGAGACCGGACAGGTTGTGCAGCGTTCGCAGGTCGGCTGGCGCCTTCTCGAGAATTTTCTGAAATCCTTCCTCCGCTTTTCCGTAGAATTCTACCGCTTGCGTGAAATCCGGTTCTTCGAATTTATTCTCGGCCCACGTCGTCAGCCACGCCTCAGTTCGCGACAAATCGCCTAATCGGTTGCGGACGTTGGCCAGGTCGCGCAGCGCTTCGAGATCGTCCGGCGTTTCCTCGAGAATTTTCTGGAACCCTTCCTCCGCTTTGGCGAGATATTCTCGCGCTTGCCCATAATCGTCCTTATACTGCGACGACTGGTCTGGTTGCTCGACGACGTCGGGCAGGGCGTTCATGTCCAGCAGTAGGCAGCCTAATTTTGCGCAGATATCGGCAAGACCGTTCAGCGCCTCGAGATCGTTCGGCGTCTGCTCGAGAATTTTTTGGAACCCCTCGAACGCTTTTTCATAATACTCTCGCGCTTGCCGATAACTTGCGACGTCGTCCTCTGATTCCCTTATCGGCAAGTCGCCTAAGCGCGCATAGACGTCAGAAAGCCCGTGCAGCGCTTCAAGGTCGTCCGGCGTTTCCATGAGAATCTTCTGGAATCCTTCCTGCATCTGCGCAAAATAACCTCGCGCCCGTGCAAAATCCCTCTCCTTTGCCGCTAAGTCGCCTAAGCAGACATAAGCGGCGCGGAGCGCGTTTAACGCTTTCGGATCGTCCGGCGTTTGCTCGAGCGCCTTTTGGGCTATTTCCAGCGCGCTCGTAAAGTTCCCGCGCTTGCTTGTAATCTCCTTCCGACGCCAACACGACGCCTAAGCTGCCGTAGGCGGCGCGGAGCGAGCTCATCGCTTTTGGGTCCTCCGGCGCTCTCTCGAACGCCTTTTTGGCTATTTCCAGAGCTTTGGCGAAGTGTTCGCGAGCTTGTTTATCGTCTCCCGCCATCGCCGACGAGCAGCCCAGTTCCATATAGGCGTCGCTCAGGTAAGGACCGCCCAAAGCGGCGAGCGCTCGGTCGATCGACGCCGCCAACCGGTCCCTTAAATCGAAATCGGCGAAAATTTGACTCTTGCGCAGTACTGAAGCCCAGTTGGGAAAACGATCCTGCAGCTCCTGCGGAACGTCGACCGGCCCGTCGCTGAAGACGTCGGCGATTTGGAACGGCGCTATCCCCGCATAGGGGAGCGCGCCGCGCTCTGCGCCTTCAAACCAACGCGCAAACTCCATCGCGCAGCGCTCGCTTTTGAAGTAATTCGGAGAGAGAAGGACGATCAAGACCCGCGACGCGTCGATTGCAGCTTGAACAGCGTCGTCCCACTCGTCCATATTGCGAGCCGCCTCTTGATCGAAGAAAACGCGAGGCTTGGCGCCAAGAAGCGCCTCAAGATCGGGGTTCTTTGCCAATCGTTCGACAAATTCGCCGATAAAACCGTCTTTGACGTCTTCCTGCGCGTAACTGACGAAATAATCGTATTTATAGTTCATAGTATGTCTCTTCAAACAAGGGGAACAGTAACTGCGTTGGGGATTCACAATCGCCTCAAAGCGTAAATCTACCAAAAAGCGCCGCTAAAATCAAGCGTCTCGGACCATAGAAAACGAAAAAAATTGCGATTCGTTCAATGACGACGAATCGAAAAAGAATCAGAACAAGATCGCGCCCTGATACAGAGACGCGGTTTTGACGGCGTTAAACCGTCAAAACCGCGTTTGCAGACGAGCGGCCCCCTATCGACGCTGTTGGCGTCAGCCGTCGAGGACGAACCCTTCAGACAATGAACGCCAATCAATGACCATCAACGTCTGAAGAACCCCTTAATCCAGCCCTATAACTTGACGAACCCCGAAACCGGGGGCTTATTGCTCGCGCTTTCTCGTCGCGTTCCCTCGCTTACTCCTGATCCTCCTCCTCCTTCAATAAATCCGCCAAAAAGCGATAGGCGTCGCCTAGCGCGCGACGAGCGCTTTCCCTATCAGGGAAAGCTCCTCCGCTTCAACATTTCCGCAATGCAAGCAGGAAACGTTTAGAGCAGGGCTTCCTGCGTCTCGTTTGTGAGCAAATGCCTGTGTAAAACCTCTATTCAGCTCTCTTTCCATTTGAAGCGCCAAAGCGCGCTTCATTTTCCGAGGAGCATTCAACGGCGTCGAATGGAAGTGGGCATTCGTTTTCTTTATACAGCCTAATATATCTCTTAATTTGACGTCGAAACGGGTTCTTAGGATTAGTTTTAAGAACCTTTTCCGCCTCCTTCGCAAAACGACCGTCTTTTAGAACATGTATTCAGTGAATAAAAATTAACAGATTGCCGATTTATACTCCGAAAGTATACATTACTCCGAAAGGCATAGACAAAGGCAATCGAATGAGTTACAGTACTGATTTAACCGACAGTCAATGGCAACTGATTGAACCCGTTTTTCAAACGAAACGCGGAAAAAATTTTG
>JAQVHZ010000085.1 GCA_028695965.1 Thermoguttaceae bacterium | reverse complement strand
TCTGGAAAAAATAATCGCGTTCTTCCTTTGTATAGCTCCCTCGTAACATTAGCGTCTCCTTTTTTGCTAGAGAGTACTATATTCTGACAATGTTGAAAAGAGCATTTTGTGAGATTGCAAAGTATAATAAGACCGCCGTATGGCGTTCGCGTTGGAACTTGCCGAAGCCCGGGGGGGCAGCCGACGAATATTCGATTCGTCGTCATATCTTCTCCATATGAGGCGAGCGGTTCCAGTCGACGCCAAGTCCCCAAAATGCAGCCGTTTCAACTTTTTTAAACTTTTTCGCGCGTTTCAACGCCTTAAAAAAATGGAGTTCGTTATGAGAAATTCAACGACTTGCCTATTCAGCTTTTTTATAGTCCTCTTCGCTTTGTCAATTTATGCCGAGGACCCTTTAATCTCCGAGGCGCGTCGGCTCGACGAGAGCCGGAACGCCGAAACGGAGACGCTCCGCGTCGAGTATGACGGCAAGGTCGTTAAAATTTCGGACGACCTTTGGTTCGGATTGCACTATCCGTTCGTTGCGCCGTCTCTTCCCGGCATAAAAGCGGATTCTTCACACAACGATCTCTTCGAGAAATACGCGCCGACCCGAGTTGAGAAACCCCAAAACGAGGCTGGCGACAACGGCGCTGTTCCAATCCTTTATTCTGAGAACGAAGTCGCCAAATGTGAAGAATCCCGCTCGGAACGTTGGCGTCCCCAAGAGGTCCGAATGATCGACCACAACGACGACTGCAGCGTCGCGACGGTTACCGCCGACGAATGCTCAACGAAGCGTTGAGCGCTCAGTTAGGCGGCGCGCGGTTCTCTCTGGCGCAAGGCGATCGCCTTTCTGGACAATCGACGCCGACGAGCGCTGCAAGTGCGCGTCGTCTCTCCTAATCGCCCGGCTTGCCCTTGCCGTCTTGCTCGTCCCTTTGGGCCGCGACGCAAAACGCGCCGAGGAGGCACGCATGATTCTTGGCGCTCGGACGCAAAACATCCGAGACGCAACACCAACCTCGCAATGTGAGAAAAGAACGGAACTATTGTATGAGAAATTTAACCATTGGCGTACTCAGTATTATTTTCGCGCTCATTTCTTTGCCAGCCTTAGCCAACAGCGCCTTAATCGCCGAATTAACCCGGCTCGACGACGCGCGCCGATCAGCGAAGGCGCTCCATGTCGAATACGACCGCACCGTCCAGATCGGTTCCAACGCGCCCTTTACGACGTCTGGGAACGTGTGGGAACGACAAGGCGAAAATAAATATCGCTATCGCAGTCCCGGCAA
This sequence comes from Thermoguttaceae bacterium, assembly GCA_028695965.1. Lineage (GTDB taxonomy): Bacteria > Planctomycetota > Planctomycetia > Pirellulales > Thermoguttaceae > RUG369. Next base: position 13,097 of record JAQVHZ010000085.1, on the reverse strand, counting down.
AGAAGTCCTCAATGTCCTCTCAAAGGGGGAAGCCGAATACGATCTGATGTTTGAGTGCTCCCTTGACGGCTCGGTCAAACGCATACTGACCGTCCCGCTCGAGGAATTTCCGCTTGAAAAGACGCTCGACGCCTCTTACTATGGCGATCCCCGGTACCATGGCTCTATCAATAAGAACGATACCGAAACTCTCGACGACGGGTTCCATCCGTTCCTCCCGATGTACATTGCCGCTCCCCCGCCGATCAACAATCTAACTACCGCTTCTTCTTACAAGGATCTCTTTGAGAACCTTAAGACGAAACGGATTAAAAGAATACTAAACGACGACGGCGACAAAATTCTTCGCGTCGAATTTTCAGGATTCAAAGACGTCGACAATTCATCGTGGAAAAATTGGGCGCTGACCGTTGATTTTAATTTCAACAAAGGAGGGCTTATCTCCAAATACATCCATACCTTCGAATCCAAATCCGGCGGTCCTTCCGGCAGCTTTGAGATAACGGTCAAAAGATTCGAAGAAAACGGTCCACGACAATGGTATCCCAAAGAAACAGAAGTCGTTTATAACAAGCACGACCCCGTAAAGGGCCAGGTTATAACGACAGTAGTCAACAAATTAATCGCCGACGACCAGGCGGCGCTGCAGTTAGGCGACCTCAAATTACCGAAAGGGCTCATCGTTTTCGAAAAAGATCTGGCGACTAACCAAACCCAATATCACATCTGGGGAGAAGGTCAGCCGCTAAAAACTTTTACCGACCTCGCAGCCTTCGATGAATTTATAACGATCGCATATCAGGCTCAAGCCACGGCGCCTATCGGGTTCGCCATCCTGATCTTCTTTGTCGTGATTGTGGTCGTGATCATAGTTCTGGTCGTCGCGCGCAAGAAGAGAAGGTAAATGCAATCACAACCTTACGGGCGCGGCGTCAACGCCTGAGAAAGAACGGAGCGGCTCAATGAGAAGTTTAACCATTAGCATAATCGGCGCTTTGCTGGCGCTCTTCGCCTTGCCGGTCTTTGCCGACGACGCGTTGATCGCCGAGCTGATCCGGCTCGACGAAAGTCGGCGCGCCGAAACGAAGACGCTTCATGTCGAATTCGACGTCGCGACGCAGATTGGCGACGCCATATCTTTTGAGGCGCTTGGGAACGTATGGGAGCAACACGGGGAAAATAAATACCGTTTTCGCTGCCGCAGTCAAGCGCCTTCCGAAGATCCTCGACGCAAGGGCGAACTACTCGATTATATGGTCGAGGGCTCTTTTGACGGCTCGGACAAATACCTCTTGGTAGTCCCGTACGAAGAGTATCCGGTCGAAGGACCGCTCGACCCAAATTGTTATCACGACGTCCTGCGAAACCGCGGCTCAATCCTTAGGAATACTAAGATGTTGAACTACGGCGGCAATCCGTTCCTCGGCACGCACGACGCCTCTCCCCCTTCGGCAGAATACTCAGTCTTTTATTCTTACAAAGAATTCTTCGAGTCATATGCGCCGACGCGCGTTGAGAAGCTCCAAAACGAGGACGGAGACGAGATTGTTCAGGTAGAATTTGAAGCAAAAGAAGAGCGCTGGTCACTGTGGAAAGAGTGGGCGCTGACGATTGACTTTAACCTCAGCAAAGGCGGGCTTCTCTCGAAATACTCCCATAGCTGGGCGCCTAAACTCCCTTCTGAACTCTCCCCTGATTTTACCGGCAAGATTGAAATAACAGTCAACAGATTCGAAGAAAGCGCTTCAGGGCGCTGGTATCCTCAAGAGACGCAGGTTGTATGCGACCAGGGCGACCCCGCGGGAAACGTGTTTATAACGTCGTCCATTAACAAATATAGCGTCAACGACGAGTCGGCGCTCCAGTTAGGCGACGCGCGATTTCCTCCTGGACTAATCGTTATAGAAGAAGATACGAAAAAACCGCAAAAAACCAAATATCACATCTGGGGAGACGGCAAGCCGACAAAAACCTTTACTAGCCGGGAAGGCCTCCGCGCATATTTGGAGAACCCTACTTGGACTAGATTCTTGCCCTCTATTCTGACGGCCGGAATCGTCCTTGCCACGGCGCTCGTCCTCGTCGTCTTGCCTGTGATTCATGGAAGACTGCGCAAGAAAATACAAAAAAAGCGAGAGGCGTTCAACGCCCGGCTGTGAAATCCCTGCGGCGCGGAATTAACCCTGCGGCCTAATGTCAACGCAATAGAAAAGAACAGAGCTGATCATGAGAACCACAAAGATTTGCCTATTGAGCTTTTTGTTAGCGCTCTTCGCCTTGCCGGTCTTTGCCGACGACGCGTTGATCGCCGAGCTGATCCGGCTCGACGAAACCCGCCGCGCCGAAACGAAGACGCTTCATGTCGAATACGACGTCGCGACGCAGATTGGCGACGCCATATCTTTTGAGGCGCCTGGGAACGTATGGGAGCAACACGGAGAAAACAAATACCGCTTTCGCTGCCGCGGTCAAGCGCCTTCTGAAGATCCTCGACGCAAGGGCGAACGACTCGATTTAATGGTCGAGGGCTCTTTTGACGGCTCGGACAGACACATCTTGAAAGTCCCGCGCGAAGCGTATCCGGTCGAAGGGGCGATCGACCCAAGTTGTAATTACGACGAGCGGTACGGCGGCGCGATCGAGAGGAACGCTTCCAAGATTTTGGACGACGCCTACAATCCGTTCCTCCCGTTGTACGTCGTTGTCTTCCCATTGAACAAGCCCTCTGTCTTTCCTTCGTACAAGGGGATTTTCGAGTCAAACGCGCCGAAACGCGTTGAGAAGTTCCAAAACGAGGACGGAGACGAGATTGTTCAGGTAGAATTTGAAGCAAAAGAAGCCCGCTCGTCGCTGTGGAAAGAGTGGGCGCTGACGATTGATTTTAACCTCAGCAAAGGCGGGCTTATCTCGAAATACTCCCATACCTGGGCCTCGGAATCTGCCGCCGGGCGCGTCGGCAAGATCGAGACGTCGGTCATAAGGTTCGAAGAAAGCCAACCGGGCAAGTGGTATCCCCAAACGCTGCAAGTCGCCTGCGACGAGGGCGACCCCGCGAAGAACACGGTTACGACGACGTCAATCAGTAAATTCAGCGTCAACGACGAGTCGGCGCTCCAGTTGAGCGACGCGAGGTTTCCACGCGGATTAATCGTTCAAGAGACAGACGCCGCAACAGACAATATCAAATATCACGTCTGGGGGGACGACAAGCCGAAAAGAACCTTTACTCAGCCGTCGGACGTCTACGACTATTTGGACAACGCAATTCGGTTTAGATTCCTGGCGCCTATCCTGGGCGCCGCGCTGGTCGTCGCCGTCTTGCTTGCGGCGATTGCAGTCCTGCGCAAAACAGAAGCCAAAGAGAACGACAGCGTTTAGCCCGGCTGCAACCTCCTGCGGCGCGGTATTAACCCTGCGGCCTAACGTCAACGCAATAGAAAAGAACAGAGCTAATCATGAGAACCACAAAGACTTGCCTATTGAGCCTTTTGTTAGCGCTCTTCGCCTTGCCTGCCTTTGCCGACGACGCCTTGATCTCGGAGATCATCCGGCTCGACGAAGCGCGGCGCGCTCAAGTGAAGAGGCTCCATGTCGAATACGACGTCGTTCAAAAGGTCGGCGACAAGACCCTATACGAATTTCGCGGGAACATATGGGAAAAGAACGGCAAAGACAAGTGTCGCTATCGCATTAAACGCCAATACTACGGCTTTGACGAAGATGAAAACAAAGCGCGCATTCTGGTATTGGACGTCTCTGCCGACAGCTCTGTAAAATACGTCTTTAGAGCTCCGCCCGAAGGATTTCCAATTAAAGCGGCTCCCAGTCTGAGCAATTCCAAAGAATATATGAACTATGTAATACAAGGGTACGAAGCGCGTATCGTTAAGAATCCGACCTACATTTGGCCCGAATCTGATCATCCGTTCATTACACTGGATCTTCCGAGCATTGAGTATACTTCCCCGAGTACTTCCTATAAAGATCTTTTCGAGAAAGCTGCGCCGAAACGGGTCGAGAAGATTAAGAACGAGGCTGGCGACGACGTCGTTCAAGTGGAATTTGTGGGAGAAAAGGGCGAAAATACCTCATGGGATGGTTGGACGGTAACTATTGATTTTAATCTTAGCAAAGGAGGTCTTTTCTCAAAGAAGACGTCGAGGTTTATCTATGCCGACGACGCTTATCCGGCTAGTCGCGGTGAGACGATCGTTACCAAATTCGAAGAATGCCGCAAGGGACATTGGTATCCGCAAGAGGTGCAAACGTCGAGATACGACGGTGAGGACAAACTCACAAGCAGAAAAACGACTACAATTACGGAATTTACACTCAACAAAAAGTCAAAGAACCAGCTACGTCCCGTTCAATTCCCGGAGAACTCTTTGGTTGAAGAAACCGACGCTAATAAAATTACTCAGAGAACTACTCACATCTGGGGTAAAAAGAAATCGCATAAACATTTTACCGACGACCGCGAATTAGCAAAATATATGGGCCAGTATTATTCTATCGGGCCCTATGCCCACGAAGAGCCGCCGAAAAGCGTTTTGCCTATTCGGTTCTCTCTGCTTGTCCTTGGCGCTCTGTTCGTCGCAACGGGAATCTATTTAAGACGTCTCAAGAAAAAAAGACAACAGAGCGATTCCGTTTGACGCTTGTTCCTGAGACGCAGCCTTGTTTAACGTTACGCTGCGTTAATAACGCATTAGAGCAGAATGGAGTTCATCATGAGAACCATAAATACTTGCCTATTGAGCCTTTTTATAGCGCTCTTCGCCTTGCCTGCCTTTGCCGACGACGCCTTGATCGCCGAGCTGATCCGGCTCGACGAAGCGCGGCGCGCCGAAACGCAGACGCTTCACATCGAGTACGACGTCGTTCGCACTTATGCAAATATGCCGAACAAGCAATACAAGGCGTCGGGGAACGTATGGGAAAAGAACGGCAAAGACAAGTTTCGTTATCGCCAGTACGTCCCCTGCGACCTGGACGCAGGAGACCTCATGCTCGACGACGTCTCCGTCGATACCTCGACAAGATATGAACTGCGACTTCCTGCCAAAGCGTTTCCCGTCGAAGAACCTCTTGACCTCTGCAAACGCCGAGACTATGGGGAGGAAGGATACTACGCGAGAATCCTGAAGAATCCCCCTGACGTTTGGTTTGTGACGCCTTGCCCGTTCCTGACGCCGCCTGTTCCCGAATCCAACGTTCGTTCGTCTCACAGGGAACTCTTTGAGAAGAATCCGCCGACCCGAGTCGAGAAAATACAAAATGACGACGGCGACGAGATTGTTCAGGTAGATTTATCAGGAACAGGCGAGACTACAGTTATGAGCGGCGCAAAAATGTTAACGTATCGTTGGTCGGCAATGATCGACTTTAATCTCAGCAAGGGCGGACTTGTCTCGAAATATTCCTCTCTCGACAGCTTAGACGACGATACGCGTCTGGTCGAACGCGTTGAAGGGATTGTTACGAAATTCGAAGAAATCCGGCCGGGATACTGGTATCAGCAAGAGCTGCAGACGTCGACCTACAGAGACGACCAAAAAGCCCCTCTCCGCGTTTCTACTTATACCATTACGAACTTTACCCTCAACGAGAAGTCGGCCAACCAGTTGGACGAAGTGCAGTTCCCCGCCGGGTTAATCGTCTTTGAAATCGACGATCAAACCAACCAAGAGACTTACCACATTTGGGGAGAAGACGGACCGGAACATACGTTTCCCGAAGGCGAGGGTTTACACGAGCATATAAGGGCGCGCGTTGCCAAGCATGGTACTCTCTGGCAGAAAGTGAAAAACTTCCTGGAGTTTTGACGTCGATTCAGCTTGCGCGGCGCCCAGACCGTTGCGTCGGGGCGCCATGCAGGCGCCGCAAAAAACCGGAACGCCGACGGAACGTAGGAATCAACAATCACAAACCGCAACCTTTTCTAACCTTACGACGCGTTGCCAACGCGTTGGAACAGAATGGAGTTCATCATGAAAAAGATAAAGACTTACGCGCTTAGCTTTTTGTTAGCGCTCTTCGCCTTGCCGGCCTTTGCCGACGACGCCTTGATCTCGGAGATCATCCGGCTCGACGAGGCGCGGCGCGCCGAAACGCAGACGCTTCACGTCGAGTACGACTCCGTCGCCAAGTTTTCAAACGGAAAGTCGATCGAGTCGCTTGGGAACGTGTGGGAACAGCTTGGTGAAGACAAGTACCGCTTTCGCCGCAAGATGCAAGATTCTACCTATATGCTCACCTTCCTCGACGCAATGTACAACAAAGACGAACTGATCGACGTAATCTCTGACGTCGTTGTCGACGCTTCTGTAAAATATGAGCTGATAGTCCCGCTCGACGCGTTTCCGGTCGAAGAACCGCTCGACCTCTGCAAATATCGAGACTATGAAAGGGACGGCTACGAAGGGAGGATCGTGAAGAATCCCACCGATCCTTGGTATACGATGTGGTATCCTTTCATCGCGCTGCATTTTCCCGGCTGCGACAGGAAGGTTTCGCCTAAGGATCTCGTTGCGAAGGAGCTCTTTGCGAGCTATACGCCGAAACGAGTCGAGAAGATCAAGAATGAGGCTGGCGACGACGTCGTTCAAGTTGAATTCGACGAAGAAAACACCGATCCCATGTGGCCGAGTTTAGCCCATTGGACGATGACGGTCGATTATAATCTGAGCAAAGGCGGTCTGATCTCGAAATACACGTCCGTCACCGTCTCTATCTACGACTCCTTCCCGCCCTGCTGCTCAGAAATAACCGTTACCAAGTTCGCAGAAGTCCGTCCGGGGTACTGGTATCCTCAAGAGCGACAAGGACTGCACTACAACGACGACCGCAACAAAGCCTTCGTTTCGACGACCACTATTACCAACTTTACCCTCAACGAGCCGTCCAGCGCCCAGTTGGGCGACGTTACGTTCCCCGCCGGGCTGATTGTGTACGAAACCGATAAGCAAACCGACAAAACAACGTACCACATCTGGGGCGAAGACGGTCCGGAACAAACCTTTACCAGCGGAAAGGAACTGGACAAGTATTTAAGGGACAATATCCTCAAGCATGGTTCCTTCTGGCGCAAAGCGACGCTCCTTCTGGATACCCCTTGACGTTCGATGAACGCGCCTTCCGAGCGTCTGACTCGGAAAGCAGAGAACTGCGCCGCCTTTGGGCAAGTTTTTTCGCTTAAAAGGCGGCGAGTTCGAAGAATTCGCATACTATAGAACATAGAGGGGCGAACAAAGCCCGATAAGAAGGCTATGCGCAAGAAGAAGCGTTATTTCAACGCGCTCGCGCTGTCGGCGCCGCTCGGCGCTTTGGGAACGATCCTGCGAAACGAGGGACGGCGAACGCCGCCAACGACGTGCAATTTTGACGTCGTTTGACGACGTCAAAGAGCGCGGCAATAAGAAGGGATTGCCACGCAATATAAACGATACGCATAGAAAAAGGAGCGTAGAAGATGACCAATGACAAGACGCCTGTTGAGCAGGCAGATTCTTTTGAAGAAAAAGAAACGAATCAAGCTGTTCACAAAAAAGGGCTAGTCGAAACGGTCCTTGAGTTTGCTTTTTTCATTTTAGGGGGCGCCTTAGCCTGGTTCGGCGTCTTTGGGGAGGCCGGGTTCCTAAAGGTCTATTTTGCGACCTTGGATATAGCCAGCTGGAGCGTCTACATAAAGATCGCGCTCATTGCGACGATTTTGATCGCTATCGGATGGGGCCGAATCTTTTGGGGCTTCCTTACCCATTCGCTCAACGAATACGAAGAAGCGCTCTCGGCACGATTCATGAGAATGACGTCGTTTCTGGCGGTCTTTCTTTGGGTCCTCGCTTATCTCAAGTCGGAAGCGGTATCGAAAAGTTTTTACATAGCCTTTTTGAAATTTGTGAAATTTGGCCAATTTAACTTCATGACTCTTCTTGGTTTTGTCGCGCTTATCCTCTTAACGGCGACGACCGTTTACTTTACCGTTCGGTGGATTATGCTGCGATTTTTTGAGCGCTGGTAGGCGCGAGCTCCTTTTGAAGAACGGCGCGAAAGGCGCCTAAAGGCGAGACTATGAACACAAAGAATTATTGCTCTTCCAGAGCGTTTACGCTGATCGAACTGCTCGTCGTCATCTCGATCATCAGCGTTCTCATCGGCTTGTTGCTGTTTGCGGTCCAATCGGCGCGTGAGGCGGCAAGACGGCTCAAGTGCGCCAACAACATGAAGCAGATGGGGCTGGCGATTCTGAATTTCAGCGACGCGAGAAAAGGGCTGCCCCCGGCGGCAGTGGGGTTCGAACGCTGCACAATGTGGGGGTTAATCTACCCCTATACCGAGCAGATGAACCTGTACGACCTATTCGACAAGACCGATCACAGCCCTAACGCTTTTCTCACGCGCGACAAAGACTTTTGGACGTCGGGCGTCCTCACGGAGGAACAGCGCAAAGGGTTCGCCAGCGTGCCCTATATGCTCTGCCCGTCGCGGCGAGCGACCCCCGCGTCCTACGACGTCATCGCCCCTCATCCGGAAGGGCCGAGCGCGGGCCCTCAAACCGATTACGCGATCGTCTGTTCGACCGACGCCAGCTCGTTCCCCTACAACGCGCAGCGCGCGACCCCGGACGACTGCGACGCGCACTACCACGTTCGCGTCGTCGACTCCAAAGACGACAAATGCCAGAAGTACCAACGCGGCGCGTTTCGGGGCGCGGTCCTTCCTCGCGGCGAGAACCGCTACGCCGCCTGGCGTCCGCGCGACACGATGGCGCGGCTTCGAGACGGCGCGACCAATCAGAGCTTTATCGGCGAGAAACATATCCCGGTCGACGCGCTCAACGTCTGCAACAACGCCCAGCCGTGGGAAAACGGTTTTGGCGGCTGCCACGACTGCTCGTATCTGTGCGGGCGCATGACGTCGGCAGAGGGCTCGATCTTCCGCACGGTCGTCCAATGGTGGTCGGAGGACAGAAAGACGCCCGGCTCGAAGATTGGAACAAGGATCGACGGACCGTTCGACCAGTTAATGGCGGACGGGTGCGCGTCGATCAACTGCGGGCTCGGCTCGTGGCACATGACCGGGTGCAACATCCTCATGGGAGACGGCTCCGTTCGTTACTTCGGCAATGAGATCAGTTACGACGTCCTGGCGAAATTGGCGACGGTAAACGACGGCAACTACGTCGAATTTTGACGTAGTTTGACACGACGCTTAACCGCAAAGGCGCCCTCTTGGAACGTTCTTATTTCTAGGCGGCGCCGATATTTCCGCCAGGCGCTTACGGGGCACGTCGGCGTCTGGCGGAATCGTCTTGCGCCTTCCAGCGCGCCGACGCGTTCTTTCGTTTTCTTATCGGCGCGGCCCGTTCAACGCGTCGAATCGTCCGAACTCGGCGGCGTTCTCGTCAGCGCCGCCGCGCGACGTCGTCTCCTCGCCGCAGGGCGTCGAAAACCGCCAAAAATAATCTCGGTCAGCAGTAGGTTTTTCCTGCTTTCGTGATATAATAGCGCAACTCTTGGCGGCGCTGAAACGCCGTCCGGCAATATAGCGATTAAAAGTTGTTTCCAAACTTCATCGATAGAGATATTACCGCCGCTCGGCTTCAGAAGAGGGCCGGACGCGGATGAACACACAATAACGAAAAAACGCCGTAAAAATACGTGGAGGGCAGAATGGCGTCTTATCAATTTACGGAGGTGACAACTTGAACGAATTAACGGGAAAATTCAAAGAAGTACTGGCGACGGTCCTGTCGATTTCAATCATCGTTCTGGCGCTCCATTTTACCATAACGCCGTTGGAATCGAATATGTTCTATGCCTTTCTCATCGGCTCCGCGCTCGTCATTTTGGGGCTGACGGTCTTCCTGTTCGGAATCGATCAGGGCATTGAGCCTATTGGGCACGGCATTGGCGGCGCAATTACCCGTTCCAACAGCTACGCGGTCGTCATTACGGTCAGTTTGATCTTGGGATTCTTTATCTCGTTTGCGGAGCCGGACCTGCATATTCTCGCCAAGCAGGTCGACAGCATAACGTCGGGGCAGTTTGACAACATCTTGATGGTGGTCGCCGTCTCCATCGGGATCGGGGTGATGATGACGCTCGGCATGCTGCGCATCCTTCGTGGCGTCCGGCTGAAATATGTCTTTGCGGGCGCGTACGGACTGATCTTCATCTTGTCGTTATTCTCGTCGGCTGATTTTCTGGCGATTGCGTTTGACGCTTCCGGCGCGACAACCGGCGCCATTACGGTTCCTTTCATGCTGGCGCTGGCGGCAGGCGTCTCCGCGCTGAAAAAAGACAGCAAGACGGGCGAAGCCGACAGCTTTGGGTTGATCGGCATTTCCTCGACCGGCGCGATCCTGGGCATTTTGATTACCGGTCTTTTTGTAGTAAACGACGACCTGGACGGCGCGCTGCCGGAATCGGATATCGCGTCGAGCAGTCTGTTGGATATTTATGGTTCGAAGCTGCTTACCATCGCATGGGAGTCTTTCCTGACGCTCCTGCCGATTATTACCGCGTATCTCGTCTTTCAGATCTTCGTCTTTAAACAAAAAAGGAGCAAAGTAATCGATATAGCTCGTGGGCTCGTCCTGACTTATGTCGGGCTCGTCATATTTTTGTTGGGCGTGAACGGCGGCTTTATGGCAGTAGGCGCCGAACTGGGCAAACAGCTTGCCTCGATGGAGTCGCGTTTTCCAGTCCTTTTTGTATCGCTGTTGCTCGGGCTCACTACCGTCTTGGCCGAGCCGGCGGTTCACGTGTTGACCCATCAGGTGGAAGAAGTAACCGGCGGATCGGTCCGGCGCAGCTTGGTGCTCGTCTTTCTGTCGATCGCCGTCGGCCTGTCGATCTTCATGTCTACCTTACGGGTCCTCGTGCCTGGTATCCAGCTGTGGATGTATTTGCTGCCCGGGTTTGGGCTGGCTGTAGTCCTTGCTTTCTTCGCGCCCGACCTGTTCGTCGGCATGGGGTTTGACGCGGGCGGCGTCGCTTCTGGCCCGATGACGGCAACGTTCTCGCTCAGCTTCGTCCAGGGGATCGCCGCGCAAGTGCCGACCGCCGACGTCGTCGCGGACGGGCTTGGCATGATAGCGATCGTCGCCATGACGCCGATCATCGCGATCGAAATACTCGGCGCGCTCTATCACGCCAGATCGAAAAGCGCTAAAAGCCGCAATTTAAAAAGCAATCAATAGGAGGTTGTCATGGATAAGCCAACGCAAGAACTGTCTGTTGAACAGCCGTTTGTGATCGTTACCCTCATCTTGGCCGAGAATCTGCGTCAGAAATTTGCCAATATTGTCAAAGCGAAAGACGTCTGCGGCGGGACTATTGTGCGCGGTAAAGGCACCGTAACGAGCGCCGTGCTGAACTTGTTGGGAATCAAGAGTCAGAAAAAGGAAATCATCAGCTTTCTGCTTCAAGAAGAAAAAGCCGAAGGGGCGCTCGACTATTTCACGAAAGAGTTTCAGCTTCACGAACCCGGTCATGGAATCGTCTTTACGACGCCGGTCATAACCGCACGACAAGTTATTAACAAAAATCAGGACGCTTGGGATAGAGCGCGCAGCGCGGAGGAAAAGAGTATGTTTAAAAAACTTACGGTGGTCGTCAATCGCGGCATGGCGCCGGACGTCATGGATATCGCCTACAAATCGGGCGTCAAGGGCGGCACGATCGTACACGGTCGAGGAACCGCCGAGAACGCCGCAAAAGTCTTCGGCATAGAAATTGAACCGGAAAAGGAACTGGTGATCATCCTCATGCCGAGCGGCTTAGTCGATAAAGTCGTGAACGATATCTATCAAGAGCTTCAGCTGGAAGTCCCCGGGAACGGGATCCTCTTTGTCGAACCGATTTTGGACGTCCGAGGGCTCTTTGAATCGCATCGCAACAACAACAATAATCAGGACGCCAAGACCGAGGACGCCGACAAAGACGATAAAGACGACGCTGGCGTCGAAACCGAATAAATCGCAGCGCCGACGCGCAGACGAATCGGTCCGAAGGACGGTCCAGCGCCGTCCTTCGAGTCCGCGCTCCCGCCCCGCTCTCTTTCCCGTCAGGGTCCGGCGCGTTTACTCCGGCGTCTCGACGTCAAATCCGCCCTTCAAAATGAAGTCGCGCAATAACTTGTCGACCTTCGTCAGGATCTTGGGCGTTCAATCTCTCTCATTGCAAAAAACTCAACTAAAAAAGCCTGAGCGTCGTTTCTGCTCAGGCTTTTCTATTTGGCACAGCGCTCGGGGCGCTTGCGACGCGCGCCGGGCGAGCGAAGGTTTAGGGCGCAATCTCACGCTCTTTTGCTCGGCGCGGGCCCGTATTTGTTCGGCCCTTTTGTCCCCGGGCGACTGAGGATAAAAAGGTTGACTGCGACGAATAAGAAAAGCGCCGCTTCATAAAGTCCACTGTCGGGAGAGAATAAGCTGACCGCAGCGCCAATACACGAAAGGCCAAAATTTACCAAGAACATCAAAACCGAAGTCATGTCAATAATGGGGTTCGCGCCAAAACCAGACCCTGTTTTGGGCGTCAATATATACACTACGAGTATAAGGCCTAGAGCGCAACAAAGCAAAAGAATATAAAACCAGCCCGAGAGGCCGACGTCATGATATCTTCGTATAGTCGCGCTTAATGTCGGGAAAAACATCAAAGTGAGAACAGTAAAGAAAAAGAGATAATAAACGACGTCCCTAAACGCAAACACGTTGACGAAAAGTCTCTGCGCTATATAAATGGGGACGAACGTCAAGATCCCCGCGACCAAGACGCAATACCAATATTCTGTTCGGCTTGCTCGACCCTTAAAAGAAAAGTATTTTTCCCAAAAGCAGATCTTCAACGCTCGGAAAAAGCCGGGGATTTCCGGCGCGGCGCTTTGTAAGGCAACGTCAGTTCCGCATTGAACGCGATCAGTCATTTTTTATCTCCCCGGCGAACAGCCGTTGTTGAACAAATGTTGTATACTTCACAATGCCAGTACGTTATCCTTTTCAAACGTTTGAAAATTTAATGTCATCATCGACATGACGTCGTTCTTATAGTCGGTTTCAAGCTTTGCCAAACAATCGTCGATTGCGGTCTTGA